>JALOTH010000234.1 GCA_025458035.1 Rhodospirillales bacterium
CCGACGTGACGACCTCCCGGATTCGATCCAGAAGGTCGATGGAGAATTCTTGGCCACAGAGACGCATGCCCAGAGGATAGCGCTCACGGCCAACGGAGTGAAGTGTGTCGGCGGTTCAGCTGCAGATCGGGGGGGTCTCGTACGGTCGATCCGGGCCCTGGCGATGTCTCCCGTTGGCGCGCATCGCCAACACGAACGCTCGCGTCGGCGGCCCGTAGCCATCCACGGATCTGACCGGGGCCACCGCAAATCAGCCGGACCACGGCAGCCTTGTGCTGGACGCCGAGCTTGGCGAACAGGGCCTTCAGGTGGAAGGCCACCGTGTTCTCGCTCACCCCCTGGGCCGCCGCCGTCTCGGCGCGAGTCCTGTCGTGGCACAAGTGGACGGCCACCTCGGCCTCGGCGGCGGTGATCCCGTAGATCGCGCACAAGACTTGCGGCGGGGGAACGGTGTCGGCGGCGGCGTTCCATGCATACACCACCGCCAGATCCGCGAGCTGCGAGGGCAAGGTACGCGCAGGAGGGGTGAGGAGCAGGAAGAGGTCTTCGGTGCCATCGCCGCGGGCGGGAAGGGTGAGGCTGATGCCCGCGCGAGCGGGGGGCGTTTGGGTGTTGGCGAAGAGCGAGGTGAGAGACTCTTTGAGGCGGCGCGCATCCGCCTGGTGACGGCAGCAGAGCTGTCCTCCCCGGACGAACAGCATCCCATTGCGCTGAAACAGCTCCTGGGCGCTGCGGTTCGCCGCGATCAGCCGGCCGCTACGATTGATCAGGATCGCCCCCAGCACGAAACGATCGAGAATTGCGAACGCGGCATCGCTGAGGGCGGCGTGTGCGCGCGCGCTGCGCTCGGCGCGCCACGCGAAGGCGAGGGTCGGCAGGAGGTTGCCGAGCCGCGCCGTTTCGTCTGTGGAGAACGGGCCGCGCTCGAGGGTGCGGGCGAAGATAAGATAGACGGCCGTCTGGCCACGCTTCTCGAGGACGCCGAACAGGTGATGGTGGGGGCCGAGCGCGACGGGCCATCGGCGGAAGACGTCGCCGACCTCGGCGATCGTCCCGTCCTCGCCGCCAGGGGTGGCCCACACCTCTCCTCGCTCGCGCGACGAGGCATGATGGGCGAGAAAGCCGTCGATGCTCGAGACATTCCGGACATACGCTGTGCAGAAAGACGGAGGGACGCTGGGAGCATGCAGAATTCGCCCATCGCTGCGCTCATGGTAGTGAACAACCATCGCCGCGATTTGCGCGTTCACGGTGACTCGCAGTCCTTCGCTAACGTGCGTCCACCGCGATTCGTCCGGCGACGCCAGCAAGATGGCGCCGATGCTTTTTCCGATGTTTGCTTCCGACCCTGCCGCGAACATGTCAATGGCCCCCCCCCTGCCGTGCGATGGATCTTCGGCGGCGCCGGAACGGCGCGCGCGCCACGCCAATAGCCCTCCCCTTTTCCTTGCGCACGATCTCGACTTTCATGACCAACTCACCGATGCGGCGGTTGGCGTCGTCGAGCTGCCGGACCAGCGGATCGTTCTCACGCGCTTCTTTAGCCCCGCGTCGATCCCGGCCACCGCCCGATCCCCCACTGTTCGATACGAGAGGAACGGCCAGGAGAAAGGGCATGGCTGGAGGATAGATCCTTCCGGCGTGAGTTGTTTGCTTTTCGCGAAGAATATCAGGCATTGGTGTGGATGTAGGCATTAGCGAAGTGATGTTCTCGTAGGTAGATAGCGGTGGCCATGACGTGCCTTCCGTAGGAAGTGACTCGCCACCTGCGAGCGACTCACCTCGGGAAGGCGGCGCTCGGGGACACGGCGGCATTCCGGCAGCTGGTCTGGCGGACCAAAGTCGGCTTGGCGCCGGTCAATTCCGCTGCGACTTTCCCTTGTCTTCATCAGAAACACCTCCTGCCAAGGTTGCTCAAGTAATGTACAAACGATACCAGCGGCTCGCGCTCCAGTCCGTGCGCAATTTCACGATGAACGCCAGTTAACCAAGTCGGGCTGTTGTCCGGATGCCTTGTCTGCCGTCTGCCTGTGCACGATGATGGTGGCGGTATCTGCGTTGCTGCGCCGGCCGCCGACGACATACCGTCTGCCCGCGGACGGTGCTCAAGAGCTATTGGCATGCGGGCGGTCGCTTGCCGAGCAAGTGATGGATTGTAGCTGTGGCTGCGGCCGCAGGCTGGTTATGGACGAGAAAGGGAGATGAACGGTGTGACGGCCGATAGTAGATCGCACGCACCACTTGCCGAGCGTTTGCGACCGAAGACGCCGGCGAAGCCAAGGATCATGACTGCGGACAAAGGCGCCGAGTGCGCGCGATTGCTGGCCGAAGGAAAGCGGCCGTCGCAGGTTGCGCGTTTGACCGGCGTGAAGGAATCGACCTTGCGCAAGGCGATTGCCCGCCAGGCGGTACCGAAGTTGCCGGCATCCGACCGCCCCTCATCGAGCGAAGGCAGCAGCAAGAGCGAGCGCAGCCGCGAAGATGCGGCGGCGGCCGACGGCATGGGCACCGCCTGCACGCGGGCCGATGAACGGATAAAGGCCGCGATCGGCGT
>JALOTH010000112.1 GCA_025458035.1 Rhodospirillales bacterium
TTCGGTTGAGGACCGTGTATGTCGACCAGATCAGAGCGCAGGCGATGGCGTATCCATAACCGGTGGCATACTCTGCCTGGAAGGCGACGCGGCCTCCCCCGGTCACCAGCAGGATGGCGCCGGCGAGACCGGCAAGGGCGCCCGCCACGTGCCACCAGCGCAGGCGCTCGCCGGGCAGCAGCGATGACAGCACGACGATGAGGACCGGCCAGAGATGGTTGATGAGGCTGGCTTCCGCCGGTGGCGCGTGCCGCAGGGCTATGAAGTAACAGAAATGGTAGCCGAAGAGCCCGTAAAGCCCGAGCAGCCAGGCGCGAGGGGGCCAAGCAAAGCGCCGGCGCAACGTTTTGCCGACGACCAACCAACGGGCGACCGCCGCGGCGAACGCAATGGCAAACGCCATGGCCGTTAGCTGAAACGGCGGCACGGTCCCGGCAAACGTCGAAAGCGTCGGCAATGTTGACCATAGGCCGACGGCGGTGGCGCCGATCAGCGTTGCTCTGAGCACGTCCGATCGGTGACGCGGCACCGTCTCCGTAGACGGCCGCGCCGAAACCACAGGCTTTCCGGCGGGCCGCGCGCCTGCCGGAAAGCCGGTTTCGTGTGAGTGTCGCCCGGACGTTGCGGTCAGACGACCGGCCGCAACAGAGCGGGGTTCTGGACCGCAGGCTTCTGCGCGTAGTCGTAAAAGCCCTTGCCGGTCTTGCGTCCGAGATATCCAAGCTGCACGAGACGGGTGAGGGTATGCGGCGGTGCATGATGCTCGTGCCGGACATCATGGAAGATGTTGGTCGCCATCGCCTCAACCACGTCGAGACCGATGTAATCGGCCAGTTCGAACGGTCCCATCGGGTGGGCGGCACCGGAGCGCATCGCATGATCGATGCTCTCGATCGTGCCCGTGCCCCGCTCCAACATGCGAATGGCATTCAGCATGTAAGGGGTGAGCAGCCGGTTGACGATGAAGCCCGTGGTGTCCTGAACGATGACCGGGTCCTTGCCAATCTTCTTGCAGAACGCATCGAGATCGGAAAGCGTTTCATCCGATGTCTCGAAGCCATGAATGATCTCAACCAGCTTCATCACGGGCGCCGGATTGAAGAAATGCAGCCCGGCGACGCGGCCTCGATGCTTGCATACGGCCATCATCGCCGTCACCGACAGCGTCGAAGTATTCGTCGTCAGCAGCGCGTCCGGCCGGCAAATCGACTCAAGGCGTCGGAACAGGTCCTTTTTCGTATCGATGTCTTCGATCACCGATTCGACAATAAGATCGCAGCAGGCAACCGCATGCTCATCGGTGGAAAAGGTAATGCGCGACATCGCTGCATCCCGTTCGTCCGCCGTCATCTTGCCGCGTTCGACGATGCGCCCGAAACTCTTTTCGACCGTGGTCTTGGCCCGTTCCCAAGAGCCAGGCGTTGCCTTGACCGCGGTCACCGGGAAACCATTGTGAGCGCACACCTGGGCAATGCCGAGACCCATCGCCCCCGTGCCGATAATGCCGACGTTTTGGATGTCCATGTCGTTTCCCCTGGCGGTGCTGATGCCGTGTGCAATGCGGGAACATCCCGTCAATGCCGCTTGTGCGAACCTTTCGCCCGCCACCGATCGATGACTGTTTTGTAAAGACCACAAAACGATTAGCCCGTTTCGCCGGGGAGATAAAGCCGATTGATGCGGGTGCGAAGAGAAAACCAGCCATGCAGGAATCGAGCGGCTGCGGACCGCGCTTGCCGCCCGCTCCGCCACGGACGAAGTGCTTCCCAAGCGGTGCCGGCGCCGTATATTGAGGGCCATTGCCGGCCGGAGGCACCGACCAGCCGGCTCATCGCGCCAGTGGACGCTCAGAGGCAAGGGACCAAGCGCCATGACCCAAGAAGAAGCTCACACCCCGACCGCCGTCATGCTGTGTGGCCACGGCAGCCGCTCCTCT
The DNA here is from genome assembly GCA_025458035.1 of Rhodospirillales bacterium. Classification (GTDB taxonomy): domain Bacteria; phylum Pseudomonadota; class Alphaproteobacteria; order Rhodospirillales; family Defluviicoccaceae; genus Defluviicoccus. The sequence continues at coordinate 1,937 of JALOTH010000112.1, forward strand.
GCCGCCGTGGAGGAATTTCACGACCTAGCCCGAACGTTGCGCCGACGCCTGCCCGATCACGACGTCGAAAGCGGCTTTCTCGAATTTGCCCGTCCGGTCATCCGCGACGGTCTCGAAGCGCTGAAGGCACGGGGCGCCTCGCGCATCATCTGCCTTCCTGGCATGCTGTTCGCCGCCGGTCACGTCAAGAACGACTTGCCGTCGGAAATCAACGCGTTCGCCGTCGCCAATCCCGACATTGCGGTGACGTTCGGTCGCGAACTCGCCGTTGACACCAAACTGCTGCGGGCGTCGGCGGCGCGGATCGCCGCTGCCGAGGCGGCGGCTGAGCAACGGGTCGACCGCAAGGAAACGCTGCTGATGGTGGTCGGCCGCGGCACCAACGATCCCGATGCCAACTCCAATGTCGCCAAGGTCGCTCGCATGCTGTGGGAAGGAATGGGCTTCGGCTGGACGGAGGTCAGCTATTCGGGTGTCGCCTATCCCCTCGTCGATGTTGGCTTGGCGCACGCCGCCCGCCTCGGCTATCGCCGCGTGATCGTCTTCCCCTACTTCCTGTTCACCGGCATCCTCGTCGACCGCATCTACCAGCGGACCGACGAGGCGGCAGCGGCGTTCCCGGACATCGAATTCCTCAAAGCCGAGTATCTCAACGATCATCCGCTGGTCGTCGATGCCTTTGTCGAGCGGTTGGACGAGGCGCTGAACGGCACCGGCGTGATGAATTGCCTGCTCTGCAAATACCGCGAACAGGTCCTCGGCTACGAGGCCGATCAGGGCGCGCCGCAGGCCGGCCATCACTATCACGTGCGCGGCATCGGCACCGATGGCGATCAGCATCACCATGGTCATTCCCATGACCACGGGCATGACCATGCGCACGGGCACCCGCATGCGCATGATCACGGGCACGGCCATGGGCATCACCATGGGCACAACCACGCAGATGACTAGCGCGACCCAGTCGGCGGCATGACCCCCACGCCCGTGTTCGACGCCTACGTCATGGTCGATTGGAGCGCTGCGGCCGTCCCGCAGACCGGCGCCGACAGCGTTTGGTTTGCCGCTTTGGAACGGGAACCCGCCGGCGAAAGCTATCGGCCGCTGTTGGTGCGCAATCCGCCGACCCGCCGCGCGGCCATGCACGATGTTGCCGATCTGTTGAGCGACCTTGTTGCCCGCGGCCGCACGGTGCTGGTCGGGTTCGATTTCGCGTTCGGCTATCCGGCGGGCCTGGCGGCGCGTCTGAGCCCCGAGTGCCCCGATTGGCGCGGCGTCTGGCGAACGCTGGCGTCCATGCTGCGGGACGACGACGATAACGCCAACAACCGCTTTGAGGTGGCGGCGACGCTCAACCAGCGGCTGTCGGGACGCGCCTTTCCGTTCTGGGGCTGCCCGGCGAAGGAGCAGCGCGCGTACCTGACGACGACGCGCCCCAGCGGCTTTGCCGTCAGCGCCGGCGATGGCGCTGAGGAGCCCGCAGTTGACGAATATCGGCGTGCCGACCGCGCCGCCACCGGGCCGCAATCACCCTTCAAGCTCGCCTACTCCGGCAGTGTCGGCAGCCAATCGCTGCTCGGCATCGCCCACCTGGAAGCCCTGCGCCGCCATCCATGGCTGAACGGGCAGGTGCGCATCTGGCCGTTCGAGACGGGCTTAAGGCGCCTCTGCCGATCCGACAGCGAAGAAAGCCGGCTTATCTTCGCCGAAATCTATCCCTCCATGCTGGAGATCCAACCCGCGCCGGGCATGGTCAAGGATCGCGCGCAGGTGGAACAGGTGGTACGGCACTTTGCCGCACTGGACGCCGCCGGGCGGCTCGGTCCGCTGTTCGCCGGCCCGCCCGGCCTGACGAGCGGGGAACGGGCGCGCATTGAGAGTGAGGAGGCGTGGATCCTCGGCATTGAAACCAGCCGACGCGCCGGCCAACCCGTGAATGATGCCGCCGTCGTCGACCTCGTGGCACCCGGTTCCCGTCGGTACCGCTACCTGCGCGACCCGGACGAGATCTACCGGCGCTCCTTTGCGATCATTCGTGAGGAAACCGATCTGACGAGCGTGCCCGAGGACGTCCGCGCACTGGCAGTGCGTATCATCCACGCCTGCGGCGATCCCTCGGTTGCCGCCGATCTCGTCGCCTCGTCCGGAGCGGCGGCGGCGGCGCGTTCCGCCCTCGCCGCGGGAGCGCCGATCTTCGTCGACGCCGAAATGGTCGCCGCCGGCATCATTCGCCGCCTGCTGCCCGCCGACAACGCGGTGATTTCAACGCTGGCCGACGCCGGGGTTGCCGAAGCCGCGCGCGCCAACCGCACCACCCGCTCCGCTGCCGCCGTCGACCGCTGGCGCGACCGCTTGGACGGGGCGGTGGTCGTCATCGGCAACGCACCAACCGCGCTGTTCCACCTTCTCGAACTCATCGACGAGGGCGCCGCACTGCCCGCTGCCATCTTCGGCTTTCCGGTCGGCTTCGTCGGTGCCGCGGAAGCGAAGGAAGCGCTGATCCATCATCCCGCCGGCGTGCCGTTCGTGACCCTGCGCGGCCGGCGCGGTGGCAGTGCCATGGCGGCAGCGGCCATCAACGCCCTTGCGGGGGCCACGCCATGACGATGACGACCGGCGAGGAGCCCTGGCTAACCGTCATCGGCATTGGCGATGACGGCACAGACGGCCTGGCGCCATCGGTTCGCGCGTTGATCGACGGCGCCGAACTGCTTGTCGGCGGGGAACGTCATCAGGCGATGGTCGCCGACAGTGCCGCCGTCCGCCTCACCTGGGAAGGCGGCGTGCACCATGCCGCCGAAAGCATCCGTGCATGGCGGGGCCGGCGTGTCGTCGTCCTCGCCACCGGCGATCCGATGTGGTTCGGCGGTGGCGCCAACCTGTCGCGCTGGTTTTCGCCAGCGGAGATGAGGGTCATTCCCCATCCCGGCGCCTTCAGTCTGGCCGCCGCTCGCATGCTGTGGCCGCTCGCCGATGTCGTGTGCTTGAGTGCCCACGGCAAACCCCTGGGCGAGGTCGTGCGTTCGCTGATGCCGGGCTTGCGCCTGCTCGTTCTCAGTCGCGACGGCGAAACGCCGGCGGCGGCCGCCCGCCTGCTGACCGAACACGCCTACGGCTCAAGCGAGATCACCGTCCTTGAGCACCTGGGCGGCGCCGCGGAACGGCGCGTCGATGGCATCGCCGCAACCTGGGATCACCCGCCGTGCGCCGATCTGAACACGCTGGCCATCGTCTGCCGGGCTGACGCCGGCTGTCGGGCACTGCCATGGACAGCGGGTCTTGCCGACGACGTTTACGAGACTGACGGGCAATTGACGAAGCGCGAAACGCGGGCCATTACCGTCGCCGCGCTGACCCCGTTGCCGGGGCAGGTGCTGTGGGATATCGGCGCCGGTTCCGGATCCATCGCCATCGAGTGGTTGCGCGCGGCGACGCCCATCCGCATCGCCGGCGGCAGCGAGGCGCGCGCCTTCGCCATCGAGCGCAACGCCGAGCGGTGCCGGATGATCCAGGCCAATGCCGCGCGTTTGGGCACGCCGCAACTTGCCGTGGTGCACGGATCGGCGCCGGAGATGCTGGCCGACCTGCCTCCGCCCGATCGCATTTTCGTCGGCGGCGGCGTAACGCTCGCCGGAATGCTGGAGGTCTGCTGGGATGCGTTGAACCAAGGCGGGCGCCTCGTCGCCAATGCCGTCTCGCTCGAGGCGGTGGCGCGTCTGCTGGACTTCCAGGCCGATCATGGCGGCACCCTGACCCGGTTGGCCGTTTCCCGCGCCGAACCGGTGGGCGGGCTGACCGCTTTCCGCCCATTGATGGAGGTCATCCAGTTGACGGCCACGAAGACGGCAAGCGAGCCATGACCGCCGCCGGTGTGCTGTACGGCCTCGGCATCGGACCGGGCGATCCCGAACTGATCACGGTCAAGGCGGCACGCATCCTCCGCGCCGTGCCGGTCATCGCCTATCCAGCGCCCGAGGGTGGCTCCAGTCTGGTCCGTCAGATCGCCGCGCCGCATATCCCGGCGGATCGCATCGAGATCGTCATCGCCACGCCAATGTGCGCCGAACGCTATCCGGCGCAGGATGTCTACGACCGCTACGCCGCAACGATCGCCGAACATTTGCACGGAGGCCGCGACACCGCACTGCTGTGCGAGGGCGATCCGTTCCTCTACGGCTCGTTCATGTATCTGTTTGACCGGCTGTGCCGGCGCTTTGCCGTGCAGGTGGTGCCCGGCGTCACCTCGCTGACGGCGGTCAGCGCCGCCGCCGGCATGCCGCTGGCGTCGCGCGACGAGGTGCTGACCGTGTTGCCGGCGACGCTGCCCGCGGCGGAACTCGCCGGCCGGCTGGCCCGCGGCGATGCGTTCGCGATCATGAAGGTTGGCCGCCACCTCGCCAAGGTGCGTGAGGCCCTGACGCGCACCGGCCGTCTCGACGCCGCCGCCTATGTCGAGCGGGCGACCATGGCCGATGCGCGCGTTGCCCCGCTGTCGGCGGTCAGTGACAGCAGCGCGCCGTATTTCTCGATGATCTTAGTGCCCGCGCGCGGTGAACAGCCGTCCTCTGCGGCAGCGACACCGTCCGGCGTGGCGCTCGTCGCGCTGTCTGCCGGTGGGGCGCGGCTGGCGGCTCGGCTGAAGTCGGCGCTGCCGCAGGCCCGTATCCACGGCCTTGCCGTGCGGACGGCGGGCGAAAGCCTCGATGAAACCTTCGACAACACCATCTCCCATCTGCAGCGCCTGTTCACCGCCGGAACGCCGATCGTCGGCATCTGCGCCGCCGGCATTCTGGTGCGGGCCCTGGCCCCGCTGCTCAAGAGCAAGCGCGATGAACCGCCCGTCCTCGCCGTTGCCGAAGACGGCCGTGTTGCCGTGCCGCTGCTGGGCGGCCACCATGGCGCGAATGCCCTGGCTCGGCGGATCGTTGCGGTCACTGGCGGCGTCGCCGCGGTCACCACCGGCGGCGATGTGGCGTTCGGCCTCGCCCTCGATGAACCGCCCGCAGGCTGGCGTGTCGCCAACCCCGAGGCGGCGAAAGCGGTAATCGGCGATCTGCTCGCGGACCGGCCCGTCGCGCTCGTCATCGAGGCCGGCGATGGCGCTTGGCTGACCACGTCGGGCGCCCCGTTCAGCGGCGAAGGCGAACGGGGTGTCCTCGTGACCGACCGCTGCGTGCCGGTGGCCGACGGGACGATCGTGCTCCATCCGCCGGTGTTGGCGCTCGGCGTCGGTTGCGAACGGGGCTGCCCCGTCGACGAGGTGATTGGCCTCGCGAAGGAGACGCTCGCCGCCGCTGGCCTTGCCGAGGCGGCCGTGGCCTGCGTCGTCTCGCTCGACCTGAAGGCCGACGAACCGGCGGTTCACGCGCTCGCCGCCGCCCTTGGCGTGCCGGCGCGCTTTTTCCCGGCAGCCCGGCTGGAAGCGGAGACGCCGCGGCTGGCGACGCCGTCGGAGGTCGTGTTCCGTGAGGTCGGCTGCCATGGCGTCGCCGAGGCGGCGGCGCTCGCTGCCGCCGGTGACGATGGCACGCTGGTCTGTGCGAAAGTCAAGTCGCGGCGCGCCACCTGCGCAATCGCCCGGGCAGCGAGGTCCATAGCCGCCGGCGACGTCGGTCGAGCGCGCGGCGAACTCGCGATCGTCGGCATTGGGCCTGGCGCGTCGGCATGGCGGACGCCGGAAGCAACGGCCGCGCTGAGCGAAGCCTCCGACATCGTCGGCTATCAACTCTACCTCGATCTCATCACCGATCTGATCGCCGGGCAGCGCCTGCACGCGCCACCGATGACGGAGGAAGTCGCGCGCGCCCGTCTCGCCCTCGACCTCGCGGCGGAAGGCCGGCGTGTCTGCCTCGTCAGCTCCGGCGACGCCGGCATCTACGGCCTCGCCGCGCTGGTGTTCGAACTGCTCGACCGCGAGGACCGTGCCGAGTGGAACCGCCTGCTGATCACCGTGTTGCCGGGCGTCAGCGCGCTGCTGGCGGCGGCGGCGCGGAGCGGCGCGCCACTCGGCCACGATTTCTGCGCGATCTCGTTGTCCGATCTGCTGACGCCTTGGGCGGTCATCGAACGGCGGCTGCGGGCGGCCGCCGATGGCGATTTCGTCGTCGCCCTCTACAACCCGGTCTCGCAGCGCCGGCGCAGCCAGCTGGAAACGGCCCGCGACATCCTGCTAACCGGGCGGCCGCCGGCAACGCCGGCGATCCTGGCCCGCAACCTCGGCCGGGATACGGAACGGCTGACGATCAAGACTCTCGGCGACCTGACCGCCGATGACGCGGACATGTTGACGCTGGTGCTGATCGGCTCCTCGCAGTCCCGGCGAGCCCGCCGTGGCAACCGGGAGTTCATCTACACGCCACGCGGCTATGAAAAGAAGGTCCGGGAATGACCGTTCATTTCATCGGCGCCGGACCGGGCGCGCCGGACCTCATCACCGTCCGCGGCCTCGCCCTGATCCGCCGCTGCCCGGTCTGCCTGTTCGCCGGCTCCCTGGTGCCGCGGGAGGTCATCGCCGAGGCGCCGGCCGGCGCCCGCATCATCGACACCGCGCCGCTCGACCTCGACGGGATCGTCGCCGAAATGGCCAGCGCTGCGGCAGCGGGCCTTGACGTGGCGCGCGTCCATTCGGGCGATCCCTCCCTCTATGGCGCGACCGCCGAACAGATGCGCCGGCTCGACGACCTCGGCATCGCCTACGACGTCACCCCGGGTGTGCCCGCCTACGCGGCAGCGGCGGCGGCGCTGAAGCGAGAGCTGACCTTGCCGGAAGTCAGCCAGACCATCATCCTGACGCGAACGGCGACCCGCTCATCACCGATGCCGGCGGGA
>JALOTH010000022.1 GCA_025458035.1 Rhodospirillales bacterium
AAAATCAGACCATGGCCGATGGCGAAGCGATTGGGAGAGGAAAGGGCCGATTGGGGACGCGGCACGGCAACAGCGAAGATGTGGTTGTTGGGACGCCAAATCCGGTCGATGTGCATGTGGGAAGCCGTGTGCGGTTGCGGCGGACACTGCTGGGACTGAGTCAGGAGAAACTGGGAGAGGCCGTCGGCTTGACCTTCCAGCAGATCCAGAAATACGAACGGGGTGCGAACCGGATTGGGGCTTCGCGGCTGTTCGAATTTTCCCGGATCCTGGACGTGCCGGTATCGTTCTTTTTCGACGACATGACCGACAAGGCGCGCGTCGTCGAACCCGGAATGTCCCTTGGCTTTGCCGACCAGCCCGTCGCCAATCACCTGGAACCCGACCCGCTGACGCGACGCGAGACGCTCGAGCTTGTCCGGGCATACTATCGGATCGGTGATCCGAATGTGCGCAAGCGGCTGTTCGAGCTGACCAAGTCGCTCGGCAGTCTGGACGACGGCGAGCCGCACTGAGCCGGCTGCCGCCGCGGCGGCGTGCCCGGGCTTGACCGGCGGCGGAGTGGGTGCGAAACCATCTCCGCCTTGAGGGGGTGGTTTGCGCTTGCGCGTGGCGCGCGACCGCACCGGCGCCTCGGGCCCAAGCTCTGCGTCATTCCGGCCGGCACCGCCGCGCGAGGCGATGGAACCGGCTGCTTTCCGGAGGTTCCCCCCGCCGTGTGGAAGAGAGACTTCGTCTTTACCAGCGAATCCGTGTCCGAAGGCCATCCCGACAAGGTCTGCGACCGCATCTCCGACGCGATCGTCGATTGCTTCCTCACCGAAGATCCCTTCGCGCGGGTCGCCGTCGAGACCCTGTGCACCACCAATTTCATCGCCCTCGCCGGCGAGGTCAGGGGCCCCGAAAAGCTGACGCACGAACGGCTGATCGACGTGGCGCGCCACTGCGTGCGCGAGATCGGCTACGAGCAGCCGGGCTTCCACTGGCGCGATGCCGAGGTTCGCTGCCTGGTCCACGCGCAATCGCCGGACATCGCCGTTGGTGTCGATGCCCACGGCAACAAGGACGAAGGCGCTGGCGATCAGGGAATCATGTTCGGTTTCGCCTGCAACGAGACCACCGTGCTGATGCCCGCCCCCATCTATTATGCCCATGCGATCCTCAAATCGTTGGCGGAGGCGCGGCATTCGGGAGCGGAACCGGGGCTCGGCCCCGATGCGAAAAGCCAGGTCACGCTGCGCTACATCAACGGCCGGCCGGTTGGCGCAACCGCCGTCGTCGTGTCCACCCAGCACAGCGACGCGCTGAGCAGCGATGACGTTCGCGAGATCGTCCGCCCGCACGTCGTCAATGTGCTGCCGGACGGCTGGATGTGCGACGAGGCCCACTTCTACGTCAACCCAACCGGCCGTTTCGTCGTCGGCGGCCCGGACGGCGATGCCGGCCTCACCGGCCGCAAGATCATCGTGGATACCTATGGCGGCGCCGCACCGCACGGCGGTGGCGCGTTTTCCGGCAAGGATCCGACGAAAGTCGACCGCTCCGCCGCCTACGCCGCCCGCTACCTCGCCAAGAACGTCGTGGCCGCCGGCCTTGCCGACCGCTGCACCATCCAGCTGTCCTACGCCATCGGCGTCTCGCACCCGCTGTCGGTTTACGTCGATACGCACGGCACCGGGCAGGTGGAGGAAGATCGCCTCGCCGACGTGCTGATGCAGGTGATCGACCTGTCGCCACGCGGCATTCGCACCCGGCTGCAGCTCAACCGCCCCATCTATGCCCGCACCGCCGCCTACGGCCATTTCGGCCGCGTCCCCGAGCCCGACGGCGGCTTCTCCTGGGAAGCGACCGACCTCGTCGGCGAGCTGCGCGGGCTCTTCGGCGAGCGTTGACCCCGGTCGGCGATGGCGGCCCGCCGCCATCGTGCGGGCAAGTCCGCTTCTACGGTCGCCGGCATGGCCGCTCCCTGCGGCCCCGCCGGCTGGCGGCGCTGTCGCTCGATCTCGATCGTCTGGTGCTGGCGTTGCCGGCGGATGCCGGGGTTCGCCTCGATCCCCGGCTGGCTTTCGATCCGCCGCGGCCGCGGGTTTGGCTCGAACTCGGTTTCGGCACCGGCGAGCACCTGCTGGGACAGGCGGCGCGGGATCCCGAGGTGGCGCTGATCGGCTGCGAGGCGTTCCTCAACGGTGTCGCCGCGCTGACCGTTGCCGTCACCGACGCCGGCCTCGCCGCGCGCGTGCGCATCTTCGCCGACGATGCCCGGCGGCTGTTGCCGCGGCTGGCGCCCGCCAGCGTCGAGCGCGTGTTCATCCTGTTCCCGGACCCCTGGCCGAAGCGCCGTCACCGCAGTCGCCGGCTGCTGAACGACGCAACCATCGACGAACTCGCCGAGGTTCTCATCGACGGCGGCGAGCTGCGGTTTGCTTCCGATCATGCCGAGTATGCGCTGTCGACGTTGGCTCGCCTGACACGCCATCCCGCCCTGCGCTGGACGGCAACCCGTGCCGCCGACTGGCGGCAGCCGCCGGCGGACTGGATTCCGACACGCTACGAACGGAAGGCGAGGGCGGCGGCGAGACCGCCGCTATTCTTCCGGTTTGTCCGCCGCATTCGCGCAGAAAACTGCGAGCGTGTCTGAAAAATGCTTGTCGCTGTTGGAAATACGGTTATATACATGACCGCAAGGGTAGGTGGTACGGCGCCATCGCGCCGGGGAACCGGTGCCTCTCGGCGACAGCCGGTAGAGAGCTGGTGGATACCCCTCCTTCATTTCACCATCGACGAAGGCTGTGAGTTGCCGCCGACGATGACGGGGCAAGTGCGGGGTGATGATTTGACCGACCGGATCGCGCACGCGATCGGCGACACCATCGCTGATCTCGGTTTCGACCTGGTGCGCGTGCAGGTGCAGGGGCGCCAACGGCCACGGCTGCAACTGATGATCGAGCGCCGCGATGGCGCGGCCATGCTCGTCGACGACTGCGCCGAGGTCAGCCGCGCCGTTTCGGCGGTGCTGGATGTCGCCGATCCCATTGCCGGCCCGTATACGTTGGAAGTGAGTTCGCCCGGCATCGACCGCCCCTTGGTCCGCCTTGGCGACTATGACCGCTTTGCCGGTTTCGAAGCGCGCTTGGAGCTTTCGCGGCTGATCGACGGGCGGCGGCGCTTGCAGGGGCGGTTGCTGGGGATTGCCGGTGACTGCGTGCGCATTGACCTTGCCGGTGCGGAGCACCGGGTTCCGTATGCCGATATTCAGCGGGCGAAGCTGGTCTTGACCGATGACCTTCTCCGCGCCGCGGCGGCGCCGGGAAACGGGAGTGAGTGAGATGGCAATGACCAAGACCACCGCGGACACCAGCGCCGTGCACGCCCGGCCCGAACTGCTGCAGGTCGCCGATATCGTCGCCCGCGACAAGAACATCGAGCGCGACGAAGTGCTGGAGGCGATGGAGCAGGCGATTCAGAAGGCTGGCCGCTCAAAGTACGGTCACGACCACGACATCCGCGCCCACATCGACCGGCTGACCGGCGAGATCACCCTGGCACGGTATCGGGAAGTGGTGGCGAGCGTCGAGAACGAGGTCCTGCAGATCGACCTGACGGTAGCGCGGCGCCGGCAGCCCGACCTCGACGTCGGCGATTTTCTCATCGAAACGTTGCCGCCGGTGGATTTCGGCCGGATTGCGGCGCAGACGGCCAAGCAGGTCATCGTCCACAAGGTGCGCGAGGCGGAGCGCCGCCGCCAGTTCGACGAGTTCAAGGACCGGATTGGCGACATTGTCAACGGCCTCGTCAAGCGCGTCGAGTTCGGCAACGTCATTGTCGATCTCGGACGCACCGAGGCGCTGCTGCGCCGCGAGGAAACCATCCCCCGCGAGCATTTCAACACCGGCGATCGGGTGCGCGCCTACATCCTCGACGTGCGCGAGGAACCGCGCGGACCGCAGGTGTTCCTGTCGCGAACCCATCCAGGGTTCATGGCGAAGCTGTTCGCCCAGGAGGTGCCGGAGATCTACGAAGGCATCATCGAAATCAAGTCGGTCGCGCGCGATCCCGGCTCCCGGGCGAAGTTCGCCGTGTACACGCGGGACTCCGGCATCGATCCGGTCGGACCCTGCATCGGCATGCGCGGATCGCGCGTGCAAGCGGTGGTCGCCGAGCTGCAAGGTGAAAAGATCGACATCATTCAGTGGTCGCCGGATCCGGCGACGTTCGTCGTCAATGCGCTGGCGCCGGCGGAGGTGACGAAGGTGGTGTTGGACGAGGAGGCGAACCGGATCGAGGTGGTGGTCCCCGACGATCAGCTCAGCCTCGCCATCGGTCGGCGCGGCCAGAATGTCCGCCTCGCATCGCAGCTGACCGGCTGGGATATCGACATTCTGACCGAGGATGAGGAAAGTCAGCGGCGCAACGAGGAATTCCGGGTGCGCTCGCAAACGTTCATCGATGCCCTGAACGTCGACGATGTGATCGCGCACCTGCTGGTGACCGAGGGGTTCACGACCATCGAGGACCTCGCCTTCGTGCCGCCTGATGAGTTGGCCGAGATCGAGGGCCTCGACTCCGACCTCGCCGAGGAACTGCGCTCTCGCGCGTTGAACTATATCACGGTGCGCGACGAGGAGTTGTCCCGTCGCCGGCTCGATCTCGGCGTCGGCGACGATGTCGCCGCCATCGACGGCGTGACCCCGGCACTGCTGGTGGCGCTGGGGGAAAACGGCGTGAAGACTCTCGACGATCTCGCCGACCTGTCATCCGGCGAGCTGCTGGACCTGGCCCCGGCGGGAGCGCTCACGGCGGCGCGCGCGGAGGACATCATCATGGCCGCGCGTTCGCACTGGTTCGAAGATGGCGGGGCCGGCGTTCCGGCGGCGCCGGATGCCAAGGCGGCGGGATCGTAACGCGAACCAGGGGTAATGACGCAGACCGTGAACGAGCCGTTGGAGGGCACCGCCAAGCGCCGCCGTTGCATCGTCACCGGCGTCGTCGACGATCGCCGGCAGATGGTGCGGTTCGTGCTGGACCCGGGCCAGCGCATCGTTGCCGATGTCGACGGCCGGCTGCCGGGGCGGGGGGTGTGGGTGCAAGCGAAGCGGCCGGTGTTGCTGCGCGCCTGCGCCCGCGGCGTTTTCGCCCGCGCCTTTCATCGGCCGGTTGAAGTTTCGGCCGATCTCTGCGAGCAGGTGGAACGGCTGCTGCGCCGGCGCATCATCGAGCTGGTCGGCCTCGCCAACCGTGCCGGTCAAGCGGCGTTCGGGTTCGAGAAGTGCCGCCAGTGGCTCGCGGCCGGACGGGGGGCGGTGTTGCTCGCGGCCAGCGACGGATCGTTGGCGGAACGGGCCCGGCTGCGTGGCGCCGCCGACGTTCGGATGAGTTGCGATGTGCTGACGGCGGCCGAACTGGGGCGCGCCATCGGGCGGGCGGAGGTCGTTCATGGCATTGTCGCCGGTGGGCGACTGGCTGAGCGGTTGGTGATCGAGACGGCGCGGCTTCGTGGAATTATCGGGTGCGACAGCGGGCCGGCTGCTGTATCGAATGGTTGAGCATTGAGGTTGCGGCGGGACGGTGATGACGGATATCGACGAACGAGAAACGAAAGCGAAGCCGTCGGGCGAAGGGCGCCCGCCCAAGCTTGAGTTGAAAAAAACCGTCGAGACCGGTCAGGTCCGGCAAAGCTTTGCCCATGGCCGATCGAAGATGGTGACGGTCGAGGTCCGCAAGAAGCGCACCTTCAGCGCCGAGCCGCAGCGCGGTCGCGACGGCAAGGGCGAGCGCGACGGTGGTCGGTCATCCGGGCGCGGACGGGGCGACGCGGGGCGCGACGCCGGCGCCGTCAGCCTGACCACCCAGGAAAAGGCGGCGCGGGCGCGGGCGTTGCAGGACGCGATGCGGGCGGACGAGGATCGGTCGCGGACCGATGCGGCGGCGCCCATGATGTTTGAGCCGGTGGTTGCGCCAGAACCGGAGCCGGCGGTGCCGCCGCCGGCCGAGGCGGTGCCCGCCGACGTGGCAGCAGCGCCGGAGACAGAGGCGGCACCGGCCGCCGTTGGCGGCGGTGTCGAGCCGGCGGTCGCGGCGCCGCCCGCCGAGGGTGCCGGCACGCCGGCGGCCAGGGAAGAGGCGGTGCCGGTGCCGGCAAAGGGTGCCGCACCGGGGCGAGTGCCGGCACGGGACGATGCGCGCCCAGATGCACGCCCAGATGCACGCGGCGAGCGGTCGCGCCCCGTTGCCCCCCGCGCCGGAGCGGCGGCGGACGGCAGGCCGGCGCGCGGTCGGGAGGCGTCCGAGACGGCGCGGCCGAAGGAGGAGCCGGCGGCGACGACGGCCGACGCTGCCGCCGCCAAGCTGCGAGCGCGGGATGCCGATGAAGGCGACGACGCCGGCCGTGGCCGGCCCCGCCGCGGCGGTGGCGGAGCGGTGCGCTCCGAGGTCCGGCGCCCGCCCACCAGCCCGGTGCGGCGTGCCGATGATGCGTCGTGGCGTGGCAAGCTGACGGTCAGCGACGCCCTCGACGATGGCGGCGAGCGCGTGCGCAGCCTCGCCTCGGTCCGTCGCGCCCGCCAGAAGGAGCGGCTGAAGAACCTGCAAGCGATGCGGCAGGAGGCTCCCAAGGTCGTGCGCGATGTCATTGTGCCGGAGACCATCACCGTTCAGGAACTGGCCAACCGGATGGCCGAGCGTGCCGCCGACGTCATGAAGACGTTGATGAAGATGGGCGTGATGGCGACCATCACGCAGACCATCGATGGCGATACCGCCGAACTCGTGGTTGCCGAATTCGGGCACAACGTGCGGCGCGTCAGCGAGGCCGACGTCGAGCTTGGCTTGCATGGGGAGGCGGACAGCGAAGAACACCAGGTGCCGCGGCCGCCGGTGGTGACGGTGATGGGGCACGTCGATCACGGCAAGACGTCGCTGCTCGATGCTCTGCGCCGCACCGATGTCGCCGCGCACGAGGCCGGCGGCATCACCCAGCACATCGGCGCCTATCAGGTGCGGGTCGCCAGCGGCGAAAAGATCACCTTCATCGATACTCCCGGCCATGCGGCGTTCACCGCGATGCGGGCACGCGGTGCCAAGGTCACCGATATCGTCATTCTGGTGGTGGCTGCCGACGATGGCGTGATGCCGCAGACGGTGGAGGCGATCGCCCACGCGCGGGCCGCCAAGGTGCCGATGATCGTCGCCATCAACAAGACCGACAAGCCCGATGCCAACCCGCGGCGGGTGCTGAACGAGTTGCTCCAGCACGAAGTGGTGCCGGAAGAGATGGGCGGCGAAACACAGTGCGTGGAGGTTTCGGCGAAACAGGGCACCAACCTGGACAAGCTCGTCGAATCGATCCTGCTGCAGGCGGAAGTTCTCGACCTGAAGGCCAATCCCAACCGTCCCGCCGAGGGCGTCATCGTCGAGACGAAGATCGAGCGCGGGCGCGGCTCGGTGGCGACGGTGCTGGTGCAGCGCGGCACCCTGCGGCTCGGCGACAACTTCGTCGCCGGCAGCGAGTGGGGCCGGATCCGCGGTTTGACCGATGCCAGCGGCGCTGCCGTCGAGGCCGCCGAACCCGGCATGCCGGTGGAGGTTCTGGGGCTGAACGGCCCGCCGCGGGCGGGCGACGACCTCATTGTCGTCGACAGCGAAAGCCGGGCGCGCGACGTCGCCGAATTCCGCCAGCGGCGGTTGCGCGACGCGCGGGTGACGCCGGCGCAGCGCGGCACCCTTGAGCAGATGATGACGAAAATCCGCGAGGGCGAGGGCAAGGAACTGCCGCTGGTCATCAAGGCCGACGTGCATGGCTCGGCGGAAGCGATCGTCGGCGCCCTTGAAAAGCTCGGTCAGGACGAAGTCAAGGTCAACGTGCTGCATTCCGGGGTCGGCGGCATCAATGAATCGGATGTCGGCCTGGCGCGCGCGTCCGGCGCGCTGGTGATCGGCTTCAATGTCCGCGCCAATCCGCAGGCGCGGGAGATGGCACGCCGTGATGGCGTTGAAATTCGTTATTATTCAATAATTTACGACCTGACCGATGACATCAAGAAGGTGCTCAGCGGCATGCTGGCGCCGCAGATGCGCGAGCACACCCTCGGCTATGCGCAGATCCGCGAGGTCTTCAACATCTCGAAAGTGGGCAAGGTCGCCGGCTGCATGGTCACCGAAGGGCTGATCCGGCGTGGCACCCGGGTGCGGCTGCTGCGCGACAACGTCGTCATCCATGAGGGCGAACTCGGCCAGCTCAAGCGGTTCAAGGATGACGCGCGCGAGGTCAAGGAAGGCTACGATTGCGGCATTTCGCTCGCCAGCTATCAGGATATCCAGGTGGGCGACGTCATCGAGTGTTTTGAGGTCGAGGAGGTCGCGCAACAGCTGTGACGGAGCCACGCCAGGTCGGCGCGGCTGGTGTTGCGCGCGCCAGCGACCGGAACGACCGATGACGCATCGCGCGCACCGCACGCCCAGCCAGCGACCCCTCCGGGTCGGTGAGGAACTGCGTCACGCGCTGGCCGCGGTGTTCGAGCGCGGCGAGCTGCGCGATCCCGTGCTCAGCGGTGTTCCCGTAACCGTCAGCGAGGTCAGGGTCAGCCCCGACCTGCGCCATGCCACCGTCTACGTCCTGCCACTCGGCGGCAGCCATGGCGCCGAGGTGATCGCCGCGCTGAGCCGCGCCGCCGGCTTCCTCAGGACCCGCGCCGCCGAGCGCGTCCGCCTGAAATACATACCGGAGTTCGCCTTCCGGCTCGACGAGACGTTCGCTCAGGCAAGTCATATCAGCGACCTTCTGGCGAACGCGCGGGCCGAAGGTCCATCCCGGGACGCCGCGGACGGGGATGGCCGGGATGCGCCCGTCAGCAAAGGTGCGGCGCGTGCGTAAGCGCAGCGGCTTGGCCGTGCACGGCTGGCTGATCATCGATAAGCCCGCCGGCATCACTTCAGCGGCGGTGGTCGGCAGTGTTCGCCGGCTGATCTCGGCGGCGAAGGCGGGGCATGGCGGCACCCTCGATCCGATGGCAACCGGCGTGCTGCCGGTGGCGCTCGGCGAGGCGACGAAAACGGTCGCTTACGTCGTCGACGGGCTGAAGACATACCGTTTCACCGTTCGCTGGGGGGAGCAGCGGGACACCGATGACGCGGAGGGCGCCGTCGTCGGGGAAAGTGACCGGCGGCCGACGGCAGCGGAGATCGAGGCGGTGCTGCCGCGCTTTACCGGCGATATCGAGCAGGTGCCGCCGCGCTATTCGGCGGTGAAGATCGCCGGCCAGCGCGCCTATGCCCTGGCTCGCGCCGAGCAGGCGGTCGATCTGTCGCCGCGGCCGGCGCGCGTCGAGTGGTGCCGCCTGGTCAGCCAGCCCGACGAGGACCATGCGGTCTTTGAGGTTCAGTCCGGCAAGGGCGTTTACATGCGCGCGCTGGCCCGTGACATCGCGCTGGCCGTCGGCACCTTCGGTCACGTCTCGGCGCTGCGGCGGCTGTCCGTCGGACCGTTCAGCGAGGCGGCGGCGGTGGCCCTGGATCATCTGGAAGCCTTGCGGCATCGTGAAGACATTCAAGGGCATCTGTTGTCGGTGGGGGCGGCGCTGGCCGGCATCCCGGCGTTGAGCCTCACCGAGGCGGAAGCCAAGCGGCTGCAACATGGCCGACCGATCGCGGCGCTACCCGTCGCCAGTCGCTCGGCCTTGGTTGCGTTCGACCGTGACGGCGTGGTCTGCGCCATGGCGTGCGGTCGGCCGGTCGCCTTGGCCCAGGTGCGGGGCGGGGAAATCCGCCCGCTCCGCGTACTCAACCTTTAACGTCAGGAGTTGATGAGATGTCGATTACGGTCGAACGCAAACGCGAAGTCATCGCCGATTTCGCGACCTTGGCCGGCGACACCGGATCGCCGGAGGTGCAGGTCGCAATCTTGAGCGAGCGCATAC
This sequence comes from Rhodospirillales bacterium, assembly GCA_025458035.1. Lineage (GTDB taxonomy): Bacteria > Pseudomonadota > Alphaproteobacteria > Rhodospirillales > Defluviicoccaceae > Defluviicoccus. Next base: position 9,912 of record JALOTH010000022.1, read on the forward strand.
GCAATCTTACCGAACATCTGAAAGTACATAAAAAGGATTTCGCCTCGCGCCGGGGACTGTTGATGATGGTCGGCCAGCGGCGGCGTCTGCTCGACTACCTCAAGCGCAAGGAAGTCGGACGCTATGAGCGGCTGGTGGAACGGCTTGGGCTGCGCCGCTGATGGCGGTGCCAGCGATCGGCGCGCGAAAACGGCAGGCGGATCACCGGGTGATCCGCGATGAAAAGGAAGGCATGAATGTTTAAGGAAATCTGCAAGGGCATCGAGTGGGGCGGTCGCCGGCTGACGCTGGAGACCGGCAAGATCGCCCGGCAGGCCGACGGTGCGGTGATTGCCACCCTCGGCGAAACGAAGGTGTTGTGCACCGTCGTTTACGAGAAAACCGCCAAGGTCGGCCTCGATTTTTTCCCTCTTTCCGTCCACTACCAGGAAAAGAGCTTTGCCGCCGGCAAAATTCCGGGCGGCTTTTTCAAACGCGAAGGCCGGCCATCGGAAAAGGAGATTCTGACCTCGCGGCTGGTCGACCGGCCGATCCGGCCCCTGTTCGCCAAGGGCTATCGCAACGAGACGCAGGTCATCTGCACCGTGCTCAGCCATGACCTGGAGAACGATCCCGATATCGTCAGCATGATCGGCACCTCGGCGGCGCTGACCCTGTCGGGCGTGCCGTTCCTCGGTCCGGTCGCCGGCTGCCGCGTCGGCTATATCGATGGCGAATTCGTCCTCAACCCGCAAATCGACGAGATGGCCAACAGCGACCTCGATCTGGTGGTGGCCGGCACGCGTGATGGCGTGCTGATGGTCGAGTCGGAGGCGAAGGAACTCGATGAAGGCGTCATGCTTGGCGCGGTGATGTTCGGACATCGGGCCTGCGGGCCGGTGATCGACCTCATCATCGGGTTGGCGGAGGCGGCGGCGCGGGAGCCGCTGGATCTGCTGGCACCCATCGTCGGGCGTGACGAGGTGGCGGCGCGGATCGCGGCGATCGCCGAGGAGGACTTGCGCGGCGCCTATTCCGAGACACACAAGGGAACGCGGCGCGACAAGGTGGCGGCGGTGAAGGAGCGGACGTTGAAGGCCATCGAGGAGGATGCCAACCTCGATGCCGGGCTGGTCCTCGATACCTTCGATGAGCTGTTCCACGATCTCGAGAAGCACGTGGTCCGGCGCGCCATTCTCGCCAACGGCCAGCGCATCGACGGCCGCGACTCGCAAACGGTGCGGCCGATCGCCGTCGAGGTGGGTCTCCTGCCGCGCGCCCATGGCAGCGCGCTGTTCACCCGCGGCGAGACGCAGGCGCTGGTGGTGACCACCCTCGGCACTGGTCAGGACGAGCAGGTCATCGATGCGCTTGCCGGCGAGTTCCGCGAGCATTTCATGCTGCACTACAATTTCCCGCCGTTTTCCGTGGGTGAGGCGGGGCGGTTCGGCTTTACCGGCCGTCGCGAAATCGGTCACGGCAAGCTCGCCTGGCGGGCGCTGCGGCCGCTGCTGCCGGGCAAGGCCGAGTTTCCCTACACCATCCGCGTCGTCTCGGAGATCACCGAATCCAACGGCTCGTCGTCGATGGCAACGGTGTGCGGCGCTTCGCTGTCGCTGATGGACGCCGGCGTGCCCCTGGTGCGGCCGGTCGCCGGCATCGCCATGGGGCTGATCAAGGAGGAGGATGGATTCGTCGTGCTGTCGGACATCCTCGGCGACGAAGACCATCTCGGCGACATGGATTTCAAGGTGGCGGGCACCGAGCGTGGCATCACCGCCTTGCAGATGGACATCAAGATCACCTCGATCACCGAGGCGATCATGACGAAAGCGCTGGAGCAGGCGCGTAACGGCCGCTTCCACATCCTGCGCGAGATGGGGGCGACGATCACCAACGCCCGCGAAGCGATCAGCGAGAAGGCGCCGCGCATCACCATCATGCACATCAACAAGGAGAAGATCCGCGAGGTGATCGGGCCGGGCGGCAAGGTGATCCGCGAGATCTGCGAAGTGACTGGCGCCCGCATCGATCTCGAAGACGACGGAACCGTGAAGATCGCCGCCGTCGACCAGCGGTCGGCCGACGCGGCGATTGAATGGATCCGCGGGATCGCCGCGGAACCGGAGATCGGCGTCATCTACAACGGCAAGGTCGTCAAGACGGTGGATTTCGGCGCGTTCGTCAATTTCCTCGGCAATCGCGACGGCCTCGTCCACATCAGCGAATTGTCGCGGGAGCGGGTCGGCAAGGTCACCGACGTCGTGCAGGTGGGCGACGCGGTGAAGGTCAAGGTCATCGGCATCGACGACCGCGGCAAGATCAAGTTGTCGATCCGTGCCGTCGATCAGGCCACGGGCGAGGATCTGACGGCGCGGCCGGCGGCGGCGAATACCGCGGGTTGATAACGTCGCCGAGTGACATGCCCGTTCGCCGCGGAACGGCAGCTTGCCGCCGGCGCACGCCATGGCGACCCCTGCCCGGGGTCGCTTTTTGCCTTCGCCGATATATAACCCTCTGATGAGGGGCGAGGTGGCCAATCGCCGGTCCGTTGGGATCGGCGCCGACGAAGGGATACCTGATCCTTGATGAAGCAGCTCCATCCGCTGCTGATTTCCGGCCGGGAGGTCTTGCCCATCGTGGAGGGGGGCAAGGGCGTCTCCGTTTCCAACGGGCGCAGCGCGGGTGCGTTCGCGGCGGCTGGCGGCGTTGGCACCTTCTCCGGGGTCAATGCGGATTCCTATAACGCAAATGGGGAATTGCAGCCGCAGGTTTATCGCGGCAAGACGCGGCGCGAGCGCTACGAGGAACTGATCGGCTACGCGATCCAGGGCGGCATCACCCAGGCCCGCATCGCCCACGAGACGGCCGGCGGGCACGGTCGCATCCACATGAACGTGCTGTGGGAGGCGGCGGCGACGCAACGCATTCTCACCGGCATCCTCGATGGTGCGCGGGGCTTGATCCACGGCGTGACCTGCGGCGCCGGCATGCCCTACAAGGTCGCCGAGATCGCCGCGCGCTTCGGGATCTACTGCTATCCCATCGTTTCCTCGTCCCGTGCCTTCCGCGCCCTGTGGCGGCGCGCCTATCACAAGTTTCGCGACGCCCTCGGCGGTGTCGTCTATGAGGATCCCTGGCTCGCCGGCGGCCACAATGGCCTCAGCAACGGTGAGAACCCGGAGCGGCCGGAACCGGCGATGCCGCGGGTCATCGCGTTGCGCCGCGAGATGCGGGAGGCCGGGCTGGATGGCACCCCGATTTTCATGGCCGGAGGGGTCTGGTTTCTGCGCGACTGGGCGGATTGGATCGACAATCCGGACCTCGGGCCGATCGCGTTCCAATACGGCACCCGGCCGCTGTTGACCCAGGAAAGTCCGGTTTCCGCGGCCTGGAAGCGCCGCTTGCTGGAACTCAACGAAGGGGATGTGCTGCTCAACCGGTTCAGTCCCACCGGCTTCTATTCGTCGGCGGTCAAGAACGATTTCCTGCGCGAGCTCATCGCCCGCAACGACCGTCAGGTCGCCTATTCACGCGTTCCCGTCGGCGAGCATACCGATGCCCTGGCGATCGGTGCGCGCGGACGCGTCGTTTACGTCACGCCGGCGGACAAGCGGCGGGTTGATGGGTGGATCGCCGCCGGCTTTACGGAGGCGCTACGAACGCCGGACAGCACGCTGGTTTACGTGACACCGGGCAAATCGGCGGAGATCCGTCGCGATCAGCAGAATTGCATGGGCTGCCTCAGCGCCTGCCGCTTCAGCAACTGGTCCGAAGGCGAGCAAGGGACCACCGGCAAGCCGGCCGATCCGCGCTCCTACTGCATTCAGAAGACCCTTCAGGACATCGCCCACAATGGCAGCGTCGACACCAATCTGATGTTCGCGGGGCACAACGCCTACATGTTTGCGCGCGATCCCTTCTATCGGGGCGGATTTGTGCCGACGGTCAAGCAACTCGTCGATCGCATTCTGACCGGCGACTGACCGCCGCCGGCGCTGCCGCTGCCGCGGGGCCGGCGCTCGTGGCGCGGCTACCATTCGTGCCGCATTCGTGGTAGCCTTATCAGGTTCTTGCGCGTGTCGCGGCGTTTGCGACCGAAAAGGGGTGATCCTTAAGATGACGAGCCCACGGCCTTTCACCCGGGTCCTTGATCGCCTTCGCGACGCCGAGTTGCGACCAACCCGGCAGCGTCTGGCGCTGGCGAGGCTGCTGTTCGAAAATGGGCATCGGCACGTGACGGCTGAAAAGCTGCACGAAGAGGCGTTGGCCGCCGGGGTGCCCGTCTCCTTGGCGACGGTCTACAACACGCTGCATCAGTTCACCGCCGCCGGGCTGTTGCGGGAGATCGTCGTGGATGCGACACGCTCGTACTTCGATACCAACGTGAGCGAGCATCATCACTTCTTTTTCGAGCAGTCCGGCAACCTTGAGGATATTCCGGCCGAGGACATCGTTGTCGGGGACCTGCCGGCGCCTCCCACGGGCACCAGGATCACCCGGGTCGACGTCATCGTACGCGTCCGCTAGAAGATTTTCGATCGCATTATCAATACCGTATGGCGGTTTTTAGAATCGCTATAAGGTGTTGACAGGCCGGTCATGCGACCTCATACTCATTTGTGGAATGGGCAAGGGACGTCCGGCGCCTGCGACGCAGGAGCGGTCGTCCGCAATGAGGGAGCAGCGACAATGGCGGAACTCCGTGGTTCCAAGACCGAGGAAAACTTGAAGGCAGCGTTTGCAGGCGAGTCGCAAGCCAACCGCCGGTATCTGTACTTCGCGCAAAAGGCGGATGTCGAAGGCTACAACGATGTGGCCGCGGTATTCCGTTCGACCGCCGAGGGCGAAACCGGCCACGCGCACGGCCACCTGGAATTCCTTGAGAAGGTGGGGGATCCGGCGACCGGACTGCCGATCGGCCCGACCGGCGCGAATTTGAAGGCGGCGATCGCCGGCGAAACGCACGAATACACGGACATGTATCCGGGCATGGCCAAGACGGCGCGCGAAGAAGGGTTCGAAGAGGTCGCCGACTGGTTCGAGACGCTGGCGAAGGCGGAGAAATCCCACGCCGGCCGCTTCCAGAAGGCCCTCGACACCATGGCCTGACGGCCTTCGCGTCAACCGGTTTGCGTGAAAGGGGGCCCTCCGCGGCCCCCTGTTGCGTTCCCCGCCGCTCCATTTAGCGATATCTCAAGCATCGAATGCCCCAGAGCTCACGAAAGGGCTAGGCCATGCGGGAAGGAAGCCTCCAGGCACCGGTCCGCCATCCGATCGGCTGGCGTGACCCCGATTTCCATGATGAAGCGAAGCTCGACGCGGAAATTCGCCGGGTTTTCGACATCTGCCACGGCTGTCGCCGCTGCTTCAACCTTTGTGACAGCTTTCCCCGGCTGTTCGATCTGGTTGACGCGGCGGACAGCGGCGAGGTCGAAGGGGTTCGCAGCGAGGCGTTCCGCTCGGTGGTCGAGGCCTGCACGCTGTGTGACCTGTGCTTCATGACCAAGTGCCCCTACGTGCCGCCGCACGAGTTCGATCTCGATTTTCCCCACCTCATGCTGCGCTATCGCGCCGTTGAGTTTCGCAAGACAGGGGTGCCGTTCAGCAAGCGGCAGCTGACGGAGACCGACCGCAACGGAACCTGGGCGGCGCCGCTCGCGCCGATCGCCAACTGGGCGGGACGGTGCGGCAACACGCTGACGCGACCGCTGCTGGAGAAGGTCGCCGATGTCCACCGCGACGCCTATCTGCCGTCGTTCACCGGCAAGACGTTCACCGCTCGGGCGAAATCGTCCGCCCCGGAAATCAACCGCAACGGCCCGGCCTTCGGCCGCAAGGCGGTGCTCTACGCCACCTGCTTCGCCAACTACAACAACCCGGACATTGGCGTCGCGACGCGCGCCGTTCTGGCGAAGAACGGTGTCGAGACGGAAGTGGTCTACCCCGAATGCTGTGGCATGCCGCAACTGGAATACGGCGACATCGCCCGTGTGTCCGACAAGGCCCAGCGCGTCGCCGTCGAACTCGGCCCGTGGATCGAAAAGGGCTATGACATCGTCGCGCTGGTCCCTTCCTGCGCCTTGATGATGAAGTTCGAGTGGCCGCTGATCGAGCCGGGCAGCGCCCCCGTCGTCAAGCTGAGCAAGGCGGTGTTCGATGTCGCGGAATATGTCGTGGATATCGCCAAGACGCACGGCCTCGCCGATGGCCTGTCGCCGATCGCCGGCGGCATCGCGGTTCATATCGCCTGTCACGCGCGCGCCCAGAACATGGGGCAGAAGGCCGCCGAACTGCTGCGGCTGTTGCCGGACACCCCGGTCACCGTCATCGAGCGGTGCTCCGGCCATGGCGGCTCGTGGGGGGTGATGAAGGAGAACTTCGAGATCGCGCTCAAGGTCGGCCGTCCGGTCGCGCGGGAGGCCAACGAGGCGAAGGCGCGGTACGTGTTGTCGGAGTGTCCGCTGGCGCGCGATCATATCGTCCAGGGCATGGAGAGGATCAGTGGCGCCGCGCCGGCGGTCGAACCGCTGCACCATCCCATCCAAGTCCTGGCACGCGCCTACGGCCTCTGAGGCGTCGGCAGAAAGGAAGCCGCCCATGACCAAGCACGCGATCACCCGAGAGGACATCCTGCCGCTGGCCGACTATGCCCGCGTCCGCGACGAGCGTCGCCGGCGGATGGCCGAATTCAAGCGGGACCGCCGGCTGGCGGTCGGTCCCGATATCACCTTCTATTTCGAGAACTACGACACCATGCTGCACCAGGTGCACGAGATGCTGACCGTGGAAAAGGGCGGCGAGGCGCAGATCGACGATGAGCTGCGCGCCTACAACCCGCTGATTCCCAATGGGTCGGAGCTGGTGGCGACGATGATGATCGAGATCGACGAGCCGCGGCGCCGGGATCGCGTGCTGCGCACGCTGGGCGGCATCGAGGAGAGCATTGATCTGATCGTCGGCGAGGTGGCGATCCGCGCCGTGCCCGAGGCGGACGTGGAGCGAACCACCGCGGAGGGCAAGACGTCATCGATCCATTTCATTCGCTTTCCGTTCTCGGCGCCGCAGATCGCGGCGTTTCGCCGCGCCGATACCCGCGTCATCGTCGGCATCGGCCACGCCAATTATCAGCACATGGCGGTGATGCCGGAGGCCGTGCGCGCGGCGCTGGCGCGGGACTTCAGCTGAGCCGAGACGGTCATCGCGACAGCGCCGCTGGCGCCGTTCAGTCGATCACCTCGTCGGGGTAAACGCCCCACAGGCTGGAGCGCTGCAGCCAGCCGCGAATGCCCTTGATTTCGACCTCGCACCAGGGGCTGGCCGCCCGGCATTGGCGAATGCGGGCGATCACCTGCGGCTCGACGGTGGCCATCGCCGGCGCCGCCGCATCCGGCTTGCTGCGCACCGTTCGCCCGTCGCCGATCACCATCGCGTAGCGCCGGCCGGTCAGCACGCTGGCGTGCATCCAGCCTTCGGTGCCCTGCCAATCGCGCACACGCCGCCAGTTGAAATACTCGGCGACAACCTCGAGCGGCATTCCCGGCCGCTGATAGATCCACTGGATCGGGTACTGATCGCCAGGCCCGGCGCGCAGGTTCGCCTTGTCGGCGCGCAGGCTGACGAAGCGGGGCAGCGGCAGGCCGCTTTGCTCAGGCGCCGCAAGGGAGGGCGCGGCGGCGAACAGCAGCAGCGCACCGCTGAGGGCGGCAATGCGAAACGCCGTAAAGGACATGGTGAGCCGCGGGTGTTGCCTGATCAACGGTTCATTCGCCTATTGCACCCGCCGGCCGGTGGCGTCAAGACCGTCGCCATCACGCGCGATCTCGCGCAGAGGCTGGACAGCGCCGCGCATCGCCTGCTAAGCGCGACGCCAGCCTTCGCGTCATCGGATGGAGGGCAGGATGGTGCGCCAGAAGCCGCTCGTAGTCGTTACCCGCAAGCTGCCGGACGTCATTGAGACGCGGATGATGGAGTTGTTCGATGTCCGTCTGAACCTCAATGACGAGCCGTATACCGCCGCCGCGCTGAGCGAGGCCGTCAGCGGCGCCGATGTGCTGGTGCCGACGGTGACCGACCGCATTGACGCCAAGGTTCTGGCGGCTGCCGGCGAGCGCCTCAAGCTGATCGCCAACTACGGCGCCGGCGTCGATCACATTGACCTGCGGGCGGCGCGCGAGCGGGGGATTACCGTCACCAACACGCCGGACGTGCTGACCGAGGATACCGCCGACATGACGATGGCGCTGATCCTCGCGGTGCCGCGGCGGCTGACGGAAGGTGAGCGGGTGATTCGCGAGGGCCGCTGGCCCGGCTGGTCGCCAACCTGGATGCTGGGGAATCGCGTTTCCGGCAAGCGTCTCGGCATCGTCGGCATGGGCCGCATCGGCCAGGCGGTCGCCCGGCGCGCCCGCTCCTTCAACATGAGCATTCACTACCATAACCGCCGACGGGTGCATCAGGAGATCGAGGCGGAACTCGAAGCCACCTACCATGAAAGTCTCGACCAGATGCTGGCGCGAATGGACATTGTCACCGTGCACTGTCCGCACACGCCGGCGACGTTTCATCTGCTGTCGGCGCGGCGGCTCAAGCTGCTTCAACCGCATGCTTATGTCATCAATACGGCGCGCGGCGAGATCATCGATGAGGCGGCGCTGACGCGGATGCTGCGCAACCGGGAAATCGCCGGCGCCGGGCTGGACGTGTTCGAAAACGAGCCGGCGATCAACCCGAAGCTGCTGCAACTCGACAACGTGGTGCTGCTGCCGCACATGGGATCATCGACGATCGAAGCCCGCATCGGCATGGGCGAATGCGTGCTGATCAACGTGCGCAGCGTGATGGATGGCCACCTGCCGCCCAATCGCGTGCTGCCCGAGGACCTGGGCTTTTAGCGGGCGGTTGGCTAATCGGCGTCGGTCAATCCGTCGCCGGCGCTGGCGAGAACCTCGCACAGGCGAGCCACGGTCCGCGACATCGGCCGGTTGCGAAACGCCACCGCCTCGCCACCGCGACTCATGCGGTTGACCGCCTCGACGAACTCCGGCTCCGAGGCGCCGCTGCGGATGATCTCGGCGACGGCGTGGTCGTCCAGACGATAGCGCTGGGACAGCTGCTGGATGCGTTCGCGGGTCAGTCGCGGCGGCATGGTTCTGCCTCCCTTGCCGGCAAGCCGACTATCGCCATCATCGCGGCGGCGGCTTGCCAGGGCAGCCAAGCCGCGCGCAGCCAGTTTGCCCACCAGTCGGCCGGTGACGGCAGAAGGGCCGCGGCGAGTGGCAGGCCGCGGCCAGCAAGATGTTCGGCGACCGCCTGAAACGAGGGCTTCGCGCGCAGGCGAACGATGAGCATCTGCTCGTCCGGATCCACGTCTTCCCGGCGAACGATTTCTACGTCCAGTTGCGGTAACATCGCGCTCAATCGGGTCTCGCTCATGACCATCTTCCCGTCTCTACAGACGTCAAATCGGCAACAAACGGTCCGCCATGCCATGCCGGAGCCTCATGAGGGGGATATAGCAGTCCTCGCCGCCGGGGGGAACCGCAAGTGGCGCGCCAATTCGGTAATGGCCGTGCCAGCGAATGAGAATGGCTACAATAAAGCGCCGAGGGCTCCCAATTTCATTATGTGCTGGCGTTCAGTCCGGCGCACGTGCTATCAAAAAAGGCTATATGAGGAGGCGCCCATGGTCGGGCCTTACGTGTCTTTGTTGGGATTTCAGTCGGCGCTCCTGCGGGAATGGTTGCGGGCGGTGTTCACGGCGGCTGACTGGTGCGCCATCGCCCTCGATCCGCGCCCTGATCTCGCGGTTCCAGCGCGCAGGGCGCGCCACAACTACCACTGGTGGTGGTAGCGCTCGGCATTCATGGCCGAGGCGGCCTGCGGCGCCGGCGGTTGTTGCCGCAGCTTCCAGCCGATGATGGCACATCGATAGGCGGCCTGCCCGCGGCGGGTCGGGCAGGACATTCGCGGCGCTGATGCTCGGCTGCGTTCCCGTGATCCCACGTTCATCATGAATGAGCCGCCATTCGACAGTTGGCGGCGTGTCGACGTCCATGCCGTGCTCGTCGGCAAGCGCGTCGACCTTCGGTCGTTTTTCAGCGCCGAACATCCCGGCGTGGCGCCGCTGGCGGTGGCCGCCGGCGAACGGGGGATGGCGGTCATTTTCCGCTACGGCGTGGTCGTTCTGTTCAACGTGCAAGTGGTCGAGGAGGGGGCATTTCTCAACCACCTTCGCCCGTTCATCGGCGAGGCCACGGACCGGCGCGAGGAAGAGGAAGCGGTCCTGCTGATCGATGCCGAGGGCGAGGACATGGTGGACGCCGCCGGCGTCATCCATCTGCGGGAGGTCAGCGTCGAGCGGCTTGCCCTCATCGCCGATGTGCTGGCGAAAAGCGTCATGCTGGCCTACGACGAAAACCGCCTGGCCCGCGCCTTCGACCGCGTCGAGCCGATTGCGGAAGGCATGCGCCGCAATGTCGATCGCACGATCGCCTTGCGCCAGCTCCTCGACCACATCGGCGACGTGCTGTTGACGCAGCACCGGATGGTGGGGCGGGCGCAGATCTCGGAAAAGCCCGACCTGCTATGGGATCATCCCGAGCTGGAACGGCTTTACGCCCGGCTGCGCGAGGAATACGAACTGGTCGAACGGGACACGGCGCTGAGCCGCAAGCTGGCGCTGATTTCGCAGACGGCGGAAACCGCGCTCGGCCTGTTGCAGGCGCGATCGAGCCTACGCGTCGAGTGGTATATCGTCATCCTCATCGTCATCGAGATCGTGTTGACCCTCTACGAGTTGTTCATTGCCTAATCGCCGCGGCCGGCGCAGCGCTGCCCACAAAAGGGGCAGTTTAGCGCCGGGGGCCGGCGGCAATGCGCGCGCTGGTTAGAAGGCGGGCAAAAACCGGTTTGCAAGCGGCGGAACACCCGTTAACACGCTAGCGCAACGGGTCACGCTTGGAATACCGTTCAAGGATCGGCAATCCCGGAGGGGAGAAACATGCGAGCATTCGTTCTTGCCACGGCGGCTGCGGCCATTGCCCTGGGTGCAGCGACGACACCGGCGCAGGCCGGCGCCACACTGGACGCCGTCAAGGCGCGCGGAGAAGTGGTCTGCGGCGTCAACACCAGCCTCTATGGCTTCAGCTATCCGGACGACAAGGGCGTCTGGCGCGGCCTCGATGTGGACACCTGCCGCGCCGTTGCCGCCGCCCTGTTCGGCAACGCGCAGAAGGCAAGGTTCGTGCCGCTGAGCGCGCAGGCACGCTTCACCGCGCTGCAATCGGGCGAAATTGACATGTTGCCGCGCAATACCACCTGGACGCTGACGCGTGACACCGCCAACGGCCTGAACTTCGCGCCGACGACGTATTACGATGGCCAGGGGTTCCTGGTGGCGAAGAAGCTTGGCGTAAAAAGCGCCAAGGAATTGAGCGGCGCCACCGTCTGCGTGCAGACCGGCACGACGACGGAACTCAATCTCGCCGACTACTTCCGCGCCAACAAGCTGGACCTCAAGCCGGTCACCATCGAGAAGTACGAGGAGGTCACCGCCGCCTACCTCGCCGGGCGCTGCGACGCCCTCACCTCGGATATTTCACAGCTCGCCTCGATCCGCGCCAACGATACGCCGAACCCCGCCGATCATGTCATCCTGCCGGAGGTCATTTCCAAGGAGCCGCTGGCGCCGGCGGTCCGCCACGGTGACGATCAGTGGTATGACATCGTCGTCTGGTCCATTTTTGCGACGATGCAGGGCGAGGAATTCGGGCTGACCTCGGCGAACGTCGACCAGGCCCTGAACAGCTCGGATCCCAACATCAAACGCTTCCTCGGCGTGACGCCGGGGCTGGGCGCGGCGCTGGGCGTCGATGAGAAGTGGGCCTACAACATCATCAAGCAGGTCGGCAATTACGGCGAGATCTTCGATCGCAACGTCGGCAAGGACTCGAAGCTGCAGATGGCGCGCGGGCTGAATGCGGAGTGGACGAAGGGCGGATTGATGTATTCGCCGCCGTTCCGCTAGGCCGTACCCCCGAAACGCGCAACCGCTCCGCCGCGACTGTCCTGGTGCCGTCGGCGGCGGAGCGGTGTTCGGGTATCCTCATGTCCTTATCATCGTCCAGCCCCCCTCACGGTGCGATCGTGCCGATGCCGACGGTGCGGTGGTACAACAACCGGCGCGTTCGCGGCGTTCTCTATCAGATCATCGTGCTCGGCGGCGTCGTCGCCCTCGCCGCTTATCTGGTCGACAACACGCTCCACAACCTGGAACGCCGCAGTATCGCCACCGGCTTCGACTTCCTGGGTCGCGAGGCGGGGTTCGGCATCAGTGAAACGCTGATCGACTATTCCCCCGCGGACACCTATTTCCACGCGCTCCTCGTCGGCCTTTTCAATACGCTCAAGGTCTCGATCATCGGTATCGTGCTGGCGACGGTCCTTGGCACCATCGCCGGCATCGCCCGGCTGTCCCGCAACTGGCTGGTGGCGCAGTTCGCCACCTTCTATGTCGAGACGCTGCGCAACATTCCGGTGCTGTTGCAGCTGTTCTTCTGGTACGCGCTGATCACCGAGGCGCTGCCGGTCCCGCGGGAGGCTTTGAACCCGCTTCCCGGCGTGTTCCTGAGCGCGCGCGGCATGCGCTTTCCCGAACCGGTCTGGGGAGCGACGCATGTCGCCATGCTGGTCGCGCTCATCGTTGGCATCGTCGCCGCCGTCATCCTTGCCCGCTGGGCGCGGCGCCGCCAGGAACGCACCGGCCAGATCTTCCCGACCGGGGCCAGCGCCACCGCCCTCATCCTTGGGCTGCCGGCGATCGCCTACATTGCCGGCGGCGCGCCAACCGCCCTCGATATGCCCGAACTGCGCGGCTTCAACTTCACCGGCGGCGTCGTCGTCACGCCGGAGTTCGCGGCGCTGCTGATCGGTCTCGTTCTTTACACGGGCACGTTCATCGCCGAGATCGTCCGCGGCGGCATCCTCGCCGTCTCCCACGGGCAGACCGAGGCGGGCCTCGCCCTCGGCCTCAGCCGCGGACTCGTCACTCGCCTGATCGTGCTGCCGCAGGCGTTGCGGGTGATCATCCCGCCGTTGACCAGCCAGTATCTGAACCTGACGAAGAATTCCTCGCTCGCCGTCGCCATCGGCTTTCCCGACCTGGTCAGCGTCGCCAACACCGCCATCAACCAGACCGGCCAGGCGGTGGAGGGGGTCGCCATCATCATGGCGGTCTACCTGACGATCAGTCTGTCGATCTCGGCGTTCATGAACTGGTACAACCAGCGCATCGCGCTCAAGGGCGGACGATGAGCGACGAACGCCGGCTTCAGGAAACGCCGCAGCAGATTTTCGCGCGGGAGGAAGAGCCCGTCGACGGCGTCTATCCGGAAACCGTGCAGCCGCCCAGACGCCGTTTCGCCGGCGCCCTCTCGTGGGCGCGGGAAAACCTGTTCTCCAGCGTCGGCAATGCGCTGCTCACCGTTTTCGGCCTCTATCTGCTGTGGCGGATCCTGCCGCCGCTGGCCGACTGGACCCTCCTTCAGTCCGTCTGGTCGACGGATGATCCGGCCGTGTGCAAGGCCGCCGAGGGGGCGTGCTGGGCGCTGATCACCCAGAAGTACCGCTTCATCCTGTTCGGCCTCTACCCGTTCGAGGAGCAGTGGCGGCCGGCGCTGGCCACCGCGCTGTTTATCGCTGCCGGCGCCATCACCGCGGTGCCGGCGTTCTGGCGCCGCGCCCTGATCGGTCTGTGGGCAGGTGTCGCGGTGATCTGCGCCATTTTGATGTGGGGTGGCGTGTTCGGCCTGCCGTTCGTCGAAAATGCCAAGTGGGGCGGCCTGCCGCTGACGCTGATCCTCGCCGTCGTCGGCATTGCCGCCGCCTTCCCCCTATCGATCGTGCTCGCCCTCGGCCGCCGCTCCGAGTTGCCGGCCATTCGCGCCGTCTGTACGGGTTTTATCGAGTTGATCCGGGGCGTGCCGTTGATCAGCGTGCTGTTCATGGCCTCGGTGATGTTCCCGCTGTTCCTGCCGGAAGGCGTGACCATCGATAAGCTGTTGCGGGCGCTCGCCGGCATCGCCCTGTTCACGGCGGCCTATCTTGCCGAAGCGGTGCGTGGCGGCCTGCAATCGATCCCCCGCGGCCAATACGAGGCCGCCGAGGCGCTCGGCCTGACCTACTGGCAGAAGACGGGGCTGATCATCCTGCCGCAGGCGCTGAAGATCTCGATCCCGCCCATCGTCAATCAGTTCATCAGCATGTTCAAGGATACCTCGCTGGTGATCATCATCGGCCTGTTCGACCTGCTGACGACGGCGAAAGCGGCGCTGTCGGATCCGCCGTGGCGGCCGTTCTACATCGAAAGCTACCTGTTCGCGGCGCTCATTTACTGGATGTTCTCATTCTTCATGTCGCGCTACAGCCTTTACCTGGAGCGAAGGCTGGAGACGGGGTATCGGCGCTGAAACAGCGGATAAGCGGATCAAGGCGCAGGGAGACGATGACAGCATGATGGACGAGCAGCGGGCAGCGGAGCGGCAGGCGGCGACGCGGGATGCCGAACCGGCCATCCGCCTCGAAGGCGTGCACAAGTGGTACGGCAGCTTTCACGTCCTGAAGGACATCAACCTGATGATCCGGCGCGGCGAGCGCGTCGTCGTCTGCGGTCCGTCGGGGTCGGGCAAGTCAACGATGATCCGCTGCATCAACGCTCTGGAAGCGCATCAGAAGGGCCGCATCATCGTCGGCACGACGCAGCTCACCGAGGACGTGCGCACCATCGAGCGGATCCGCCGCGAGGTCGGCATGGTCTTTCAGCAGTTCAACCTGTTCCCGCATCTGACCGTGCTCGACAATCTCATCCTGGCGCCGACCTGGGTGAGGCGGCTGCCGAAGCGGGAAGCGATCGCCCGGGCGATGGACCTCCTGGAGCGGGTGCACATCCCCGAGCAGGCGCACAAGTATCCCGGTCAGCTGTCCGGCGGTCAGCAGCAGCGGGTCGCCATCGCCCGCGCCCTCTGCATGAAGCCGGAGATCATGCTGTTCGACGAGCCGACCAGCGCGCTCGATCCGGAAATGATCAAGGAGGTGCTCGACGTGATGGTCGAGTTGGCGGAGGCGGGGATGACGATGATTTGCGTGACCCATGAGATGGGGTTCGCCCGCACCGTCGCCGACACCATGGTGTTCATGGACGGCGGCGCCATCGTCGAAATGGCGCCGCCGTCCCAGTTCTTCAGCGCCCCGAAGAGCGAACGGACGCAAAAGTTCCTCAGTCAGATCCTCAAGCACTGAGCCCTCGGCCGCAGGGCGGCGCCGCCGGCTCAGCGCTTGTCCTTCTCCGCTTTCTGTCCCCAGGCGGTCAGCTCGGGCAGGCCGGACATCATCTGCTGGGCGATCTGCTGCTGCAGCTTCAGCGACGCGCCGAACAGCGCCTGCCAGTGCTGCGTCCACTGCGTCGTCAGGGTCACGTAGGCGGCGAGCGCGTTGGACTGCGTCTGCAGCGAGTTTTGGCCCGCTTTCAGCGCCGCCGCCATCGGATCGGCGGTGGCCACCTTGCCCACCTCAACGACGGCGGCAGCGGGCGGCGGGACCGGTACGGCGGCGGCCGCCGGCGCGGGTGCGGCCGCCGCTGTTTCGCTGGCGGGCGCGGCTTCGGGCACGATTTCACGCACGATCTCGGGCACGGCCTCGGCAGCGGCGGGTTGGGCGGCGGGCGGTTCGCTCGCCACCGTCGCGGCGGCGATCGGGGTGGCTGGCGCGCTCGCGGTGGCGCGGGTGCGGCGGCGGCCGGACGGCTTGCCGCCTTCCGGAGTCGCTTCCGCCGGCGGCACGTCGGCCTCGGGTGTGTCCTGCATGGTCTCCAACCTTTCCTTCACGGTTCGCGAACGGCGGCGCCGTGCGTCGGCAACAGCCGGCGGCCGCCCGACAGCAGTGGCGGTGGGCACCGCCGAAGGCGAGTGAACATTGGGTTTCGTCAGCACTCCCCTGCGCCAGCCGCCGGCCGCTCGCCGTTTCGATCATCGCCGATCGTTGCCAGGCTGCGCAATGGTTCGCCCGGCTCGCCGCCGAAGCAGCTGGCGAAATCGCAGCAGACGCTGCAATTGGGCGACTTGCAGACGAGGATGCCGTCGCGCTGACACAGCTCTCGGTAGATGAATTTCTTCCATTTCATGTCGGCGGCGTTGCGGCGGACGAGGCGGGGGAAATGCCGGCTCAGCAGCGTGTTCAACTCGTGCCGTCCGGCAAGGCCGAGGTCCTGCCACAGGTGGTTGGCCTCGCGCATGCGGCGGGCGAGGATGGCAATCAGCCAGGCCTCGACCTCGCCATCGCGGCCGGCGCGAAACTCGGCGAGATAGCCGCGGACGTCCGCTTCTTCGATGGCGTCGTCGCCGCTGTCGGCGGCGGCCGGTAATTCGCGCAGCAGGTCCCAGCGATGCGGCAGGAAGCGGCCGATCAGCCGCGCCACCGCTTCGCCATCGAGGCCGAGGGCGGCGGTCAGCGGCCGGCCGGGGTCCTGCGCCGCGTGCGCGACGACGCGGGCAAACAGCGTCGTGTCGGACGGCGGCGGCTCATCGGTCATGCATACCGCTCCCTTGCGCTCAGGTAGGCTACACGCAATGCCGAACGCAATGCAAACGCGAGACCAGCCGCGCCCGCCGCCCGCGGGGCTTGCGCCGGCGCCGCCGGGTTGGCTAGGCTCCGCCGGCAGGTGGGGCAGGGAGCGCGGGGCAGGGGCAGGCCGATGATCTATACGCTGGACGACGTGGGCATCGAGACCGACGGCGAGGACTACTGGGTGGCGCCGACCGCCGTCGTCATCGGCAAGGTGAAGCTGGAAAAAAACGCCTCCGTCTGGTGGGGCGCGGTGCTGCGCGGCGATAACGAGCCGATCACCGTCGGCGAGAACTCGAACGTCCAGGACGGCTGCGTCATGCATACCGACCCCGGCTTTCCGCTGACCATCGGCCGCGACGTGACCATCGGCCACATGGTGATGCTGCATGGCTGCGCGATCGGCGACGGCAGCCTGATCGGCATCGGCTCGGTGATCCTCAACGGTGCCCGCATCGGCCGCAACTGCCTGATCGGCGCCAAGACGCTGATCGGCGAGGGCAAGGAGATCCCCGACAATTCCCTGGTCATGGGCATGCCGGGCAAGGTGGTGCGGGAGGTGACGGCGGAGCAGGCGGCGCGCATGGTGCGCGGGACGCAGAAGTACGTGCAGAACTGGCGCCGCTACCGGGCCGGCCTGGCGCCGGCGGCCGGGCCGTGCTGACGGGCGCGGCGTGCTGGCCGGCGAAGGCTCAGCGTTGCCGCGGCGGCTGGGCGCCGTCGCGGCAGAGGCCGATGAGGGTGGCCAGCTGCCCGTCGTCGAGGTCGGCGAGGCGGTGAATCGCCGCTGCCCATTCCTCAGGCTCCCGCCAATGGTCGCCGCATAGCACGCGGCTCAACGCTGCAATCTCGACCATCGGCATCTTCCCAATCGCGCCGCCAGCCTTCCTCGCCCGGCGACCCGCAGGGTAACCGCCGATCGGTTGCCGCTTCCTTACCCAAAGCGGGACGCCGCCGCCGATGGGCGCGGCTTCGCCTGTCGTCCCCGACCATGACGAAATCGCCAAGGGCACGCCGCGCGCCCTGTTGCGCGACGCCGGGCGGATGATTGAACAGCCGCGCCGATGGCTTTAGGCGCTCTGTGTGGCGGATCATGCCCTGCGCGGGCTGGTTGCAGGCCGGGTAACTTTGTAGGGCGGGTTCGAAGCGAAGCGCAACCCGCCGCATGCGGTTGATCGGAGCAGCGCATTCGGCAGGTCACGCTGCGCTTTAGCCCTGCCCTACGGGATGCGCGGTATGGTTGCAGGCACTGCCTTCAGCGCGACTTCGCGGCCCTCGACAGTCGCGCGATGATTGCATATAATCAGCGGGTTGGCGGCGAACGGGCATGTTTCCGGCGGTTGTGCCGGGGCGGGCAGAAACGGGCGAGGCGACGATGATCGGCGGGCGTTGGACGCGGGCGGTTGGCGTGGCGGCGGTGATCGTCCTCGCGATGGGCGCCCCGGCGGCGGCGGGACCCTTGGACGATGCCAGGGATGCCTACGAG
>JALOTH010000113.1 GCA_025458035.1 Rhodospirillales bacterium
GAGTGCAGGTAGAACACGTCGCCGGGATAGGCCTCGCGGCCCGGCGGGCGGCGCAGCAGCAGCGACATCTGGCGATAGGCGACCGCCTGCTTCGACAGGTCGTCGTAGAAAATCACCGCGTGCATGCCGTTGTCGCGGAAATATTCACCCATGGTGCAGCCGACGTAGGGCGCGAGGTACTGCAAAGGCGCCGGCTCCGACGCGGTGGCGGCAACGATCACCGTGTAGTCCATCGCGCCGGCGTCTTCCAGGATCTTCACCAGCTGCGCCACGGACGACCGCTTCTGGCCGACGACGACGTAGATGCAATACAGCTTGCCGTGCTCGTCCGTCGCCCGCTCGTTGATTTTCTTTTGATTGATGATGGTATCGATGATGATCGCGGTCTTGCCGGTCTGCCGGTCGCCGATGATCAGCTCGCGCTGACCACGGCCGATCGGGATCAGCGCATCGACCGCCTTGATGCCGGTCTGCATCGGCTCCTTCACCGACTGCCGGCCGATGATTCCCGGCGCCTTGACATCGCACGGCAGGCGCTTGTCCGCGGCGATCGGGCCCTTGCCGTCGATCGGTTCGCCGAGGCCGTTGACGACGCGGCCGAGCAGCCCCTTGCCCACCGGCGTGTCGACGATGGCGCCGGTCCGTTTGACGACATCGCCCTCGCGGATCGCCCGGTCATCGCCGAATAGCACGACGCCGACGTTGTCCTCTTCAAGGTTGAGGGCCATCCCCTTGGTGCCGTCGGGGAACTCGACCATTTCGCCGGCCTGCACCTTGTCGAGACCGTAGACGCGGGCGATCCCGTCGCCCACCGACAGCACCGAGCCCACCTCGGCGACCTCGGCCTCCGTGCCGAACGACGTGATCTGTTGTTTGATGATGGCGGAAACTTCCGCCGCGCGGATTTCCATCAGGCGGTCCCCTTCATCGCAATGCTCAAGCGTCGCAGCTTCGAGCGCAAAGAACTATCGATCATCTGCGAGCCGATCTGCACGACCAGACCGCCGAGAATATCCGCGTCGACGCGGGCGGTGAGCGCCACCGGCTTGCCCATCGCCGCCTTCAACGCATCGGCCAGCGCCGCCGACTGCGCCTTCGACAGCGGCTTCGCCGACGTCACCTCCGCGGTGACCTCGCCACGGCGGCGCGCCAGCATGCCGAGGAACGCCGTGATGATCACCGGCAAGGCAAACAGCCGCCGCTTTTCCGCGAGCAGGCCGACGAACTTCTGCGTCAGCTTGCGGGCGCCGGCCTGTTCGAGGACGGCCGCCATCGCCTTCGCCTGATCCTGCCGCGAGATCACCGGCGAGCGGATCAGCCGGCGCAGATCCGCCGAGCTATCGATGAGAGCGTTGAGGCTTTTCAACTCATTGGCGATGGGGTCGAGTTTCTTTTCCGCTTCGGCCAGCTCGAAGAGAGCCGTCGCGTAGCGTTCGGCGAGGCCGGCTGATGCTGTGGTCGCTGATGTCACCCGGAGCTGTCCTCTGTTCTTATGTTGTGACGTTCTCGCGCCCGGTGAGGACAGGCGACGGAACGGCGGAGGACCTCAAGGACGAGGCCAAGGATCGCGCGCTGAGTTTCTCTAACACATCGATTTCGCCCTTGCAACCCGGCTCGCCAACCCCTTCGCTCTAGCAAAAACCTACTAAATTCCGCAAGTTAATCGCACCGTCAGGAGCCGCGGCGCTGCCCATAAGGCGGCGCTTTTCAAAGGAAATTCTGCGGATCGACGTCGACCTGCACGCGCAGATCGCCGGTCAGCGGCACCGCCCGCAGCCAGTCGCGGATCACCGGCGCCAGCACCGCCCGGCGCGGCGCCTTGATCAGGAAGCGGCGGCGGTGGCGGCCGCGCAGAATGGCGAGCGGCGCCGGTGCCGGGCCGAGGATGCGCACGCCCGGCACGATCGGCGACGCGCGCGCCAGCGCCGCCGCCGCCGCGTCGACGGCCGCCTCATCGCGTCCCGACAGGATCAGCGCCGCCAGCCGGCCGAACGGCGGCATGCCGGCACGGCGGCGATCGGCCGCCTCGGCGGCCAGAAAGCCGTCGCGGTCGCGGCCGGCGATGGCGGTGATCACCGGGTGATCCGGCTCCGCCGTCTGCAACAGCACGCGCCCCGGCCGCAGCGCCCGTCCGGCACGGCCCGCCACCTGCGTCAACAGCTGGAACGTCCGTTCCGCCGCCCGCAGCTCGCCGCCGCCGAGACCGAGGTCGGCGTCGACAATGCCGACCAGCGTCAGCATCGGGAAATGATGCCCCTTGGCCACCAATTGCGTGCCGATGACGATGTCGAGATCGTGTTCGGCGATGCGCTCGATCAGCGCGGCGGCGGCGGCCGGGCCGGTCAGCGTATCGGACGTCGCCTGAACCACCCGCGCATCGGGCCAGAGACCGGCGACCTCCTCCGCCAGCCGCTCGACGCCGGGACCGCAGGCCGCGAGCTTGTCCTCGGCGCCGCAGGCGGGGCAGGCGCTGGGGATGGGAATGCGGTGGCCGCAATGATGGCAGGCGAGCTGTCGCGTCAGCCGGTGTTCGACCAGCCAGGCCGTACAGTTGGGACAGCGCAGGCGGTGACCGCAGGCGCGGCAGAGGGTGAGCGGCGCATAGCCGCGGCGGTTCAGGAACAGCAGCGCCTGCTCGCCGTCAGCGAGGGCGGCGGTGATCGCCTCGCGCAGCGGCGGGGCCAGCCATTCGCCCCGCATCGGCGGCGTGGCGCGCAGATCGACGATCTCGATGGGCGGCGGCGGCGTTGCCGCGAACCGCGCCGGCAGCCGCACCTCGGCGTAGCGCCCCTCCTCCACGTTGATCATCGTCTCCAGCGCCGGCGTTGCCGAGACGAGGACGATCGGCGCCGCCTCCAGCCGTGCCCGCACCACCGCCATGTCGCGACCATGGTAGGCGACGCCGTCGTCCTGCTTGAACGAGCCGTCGTGCTCTTCATCGACGACGATCAGGCCGAGACGGCGATAGGGGAGAAACAGTGCGGAGCGGGCGCCGACGACGACCGGCACCGTCCCTTCCGCCACCTGCCGCCAGGTTTCCCGCCGCACCGCGCCGCTGAGCTCGGAGTGCCATGACGCAGGGGCAAAGCCGAAGCGGCCGGCAAAACGCGCCAGCCACTGCGCCCCGAGGGCAATCTCCGGCAGCAGCACCAGCGTCTGCACATGGCGGCGGATCGCCGCGGCGATCGCCTCGAAATACACCTCGGTCTTGCCGGAACCGGGCACACCGTCGAGCAGCGTCGCCGCGAAACCGCCACCGACGCCGGCGGCGAGGCGCCATGCCGCCGCCGCCTGTTCGGCGGACAGGATCGGTCCGGCCGGAAGCGCACCCGGCCATGGCGGCGGCGCCGGGTGCTCGGCACGGAGCTGCAAGGCACCGGCGGCGATCAGGCTCCGCACCACCGAGGGGGTGACGCCGGCGGCGGCGGCGAGGTCCGAAATCGCTCGCGGCGGGCCGGCGCCGGCCGCCGCCAGCACCTTCGCCCGCGCCGCCGTCAGGCGGATACCGGCCAGTCGCGCGTCCGGTGGCCCGGCCAGTCGCGCGTCCGGTGGCCCGTCGGGCAACGCGACGACGAACCGAGGCGCCGGCGCGTCGAAGGCGGCGGGGGTGCTGAGAACCATGCGCAGCACCGCGCCCCGCGGCTGCACAGTGTGCGCCGCCAGCCAGTCGACGAATCGCCGTAGCGGCGCGGCCAGCGGTGGCAAATCGATGCGGCGGACGATCGGCTTGATTCGCTCCTCGCCGAGGGCGGCGGCGCCCGCTCCCCAGACGACGCCGGCGACGACGCGCGGACCGAGCGGCACCTGCACGATCTGCCCGACGATGACGCCGGCGTCATCGTCAACGCGGTAATCGTAGGGCTGATCGAGGGGAAGCGGCAGCAGCACGGCGACGCGTTCGCCGACACGAAAGTGTCGTTGCGTCGGCGGGCGAGTTTCGTCACCATGGTTCATTCTGAAGTGACGTAGCCGAAGTGGCGTGCCAGTGGGAGAGGCAAAGGGGGAGACTGCGGGATGATCCGCGAACCCGGAGCGCGTGAAGACAGTGGCGAGGATGACGATCTTGACGCGCATGAGGCGGCGCTCGCCGATGCGCTCAGCGAGGAACTGGTCGCCGACTATCTGGTGGCCAATCCCGATTTCTTCCTGAAGCGGCCGGACGTGCTGGCCTGCATGATGCCGCCGGAGCGGTGGAGCGACGATGCCGTCGCCGACCTGCAACGCTACATGGTGAAATCGCTGCGCGAAGAGCTGAACGGCCTGCGCGACTGCACCAACGACGTGATCGAGACCAGCCGCGCCAACCTCGTCATCCAGGACCGCACCCACGCCGCCGTCGTCACCATGCTGGAGGCGGCCGATCTCGCCGCGCTGATTGCCTTCGTCAACGACCATCTCGGCCCGCACCTTGGCGTCGATCGGGCTGCCATCGGCATCGAGATTCGGCCGAACGGCCTGTTTGCCACCGGCCTTCGGGCGCTGCCGCCCGGCGAAATCGATCGCATCCTGGGCGAAGGCAACATCGTTGCGCTGAAGCGCGCCACCCGTGACGAGACGTTGCTGTTCGGCGATCATGCCGCCGAGATCCGGTCGGCGGCCCTGGTGCGGCTGTCCCTTGCGCCGGTCGCGCCGGACGGGATGCTGGCGTTCGGAGCCACCGGCGAAGGCGCCTTTCATCCGCAGCAGGGCACCGAGCTGATCCGCTTCCTTGCCCGGATCGTTTCGCTGTGTCTGAAACAGCAACTGACGAAACAGCTGTCCCCGGCGTAATCGCGGCGCCCGTCCTCGCCGCCGCCGCCGGCCGTTGGCGAGACTGGCTGGCCAACGAGCGGCGGCTTTCGGCACACACCGTCACCGCCTACACGGGCGACGTCGCCTCGTTCCTGCGATTCCTCTCGGGTCATCTCGGCGGCCCACCGGCGGCGGCCGATCTGTCGGCGCTCCGCCCCGCCGACCTGCGCAGCTGGCTCGCCTGGCGGGCGGCCGAGGGTTTTGCCCGCACGTCGACGGCGCGGGCGCTCGCCGCCGTGCGCAGTTTTTGTCGCTTTCTCGACCGCCGCGGCATCGTCCATGTCGCCGCCGTCGGCGTCGTCCGCTCGCCAAGACTGCCCCGTTCGCTGCCCAAGCCGTTGAGCGAGACCGATGCGCTGAGCGCCCTGGACAGCATCGCCCGCCTCAGCGACGAGCCGTGGCTGGCGGCGCGCGACGTCGCTTTGCTGTCGCTGCTGTACGGTGCCGGCCTGCGGATTGGCGAGGCGCTGGCGCTCACCCGCGCCGAGGCCCCCCGCGGCGAGACGATGGTGGTGACCGGCAAGGGCCGCAAGCAGCGCGTCGTGCCGGTGCTGCCGGCGGTGCGCGAGGCCATCGACGCCTACCTCGCCGCCTGTCCGCTGCCGCTGCG
The DNA here is from genome assembly GCA_025458035.1 of Rhodospirillales bacterium. GTDB lineage: Bacteria > Pseudomonadota > Alphaproteobacteria > Rhodospirillales > Defluviicoccaceae > Defluviicoccus. Next base: position 5,402 of record JALOTH010000113.1, read on the forward strand.
GGGCGCCGATCCGCTGTTCGTCGGCCTGCGCGGCGGGCCCCTCAACGCGGGCGTGGTGCAGCGGCAGGTGCGGCGGCTGCGTGCCGCGCTGGGACTGCCGGAGACGGCAACGCCGCACGCGCTGCGCCACAGCTTCGCCACCCATCTGCTCGCCGGCGGCGGCGACCTGCGCACCATCCAGGAGTTGCTGGGGCACGCATCGCTGTCGACGACGCAACGCTACACCGATGTCGATGCGGCGCGGCTGATTGCGGTGCATGGCGCCGCCCACCCGCGCGACCGCCGCGCCCCGGCAAAGCCGCGGGCGCCCGCCAAGGGTTGATGGCGGCGGCGGGGCGATGCTGCTATAAGCCGCCGTCCGATCGCCAGCTCACGAAAGCCCATGCGAACCGCCACCATCGAACGCAGCACCCTTGAGACCCGCATCGCCGCCACCGTCGATCTCGACGGCACCGGGCAGGCGATGATCACCACCGGCATTGGCTTTCTCGATCACATGCTGGACCAACTGGCGCGCCATTCGCTGATCGATGTGACGCTGAACGTCGACGGCGATTTGCACATCGATGGCCACCACACCACCGAGGACAGCGCGATCGCGCTCGGACAGGCGGTGGCGGCGGCGCTCGGCGAGCGGCGCGGCATCCGCCGTTTCGGCGAAGCGCTGTCGGCGATGGATGAAACGCTGACCCGGGTCGCCGTCGATGCTTCGGGCCGTCCGCATCTCGTCTGGCGCGTCGCCTTCACGCAGCCGCGCCTCGGCGACCTCGACACCGAGCTGATCGGCCACTGGTTCGCCAGCTTCGCCCAGCACGCGGGGCTGACGCTGCACGTCGAGACGTTGTACGGCGTGAACAACCATCACATCGCCGAATCGTCCTTCAAAGGCCTCGCCCGCGCCCTGCGCCAGGCGGTCGAGATCGATCCGCGCAAGGCGGACGCCGTGCCGTCGACGAAGGGCGTGCTCGGAGGCTCGCTGTGAGGCATCTCGGCGCGATGCGGCGCCGGACCTGAGCGGACGGACGGGCACCCGCCATGCGCATCTACACCGTCCATCTGCGCCGCCCGCTCCTTGCGCCCGAACGGGACGTGCAGCTGGTGCCGGAGGCCTTCTCCTGGTTCGCCTTTCTGCTGCCGGTGGTGTGGGCGCTGTGGCATCGCCTGTGGCTGCTCGCCGCCGCCCTGCTGGCGCTCGAACTGGCGCTGGGCGCCATCCTGGCGCAGCTGGATCTCGTTCCCATCGTCGCCGGCGTCATCTCGCTCGGCCTCGCTCTGCTCGTCGGGCTGCTGGCCAACGATTTGCGGCGGCTCGCTCTCGATCGGGCCGGCTACATCGAGACGGCGGTGGTGGCGGGACGCGACGCCAGCGAAGCCGAGCGTCGCTTCTTCGACCTCGAACCACGGCTGGCCGTCGAGGCGCTGCGGTGACCGTCGCCATCGTCGACTATGGCTCGGGCAACCTGCGCTCGGCAGCGAAGGCGTTCGAACGCGCGATCGCCGACGCCGGCCTCGACGAGCGGGTGGCGGTAACGCCGGACCCGGCCGCCGTCGCCGCCGCCAGCCACATCGTGCTGCCCGGGGTGGGTGCCTTCGCCGACTGCCGGCGCGGGCTGGAGGCGCTGCCGGGAATGGTCGATGCCCTGCGCCGCGCCGTCCTCGATGAGCATCGGCCGTTCCTTGGCATCTGCGTCGGCATGCAGTTGCTCGCCGATGTCGGCCGCGAGCATGGCGATCACCCCGGCCTCGGCTGGATCGCCGGCGAGGTTGCCCGCATCACGCCGGCCGACCCGCAGTTGAAGATCCCGCACATGGGCTGGAACGCCCTGCGCATCCTGTGTCCAGGCCACCCGGTGCTGTGCGGAATTGCCAGCGGCGCCCACGCCTATTTCGTGCATTCCTTCGCCTTTGTGCCACGGGATGCGGCGGCGGTGCTGGCCGATGTCGACTATGGCGGGCCGATCGTCGCCGTCGTCGGCGCGGCGAACATCGTTGGCACCCAGTTCCATCCGGAAAAGAGCCAAGCGACCGGGCTGAAACTGATCACCAACTTCCTGCGGTGGCGGCCATGATCCTATACCCCGCCATCGACCTGAAAGATGGCCGCTGCGTGCGCCTGGAGCAGGGCGACATGGCGCGGGCCACCGTCTTCAACGACGATCCGGGGGCGCAGGCGGCACATTTCGCCGCTCTCGGCGCCCGCTTCCTCCACGTCGTCGACCTCAACGGCGCCTTCGCCGGCCGGCCGGTCAACGCTGCCGCGGTCGACGCCATCGTCCGTGCGGCGCCGATCCCGATCCAGCTCGGCGGCGGCATTCGCACCCTGGCGACGATCGAGGACTGGCTCGGTCGCGGTGTCGCCCGCGTCATCCTCGGCACCGCCGCCCTGCGCGATCCGGATTTGGTGATCACCGCCTGCCGCCGCTTTCCCGGCTGCGTCGCCGTCGGCATCGATGCGCGCGCCGGGCGGGTCGCCGTTGCCGGCTGGGCGGAAATCTCGGAGGTCGCGGCAGCGGACCTCGCCGGCCGCTTCGCCGACGCCGGCGTCGCCGCCATCGTCTTCACCAACATCGAGCGCGACGGCGTGCTCACCGGCCCCGACATCGACGGCACGCTCGCCATCGCCGCGGCGGTGCCCGGACTGCCGGTGATCGCCTCCGGCGGCGTCGCCTCGCTCGCCGATCTCGTCGCGCTGAAAACGCGGGGCGCCGGCCGCCTTGCCGGCGTCATCAGCGGGCGCGCCCTCTATGACGGGCGCATCGATCTGACCGCGGCGCTCGCCCTGTTTGCCGGCGATGACGGGGAACGGAGCGCGGCGCCGTGCTGAAGGTGCGCATCATTCCCTGCCTGGACGTGGAGGATGGGCGCGTCGTCAAGGGCGTCAATTTCGTCAACCTCGTCGACGCCGGCGATCCGGTGGAACAGGCGAGCGTCTATGACGCCGCCGGCGCCGATGAACTGTGCTTTCTCGACATCACCGCCAGTCACGAGAACCGCGACACGATCTTGGACGTGGTGGCGAGGACGGCGGAGCGCTGCTTCATGCCGCTGACCGTCGGCGGCGGCGTGCGCGCGAACGAGGATATCCGCAAGCTGCTGCTGGCGGGCGCCGACAAGGTCTCCATCAACACCGCCGCCGTCCACGCGCCGGACTTCGTGCGCGCCGCCGCCGAGAAGTTCGGCAGCCAGTGCATCGTCGTTGCCATCGACGCCAAGATGGTGGCGCCGGACCGGTTCGAGGTGTTCACCCACGGCGGCCGGCGGCCGACGGGTATCGACGCCGTCGCCTGGGCACGGCGGATGGCCGATTACGGTGCCGGCGAAATCCTGCTGACGTCGATGGATCGGGACGTCGATGGATCGGGATGGCACCAAGGCCGGCTTCGACATCCCGCTGACCCGCGCCATCGCCGATGCGGTGCCGATCCCGGTGATCGCCTCCGGCGGCGTCGGCACCTTGGATCATCTCGTCGAAGGGGTGCGCGACGGCCACGCCTCGGCGGTGCTCGCCGCCTCGATTTTCCACTTCGGCACCTTCACCATCCGCGCGGCAAAGGCGCGCATGCGTGCCGCCGGGCTGCCGGTCCGGTTCGAGGTGTTCACCCTCGGCGGCCGGCGGCCGACGGGTATCGACGCCGTCGCCTGGGCACGGCGGATGGCCGATTACGGTGCCGGCGAAATCCTGCTGACGTCGATGGATCGGGA
>JALOTH010000114.1 GCA_025458035.1 Rhodospirillales bacterium
GCGGCGACCACCGGCTTGAACGTTGAGCCCGGCGCATACTGTCCGGTAATCGCCTTGTTGATCAGCGGGCCGCGCGGACTGCGGACAAGCTCGCGCCACTCCTGCGCCGTCAACCCGCGGGTGAAGATGTTCGGGTCGTAGCCGGGATTGGAAACGATGGCGAGCACATCGCCGGTTTGCACGTCGATCACCACGGCCGAACCGACCTCGTCACCAAACCGGTCGTAGGCGAACTGCTGCAATTCCAGGTCGAGCGTCAGTGTGACGTTGGCACCCGGCTGGCCCTCCTTGCGGTTCAACTCGCGAATGACACGGCCGACGGCGTTCACTTCCACTTGCGATCGGCCGGCGCTGCCGCGCAGGCTGCGGTCGTAAACCTTTTCGATGCCGGCCTTGCCAATGCGGAAGCCAGGGAGTTGCAGCAACGGATCATTATTCTGGTCTTCCTCGGATACGGGGGCAACGTAGCCGAGCACGTGGGAAAGCAGCCGATCATGGGGGTAAGAGCGCGTCTCGCCGGCCTCGATGGAGATCCCCGGCAGATCAAGGGTCTGGACTTCGATACGCGCGACATCCTCCCAGGAGAGGTTCTCGCGGATCGTCACCGGCACAAACTTCCGTTTGCGTTTCATCTCCCGCAAAACGCGCCGGACATCCGTATCACTGACCGCCACGATCTGGGAAAGCGCCAGCAGGGTCCGCTCGACATCGCCCGCCTGCTCGGCGACGACGACGACACGGTAATCGAGCTGGTTGGTGGCCAGCGGGCGGCCGCGGCGATCGAGGATGAAACCTCGCGGCGGCGGCAGCAGGCGCAGATTGATGCGGTTGTCCTCGGCGAGCGTCATGTAGCGGTCCGACTGCTCCACCTGAAGGTGGTACAGCCGCACGCCGAGGACCGCCAGCAACACCGACTGCCCGCCGGCGAGCAGCAACGCGCGACGAGTGAACTGGCGTTGACGTTCGAGATCGCGGCTCATCTCACACCGACCGCAGCAGCGCGACCTGGCAGCGCAGCAGCAGCCAGGCCACCGCGGGGAAACAGCCAATCGTCACCGCCGTCCGCGCCAGCAGGGCTGGAACTTCGATCAGCGTGGCGACAATCATGCTGGTGAGCATCCAGCCGAGACAGAAGGCGGCGACCGCGATCAAGGCAAAACCCAGCCAGACGATAACAAAAGGCTTGCCGAGAAAAAAGCGTCGCTGGGCGCAGACCGCCGCATGGACGAGGATGAAGATGGCCGCCGAAATGCCGATGATCGCTCCGCTAACCGTGTCCTGCAGCAGGCCGATGGCAATCACCGCCGCCGCCGGCATCAGGTCGGGACGATAAAGCGACCAGTAGAACACCGAGATCAGCGGCAGCGACGGCGCCACCGCCTCCAAACCCGGAATGCGCAGCGGCACGACGTTGCACAGCACCAATACGACGGTCAGCGCGAATGGTGTCACCTGCCGGGCGAAGGTATCCAACCGGCGCAGAAGCGACGGCCTCATTCAGAGCCAACCAGCCGTGCTCCGCTGGCCGATGGCGATGGCGATGGGGGCGTGCTGGTGCCACCACCACTGTTCGCCACCGACGGCTTCATCGCCCCGGCGAGGGCCGGCGCGAGGCCAAGATCGACAACGCGCACGAAATCCAGGCGCGAGCGGTCGAACAGCGGCCTGACCGAGGCGTCAAGCCGTTCGGTTTCCGCGACCATGCCGACCGGCAGTCCGGGCGGGAACGCCCCGGTCAGCGCAGAGGTCACCACGCGGTCGCCACGAACGATGGTCGCCCCCGGCTCGACATGAACAAGTTTCGGCAGGTCCGTGTTATCACCCGCAAGAATGGCCCGCACACCGTGGACACCGACCGTGACCGGGACGCGGGAATTGAGATCGGTGATCAGCAGCGCGCGGGAGGCCCGCGGCGCAACCCCGATGACGCGGCCGACCAGCCCCTCGCCGGTCATCACCACATGGCCCTTGGCGATGCCATGCTGGCTGCCGGCATTCAAAAGCAGGCTCTGCGCGAACGCGCCGCCGCTGTCGGCGATGACGCGAGCGGCGACGAAGCGCGCCTCCGGTTCGGGAACATAGTTGAGCAGGGCTCGCAGATCCGCGTTTTCCGCCTCCAGCCGTTCGGCCACGGCCCGCCACTCGGCGAGACGCGCCACTTCGGATCGCAGTCGCGCATTATCGTCGGCGAGCCGCAACCAGTCCCGAACACTATCGACGGCGCCGCTGACGCCGGCGGCGGGGCTCGCCATCAGTTCGAGGATCGGCGCCACGGCGCCGATGACCTGCACCCGCACGCGCTCGATCAGCGCCGTGTCGGCCTTGTTGGCGAGGACCGCCGCGCCGGCGGCAATCAGCAGCATCCCGTATGTGATCCACTGGGCGATGGTCTTCAGGGCGTTCGGCATCCGCCGTCTCTCATTGCCATGATAACCGGCCAACCGCTGGTCCGCGCGCGCTTGCCACGCATCGCCGACCGCCGCAGTCTCGGCAACGGCGTTACGAAGCGATTCGCTCCGCCGGTGCAACCAACCGAGAGTAGGCGCCAATCAATACATTGTCGACAAAACGTTGCGCATCGTGCGCATCTGTTCCAGCACGCGGCCGGTCCCCAAGGCGACACAGGACAACGGGTCATCGGCAATCGTTACCGCCAGACCCGTCGCATGGCGAAGAACAAAATCAATATTCGCCAACAATGCACCGCCCCCCGTTAGCACAATCCCCTTGTCGACGATATCCGCGGCCAGTTCCGGCGCCGTGTGCTCCAGCGCCACCTTGACGGCATCGATAATGGCGCCGACCGGTTCTGCGATACTTTCAGAGATTTGCCGCTCGCTGATGATCAGCTCCTTGGGCACGCCGTTCATCAGATCACGTCCCTTGATCTCCAACGTTCGCCCGTCGCCATCCTCCGGCGGACATGCCGAGCCGATCTCTTCCTTGATCCGTTCGGCACTCGCCTCGCCGATCAGCAAATTATGGTTGCGGCGGATGTAGGCGATGATGGCCTCGTCCATCTTGTCGCCGCCCACACGGACGCTCCGCGAGTAGACGATGCCGCCCAGCGACAGCACCGCCACCTCGGTGGTACCACCGCCGATGTCGACAACCATCGACCCCGTGGGCTCGGTGACCGGCAATCCGGCGCCGATCGCCGCCGCCATCGGCTCTTCGATCAGGAAGACGCGGCGGGCACCGGCGCTTTCCGCCGATTCCTGAATCGCGCGCCGTTCAACGGCGGTCGAGCCCGACGGCACGCAGACAATCACCAGCGGACTGGCAAAGCTGCGGCGGTTGTGCACCTTGCGGATGAAATACTTGATCATCTCCTCGGCGACTTCGAAGTCGGCAATGACGCCGTCGCGCAGCGGCCGGATGGCCTGGATGTTCCCCGGCGTCCGTCCGAGCATGAGCTTGGCCTCTTCGCCGACGGCCAGCACCTGCTTGCGGCCGCGATGCTCGACGAGAGCGACCACCGAAGGCTCATTCAGCACCACCCCCTTGCCCTTGACGTAGACAAGCGTGTTGGCGGTGCCGAGATCGATCGCCATGTCGGCGGACAGAAAGCCGAAGAGCCGTGAAAACATCGTGCCTCTCGTGTATCGACTGCGAGGGTCAGCCGGTCGCCAGGAAAGGGAATGGGCGCCGGCGATGCGACCGGCGCCCGTTGGAAGTCGGATATCGGGAACGACGGGAAACGCCCCCGAGTGGGGCGAAGAGTTACGCCAACGCCGCCGACGGGGCAACCTTTTCCCGTTTCACCAGAAGCTTGTTCAAAGCGTTCAGGTAGGCTTTCACCGAAGCGACGAGCGTATCGGTATCGGCGCCCTGGCCATTCACGGTCCGGCCGTTTTCTTCCAGGCGAACCGTCACCTCCGCCTGCGCGTCGGTGCCGCCGGTGACCGCATGCACCTGGTAGAGCTGCAGGCGCGCCGTGGTCTCGAACAGGGTCTTGATGCAGCGAAATGCCGAATCGACGGGACCATCACCGGTTCCCTCGCAGTGGCGCTGTTCGCCGTCGATGCTCAGCGTCAGCTTTGCCCGTGGCGCACGCGTCCCGCATTCGACTTCGAGGTCAACCAGCTTGATCCGGTCATGCGCGCGGACAATCTCATCGTCGACGAGCGCGATGATATCCTCGTCGAACACTTCCTTCTTGCGGTCGGCCAATTCCTTGAAGCGAACGAACACATCCTCGAAGGCGTTATCGCCGAGCTCGTAGTTCAGCTCTTCGAGCTTGGTGCGAAACGCATGCCGGCCCGAGTGCTTGCCCAGCACCAGCTTGGACGCCGTCAGTCCCACCGACTCCGGCCGCATGATCTCGTAGGTGCCGGCATGTTTGAGCATCCCGTCCTGATGGATGCCGGATTCATGGGCGAAGGCGTTGCGGCCGACGATCGCTTTGTTCGGCTGCACGACGAAGCCGGTTATCGCCGACACCAGGCGCGAGGCCCGCATGATCGACTCGGTCTTGATCCCCGTGGTGAACGGCATCCGGTCGTGGCGGGTTCGCAACCCCATCACGATCTCCTCGAGGGCGGCATTGCCGGCGCGCTCACCGAGGCCGTTGATCGTACACTCGACCTGCCGCGCGCCGGCGGACACCGCCGCCAGCGAGTTGGCGACGGCAAGGCCCAAGTCGTTGTGGCAGTGAACGGAAATGACCGCCTGATCGATGTTGGGCACCCGATCAAACAGCATCCGGATGAGCGCCGCGAACTCCTCGGGGACCGCGTAGCCGACGGTGTCGGGAATGTTGATGGTGCGGGCGCCGGCACCGATTGCCGCCTCCACGCACCGGCACAGGAAATCGTGCTCACTGCGCGAGCCGTCCTCGCATGACCATTCCACGTCATCGGTGAACCGGCGCGCATAACTGACGCTTTCCACCACCTTCTTCAGCACATCCTCCGGCTCCATCTGCAATTTGTGCTTCATGTGCAGCGGGCTGGTGGAGATGAAGGTGTGGATGCGGCCGCGCGCCGCCGGCTTGATTGCTTCCGCAACCAGTTCGATGTCCCCCTTGGTCGCCCGGCTGAGGCCGCAGACGACGGAAGTGGTAATCGTTTTAGCGATTTCGCGAACCGCGTCGAAATCGCCCTTGGAGGCAACCGGAAAACCCGCCTCGATGACGTCGACGCCCATCGCTTCGAGGACGTGCGCGATACGAATTTTTTCTTCGATGTTCATCGACGCTCCGGGCGATTGTTCGCCGTCGCGCAGCGTCGTGTCGAAAATGATCACCCGGTTGGGATCGGAGGACCGCAACATGATCGTGCTTCCTTGTCAGAATTCCAATGGTCACAGGCCGGGAGTTTGCATCGCCCCTGAACGAACGCCGCGCCGGCGCGGCCCTGCTCGGTCGTTCAGGGGCAAGTAAGTCGAAGGAGGCTCCGCAGCGGAGCGAGGCCGAAAGCCGCCGGTGACGCGCGTAAGCCCGCGGCCGCGACGATGCGCGGGGCGGAAGCGAGGTCACGATGCCGATCGGTTCTGCGCATGGCCGAGTGGTCAGGGAACCCTGTGGGTTGCCAGTGATTCGTAAAGCACCCTACCCTGTTAATTCATCCATAGGCGGCGCCGGCTGTCAACGACGTTGAGGCAGCGATTGGCTCTTCATCCGCGGCAGGAGCCCCCGCTTTCCCAGCCGCGCCGCCGGATTTCGCACGCGGCAAGGGGCGACGCGAACCTTCACCACGCTTTCTACCGTCGGCAGGTGGCCACGTGCCCGCGGTTTGTGTAAAATTCCGCCAAAATGACCGGCGTTCGCGTGAATTCGCCGGCTGACGATCCAGGGGATCGAGCAGGATAGAGGACGATACGCATGGACCATCACCAGCCAGCGAGCCACGGCACCGCCACCACCTTGGCGGCACGCCGCCGGCGTGCTCCGGGCCGCGAAAACGGCTTCACCCTCATCGAGTTGCTCGTTGTCATTGCGATCATTGCGGTGTTGATCGGCCTTCTTCTCCCGGCCGTGCAAAAAGTGCGCGAAGCGGCGTCCCGGCTGGAAAAATTTCCGGAGACCGCTGACATCGCCGGAGCGCTGGTCGGCATTGCCGACGAGTACACCAAGTACGACGCCTTGTTGAAGAGGACCGCACCTCTCTACCCGACCGATAGCGAAGCGGACCGCCTTTATGTGGCCGTGTTTGAGAAAAATCAGGATCTTCTCGAGCAGGTCTCATTCAATTATGAGCGCATCAAAATGACGACACCGCGCAATCCTGCGCTGGCCCGCGAACTGAAAAAGGCGGCAGAAGGCCTTGCGGAAATGCAGCGGGAGCTGACGAGAGCGCAAAACCTGCTGGCGGCCATGTGCGACGGCTCGGTCAGGCCGGTTTGTCGTAACGGTTCGCCGCCGGGAGCAAGCCCCGTACCGGAGTGACTTGGCGGCTCCGATGCTGGCTTTCGCCAGCATCGGAGCGGGCGAGCCGTCGAGGGCTCCGCAGCGGTCTTGAACCATCGGCGAGGTTCCGTGACGCTGCGGCCGTGCCATGGCAACGGGGCGCAGTGCTGGTCCAGCCCGGCCTTGGCATCGGCAGCTTGGCATCGGCAGCGCCGGTTCGCTAAACTCCGGGCACCGGCGGCGATCGGCCGTTCGCACCGGCGCACATCTCCGGCTTGGCCCGGCGCGCGCCGGCCGCTGCACAAACCGCATCCACCGCTATCGGACGATCGCCACCCGATCCAACGGACACTGAAAACTTCGGGACCCATGAAAGCCTTCGCCGTTATTTCCACCGTGATCCTGCTCGCGCTGATGGCGCTGACGCTCGTGCCGGACGCCGCCGAGTTCCGCTTCCCGCTGTCGATCGCCGCCCTTGCCGCCGGCGTCCTGGTGCTGGTCGCGCTGCTCGCCGAGCGCCGGCAACCGCACGCGGCGAATAGGCTTGAGCCGGAGACGCCCAAGCCGGAACCGGTTACCCCCGCGGCAGTGCCGACCGCCACCAATCAGGCGGACGCCGAGGTTGTCAGCTTCCTCGCCTTGTTGCAGGAAAAAGGCCGCCTCGTTGATTTCCTCATGGACGACATCACGCGCTATTCCGATGCCCAAGTGGGGGCGGCGGCGCGTGTCGTCCATCAAGGCTGCAAGGCGGTGCTGGTGGAGCATTTCCACGTCGCTCCCGTTTGCGACCAGCCGGAGGGGGGCAGCGTCACCGTTCCGGTTGCCTACGCCGCCGACGAATACCGTCTGATCGGCTCGGTCAAGGGACAAGCGCCCTTTGCCGGGCGCCTCGTCCATCGCGGCTGGCGCACGGCAACCGTCAAACTGCCGCGCGTCCTGAAGCCAGCCGACGATCGGCTGCCCACGATCGCGCCGGCGGAAGTCGAGGTGTCTTAGCCACCGGCGCGGCGCCAACACAGCCGCGGCGGCAGCGGCGCGCCGCGTGTCGCACCCCTCCCCCGTTCTTCCAACGGCAACCACCCTACGGCGACCGACCATGACACTCCGCTTCAGCCTCGGCATCGACCTCGGCACCACCAACAGCGCGATGGCGATCACCGATTTGGACAGCGACGAAACGACGATCGTCGGCGTCACCCAGTGCCTCGGCGCCAACCGCATCGGCGAGAAGCCGACGCTGCCATCGGCCCTTTATCTCCCCCATGCCGAGGAGTTTGCCGCCGATGCGCTGACGCTGCCGTGGCAGCAGGCGGGTGACACCCCGGCGATCATTGGCCAGTTCGCCCGCGATCACGGTGCGCTCGTCCCCGACCGTCTGATCACGTCGGCGAAGTCATGGCTGTCCAACCCGCACATCGATCCGCGGCAGCAGACCCTGCCATGGAAGTCGGATGCGACGATCGCCAAGCTGTCGCCATTCGAGTGCTCGCGCCGGTACCTTGAACACCTGCGCGAAGGCTTTCTCTACGCCGAGCGCCTCGAGGGACGGGAGTGGAGCCTGTCCGACGGACAGATCGTCCTCACCGTCCCGGCATCCTTCGACGAGGTCGCCCGCAACCTGACGGCGGAAGCCGCGGAAGCGGCCGGGCTCGGCAAGGTCACGCTGCTGGAAGAGCCCCTCGCCGCCTTCTACGCGTGGACGGCGCAAGCCGGCAAGGAATGGCGCACACAGGTCAGTCCGGGCGACATCGTGCTCGTCTGCGACGTCGGCGGTGGCACAGCGGATTTCAGCCTGATTGCCGTCACCGAGAGCGACGGTGATCTGGAACTGGAACGCATCAGCGTTGGCGAGCACATCCTGCTTGGCGGCGACAACATGGACCTCGCCCTCGCCTACGCGCTGCGGGCACAGCTGGAAGCGGAAGGCAAGGCGCTGGATGCCTGGCAGTTCCTGGCGCTGATACACGCTGCGAGCAACGCCAAAGTCACCCTGTTCGACGACGCCTCGCTGTCCGAGGCACCGATCGCCGTCCCTTCCCGGGGCTCCAGCCTGTTCGCCGGCACGGTGTCGACGAAACTGGACCGCGGCACCTTAGAACAGATCGTTCTCGACGGCTTCTTTCCGTTGACCGGGGTCAGCGAGCAGCCGCGTCAGGGGAGAAGTGCCGCGCTGCAGGAATTCGGCCTGCCCTATGCCGCCGATCCCGTGGTCAGCAAGCACCTCGCCCGCTTCCTCAGCCGCAGTCTAGTGAACGTCAAGGCCAGCGACAAGCTTTCGGCGCTGGTCGACGCCAGCCGGCTTGCCGGCGACGTGCT
>JALOTH010000235.1 GCA_025458035.1 Rhodospirillales bacterium
CTTCCCTGCAATACTCTACGCAACCGGGAAGGTGCGGCGGCCGGCGGTCCTCCGGCGCTCCACCGAGAGAGGATGGATGCCATGAACGATCAGCGAACCGAAGGCTTGAGCGATTTTTCCGCGCGACCGGCGCCGTTGACGCCGTCCGCCGGCGCCGAACGTGCCTCGCTCGCCGAGGCGCTGCGCAGCCAGCAGGCCGCCGCCGCTGAGCGCGGCCACCGCTATCCCGCCGCCGTCGCCGATCAGCTGCGCGCGCGCCGGCTCGCCAGCGACCCGGTGGATGAGGACCGCCTGCGTTTCACCCGGCCCGAAGACGGCCTCAGCGTCGAGCGCATCATCGGCGCCTCCGACCTCGTGCCCATCAACTACCTCGAATTCGGCCTGCTGGCGGCGCGCACCGTCTGCCGCATCCAGATCCGCCTGCCCAACGGCGCGGGCAGCGGCTTCGGCACCGGCTCGCTGGTCGCCCCCAACCTGCTGATGACCAATAACCACGTCCTGCCCACCGCCCGCATGGCGCTGCGCAGCCTCGCCGAGTTCGATTTCGAGGACGACGTCACGTTCACGCCGAAGGTCTCCCGGCTGTTCCGCCTGCGCCCCGATCAGCTGTTCGTCACCAGCCGCGAGCTGGACTTCACCCTCGTCGCCGTCGAGCCGAACGCCACCGATGGCACGCCGCTGAGCAGCTATGGCTATCTGCGCATGTCCGAAGATCCCGGCAAGCTGCTGAAAGGCGAGTATGTCGCCCTCATTCAGCATCCGGAAGGGAACGCCAAGCAGGCGGCGCTGCGGGAAAACCAGGTCATCTGGGCGGACGATAATTTCATTCATTATGAAACGGATACGCAGCCGGGCAGCTCCGGTTCGCCGGTGTTCAATGACGGCTGGTTCATGGTCGCCCTGCACCACTCCGGGGTGCCGCGGACCGACGCCGAGGGCCGCTGGCTGAAGGCGGACGGCACGCCGTGGGCCGAGCATGAGCCCGACGACACGATCGACTGGATCGCCAACGAGGGAGTGCGCATCAGCCGCATCTTTTCGGCACTGGCCGAGATGGGCACCCCGGCGGCGAGCGAGGCGCTGAACCGGCTGCGCGCCGCCGGTGGCGAGGCCAGCGGCATGCCGATCGCCGTGCCGGCGACAGCGCCCGCCGCCGCCGTGGCGCCGGCCGCCGTTGCCGCCCTGCAGGAACGGGGGCGCATCCTGCGCCCGCCGGCCTCCGATGCGGCGAACTATGCCTCGCGCACCGGTCACCGCGAGGATTTCCTCGGCGCCGACCGCCGGGTGCCGCTGCCGCCGCTCGCCGGCAGCGATCAGCTGCTGCACTACGGCAACTTCTCCATCCTCTTCGATCGCCAGCGCAAGCTCGCCCGCTACACCGTCGTCGACGTCGATGGCACGACATGGCGCTCGATCAGGCGCCGCAAGCCCGACACCTGGAGCTTTGATCCGCGGCTCGCCGTCGACGAACAGGCGGGGCCGAAGCTGTACGACGGCACCCGCTACGACTACGGCCACCTCGTCCGCCGCCAGGACGCCTGCTCCGGCAGCGATCCGGAACTGGGCGAGCGGGACACCTTCCATCTGACCAATGCCTCGCCGCAGGACAACTCGCTGAACACGGGTCCCTGGAACGACCTGGAAAATCACCTGCTCAACACCATCCAGAAGAGCAAGTCGCGGGTCATCGTCATCACCGGCCCGGTGTTCCGGGACAGCGATCCGGTGGAGTTCGGCTATCAGATCCCGCAGGATTTCTTCAAGATCGTCGCCTACCTCGACGATGGCGGCGCGCTCGCCGCCGCCGGCTGGGTGCAGAAGCAGCCGCCGGCGCGGCACCGCTTCGAAGGGCAGACACCGCAGTTCCTCGGCCGCTTCCCCGCCTGGCAGGTGCCGATCGCCACCATCGCCGGGATGACCGGCCTCGATCTCGGCCCGCTCGTCGCCGCCGACGCGCTGGCAACGCCGGTCGGCCTGGAGGCGGCCGGCGGCTTTGCCGTGGTGCCGATCGCCGACCCCGACGATCTGATCCTGATTTAGCGGCGACGGCGTCCCGGCGCGGCGCGGACCGTGCCGGGACGCAAGCGGCGGCGGGCTCCCGCCATCACCAGCGTCGAGCCCAGCCGACGAGACCGAAAGACGGAACGATCACCACCACCAAAATGAGCTGCCAGTCGATGGTGAACTCCGGTTGCGGATCCCGCCACTCCCACGGAGCGACGAACGGACCTTGCCAGAGCCCGGCGGCGTGCCAGCGGGCCCTCAGCTGGTCGAACCCGTACCGCACGAAGTACCGCGTGTCGGCGAGTGCCCAGCCGGCACCCACCAGTGCGCGGTTGAGCTCCGTTTCGCCGGCATGGCACACGGCACGGGTGCGGCCGTTAACGTCGCGGCCGGATGGACGGCAGGACACGCCGGCGCGACCGGCGAGCTGGGCGAGGAAGGCGGTGGCGCGGGCACCGCAAGCGTAGCTGTCCCCCGATGCAGTCCGGCACTTCTGATCGCTTTCGGGCGAGCAGCAACAGTCCGGCGAGGGAGGCGACAAGGACGCCGGCGACGACGGCGCCCATGCCGCCGCGACGGCGTTGCCGGCTTGCCGCAAATGGCTGCGGCTGCCGTCGGCGGAAAACCATCATCAAGCCGCCAGGGCGGTGACCGTTACGCGGCGGCAACGGGTTGGTCACCGAGCGTTCACGCACAGCCGGGCCCTTGTCCAAAAATTTTCAATTATTTGCGCCAATTCTCGCAATAAAGACTGAAAAACAAGGCGCTCCAGCGGCCAGATTACAGTAAAAATCGTTAACGCGTGCTGAAGACGCCAGCCCGGCGACGGCACCGCCGCCGGCAGCCCCTCCCCATTCCGGTCGACAGGCGCGCGCGTTCACCGTAGGATGGCCCCATTAGGGGAATTTCCGGGCCCCCGCCGCGCGGGGCCGT
>JALOTH010000236.1 GCA_025458035.1 Rhodospirillales bacterium
TGCAGCGGCCCCGCCTGTCGCGGTTGCGCCGAGGCGGCCGGGCGGCCTATCGTTCCGCCATGAGCGATTTGAGACGCGGCGGGCGGGAAGCCCGGCGGGCGTTGCGGGCGGCGCCCCTCGCCGAGGCAGAACGGCCGGTCTGGCCAGGCATGGACGGCGGCCGCTACAGGCCGCTCGCCGAACGGGATGTCGAGCGCATCCATCGGGCGGCGCTTGAGGTGCTGGCCACGATCGGCATGGCGGATTGTCCGCCGTCGGGCGTCGAGCTGCTGACGGCGGCGGGAGCGGTACTGCAACAGAACGGCCGCATCACGTTTCCGCCCGCGGCCGTTGAGGACATGATCGCCCGTGCCGGGCGGCGCTTCGTTCTGCACGGCCTCGATCCGCGCCACGACCTCGAACCGTGGGGCCAACGCGTCTACTTCGGCACGGCAGGCGCTGCAGTGCACATGGTGGACGCCGACACCGGCGACTACCGGGAGTCGACCACGCGCGACCTCTACGACATCGCCCGCACCGTTGATGCGCTGGAGCATGTGCATTTCTTCCAGCGCTCGGTGGTGTGCCGCGATCTGGCCGACCCGTTCGAGATGGACTTCAACACCTGCTACGCCTCCGTCTCCGGCACGGCCAAGCACGTCGGCACAAGCTGGGGCGACCCGGCGCACATGGCGGCCTCGATCGAGATGCTGCACCTGATCGCCGGATCCGAAGAGGCGTGGCGGGAGCGGCCGTTCGTCAGCCAGTCCAACTGCTTCGTGGTGCCGCCGCTGCGTTACGCGCCGGAAGCGTGCCGCTGCCTCGAGACGGCGGTTCGCGCCGGGATGCCGGTGTTTCTTGTCTCCGCCGGGCAGGCGGGCGCGACCTCGCCTGCGGCCATCGCGGGATCGCTGGTGCAGGAGATCGCCGAGTGCCTCGCCGGCCTGTTCTACGTGAACGCCGTAACGCGCGGCGCCCCGGCGATCTTCGGCCCGTTCTGCTTCGTTTCCGACCTGCGCACGGGCGCGATGTCGGGCGGCAGCCCGGAACAGGCGCTGCTGTCGGCGGCGGCCGCTCAGGTGACGCAGTTCTACGATCTGCCGTGCGGCACGCCCTCGGGCATGACCGACTCCAAGCTGCCGGACGTCCAGGCGGGGTATGAAAAAGCCTACAACCACGCGCTGGTCGGCAACGCCGGCGCGAACCTCGTCTACGAATCGGCGGGCATGATGGCGAGCCTGCTCGGCTTCAGCCTCGAACAGCTCGTCATCGACAACGACATCATCGGCGCGACGCAGCGCACCATCCGCGGCATCGACGTTTCGGACGAAGCGCTCTCGCTGGAGACCATCCGCGAAACGTGCCTCTCCGGCCCGAACCATTTTCTCGGCAGCACGCAGACGCTGGGGCTGATGCAGAGGGAATACGTCTACCCGGCGGTGGGCGACCGCACCAGCCCGAAGGAGTGGACCGAACAGGGGCGCTCGACCATCCTTCAGCGCGCGCGCCGCAAGTTGTCGCGCATCCTCGATGGGCACCATCCCCACCATATTCCGAAAGCGGTGGACGAGGAAATCCGCCGCCGATTCCCCGTGCGCCTGCCGCGCGAGGCGATGGGCGGGTGAGGCTCGACGAATACGCCGCCCTCGACGCCACGGCGCTCGCTGCGCTGGTGCGCCGGGGCGAGGTTTCCGCGCGCGAAGTTACGGAGTCCGTGAGCGCCGCCATCGACGCGGTGAACCCGGCGCTCAACGCCGTGGTTGAACGCTACTCCGACGTCTTCGACCAGCCGGACATGGAGGGGCCGTTCCGGGGCGTCCCCTACCTGATCAAGGATGTCGGCCTGCACTTCGCCGGACGGCTGATGGAATCGGGCAGCCGGTTGTGCCGGGGGTTGCGGGCGGCGGCGGACGACCACTTCGCGGCGCTGGTGAGAACCTCCGGCGTGCGGCTGATGGGCCGCACCAACACGCCAGAATTCTCGATGGCCCTGTGCGCGGAGAACCTGCTGCACGGCCGCACCGGCAACCCGTGGAACACCGGCTGCTCGACCTCCGGCTCCTCGGGCGGGGCGGCGGCGGCCGTCGCCTCGGGCATGGTTCCGCTCGCGCACGCCTCCGATATGGGCGGATCGACCCGCGGACCAGCCGCGTGGTGCGGCGTCGTGGGGCTTCAGCCGTCGCGCGGCCGCGTGTCGGCGGGACCGGACCAGGCGGAGGCTGGCAATGGCATGGCGCAGAGCTTCGCCGTTACCCGGACGATGCGCGACACGGCGGCGATGCTCGACGTGCTGGCGGTCCCGGCGCCCGGCGATCCGTTCATCATTCCCCGGCCGCAGCATCCGTATACGCATTATCTCGGCCGGTCGCGGCGTCGATTCCGCATCGGCTGGTCGGCGGCGCCGCTGATGCCGGCGCCTGTGGACCGCCACGTCGCCGCCGCAGTCGAGGCTGCCGCGCACACGCTTCAGGACGCGGGCTGCGACGTGGAGCAGGCGCAGCCGGTGATCGATCTGGCGGCCATCGACGAGGC
>JALOTH010000115.1 GCA_025458035.1 Rhodospirillales bacterium
CGCCGCATCGCCCATCACCCAGGCGCCGAGCAGACGTTCCAGCGACACCACGTCCAGGTCGCGGAACAACTCGCACCACACCGATGGTGCCGGAACCCGGCCGCAGCCGATGCCCACCGCCGCCAGCGCCTCCCCACTCAACCGGCGACCCCAGCGGACAATCCCAAGCGGGTCCGTCCGCCCGGCCAGCAACGCCGCCAGCGCGATCAGCAACAACCCTGCCAGCGGATACCGCCGGCCCGCCGCACGCCGATGATCCGGCACCGCCGCAAAAACCTCCTAAACACTGGCAAACGATTCCCTCTCCACCATCACTAACCACTCCGCTCCCGCCAAGCCACAACAGCTTGAATCAGAACCGACCCACCACACAACCCCCGCCGGTCCCGGCGCATCCGTTGACAAGGGCCGCACGCGCCCCCTAGCTTCCGCCATGCCCCGTTCGCCCGCTCCCCGCCGATGACCGACGCCCTTGCCATCGCCATAGCGCAGGTCAACCCGACCGTCGGCGATGTCGACGGCAACGGCGCGCGGATCGCGGCACTGCGTCGCGAGGCGCCCGCCTGCGATCTGATCGTCGCCGGCGAACTGGCGTTGAGCGGCTATCCGCCCGAAGACCTCGTGCTGAAAGACGCCTTCCAGGCGCGCGTCGCCAGCGTCGCCGAAGCGCTCGCCCGCGAGACCGCCGATGGCGGCCCGGCCCTCCTCCTCGGCGCGCCATGGACCGAGGATGGCGCCGTCCACAATGCGGCGCTCCTGCTCAGCCAGGGTCGCATCGCCGGCGTCCGCTTCAAGCACGACCTGCCCAACTACGGCGTGTTCGACGAGAAGCGCGTGTTCGCCGCCGGACCACTGCCGGCGCCGCTGGCGTTTCGCGGCGTCAACCTCGGGGTGATGATCTGCGAAGACATGTGGACGCCGCCGGTCGCCCGCCATCTCGCCGGCGCCGGCGCCGACGTGCTGATCGCGCTCAACGGCTCGCCCTTCGAGGCCGACAAGGTCCGCACCCGCCAGCGTCTCGCCAGTGCGCGCAGCGACGAAGCGGCGCTGCCGCTGATCTACGTCAATCTCGTCGGCGGTCAGGACGAACTCGTTTTCGACGGCGCCTCGTTCGCGGTCAACACCGGGGGGCGGCTCGCCGTGCGCGCCCCGGCGTGGGCGGAAGGGATCACCGGTTGCCGCCTGCTGCGGACCAACGGCGCCGGCTGGACGGCTGCCGGCGGCACGCTCGCCGCGGCGGCGACCGGTCTCGAAGCCATCTACATGGCGATGTGCGTCGGGCTTGCCGACTACGTCAACAAGAACGGCTTTCCCGGCGTCGTCATCGGCCTTTCGGGCGGCATCGATTCGGCGCTCACGGCGGCGGTGGCCGTCGACAGTCTCGGCGCCGCGCGCGTGCACTGCGTGATGATGCCGTCGCCCTACACGTCGCCGGAAAGCCTCGAAGACGCCGCCGAGGTGGCGCGGCTGCTGGGCGTGTCGCTCGATCAGGTGTCCATCGAGCCGGCGATGGCGGCGTTCCGGGACATGCTGGCGCCGCTGTTTGCCGGCCGGGCGCCGGACATCACCGAGGAGAACATCCAGGCGCGCTGCCGCGGCCTGGTGTTGATGGCGATCAGCAACACGTTCGGCCGGATGGTGTTGACCACCGGTAACAAATCCGAAATGTCGGTGGGGTATTCGACGCTCTACGGCGACATGTGCGGCGGCTTTTCCGTGCTCAAGGACATCTACAAAACCACCGTCTTTGCATTGGCCCGCTGGCGCAACCAGCAGCGCCCGCCGACCGCGCGCGGTCCCGCCGGCCGCGTCATGCCGGAGCGGGTGATCGTCAAGCCGCCGACGGCGGAACTCAGGCCCAACCAGACCGATCAGGACAGCCTGCCGCCCTACGATCTGCTGGATCGGGTTCTGGCGCTGCTGATCGAGGACGAGGCCTCCCTCGACGAGGTGACGGCGCGCGGCTTCGATGCGGCGATGGTTCGCCGCGTCTGGCAGATGCTGGATCGCGCCGAGTACAAGCGCCGGCAGGCGCCGCCCGGCGTCAAGATTACCCCGCGCGCCTTCGGCCGCGACCGCCGCTATCCGATCACCAACGGCTTCACCCGGCTCGTCTGATGGTCAAGGTCCGCTTCGCGCCAAGCCCGACGGGGCTCCTGCACATTGGCAACGCCCGCACCGCGCTGCTGAACTGGCTGTTCGCCCGCGCCCACGGCGGCGCCTACCTCCTGCGCTTCGATGATACCGATCGGGAACGCTCGCGCGAGAGCTACGTGGAGGCGGCGCGGCGCGATCTCCGGTGGCTCGGCCTCGCCTGGGACGAGCAGGCGCGCCAGTCGGAGCGACTGGAACGCTACGTCGAGGTTGCCGACGCGCTGCGCCGCAGCGGCCGCCTCTATCCCTGTTGGGAAACGCCGGAAGAGCTGGAGTACAAGCGCAACCGCCAGCGTGCGCGCGGCCTTCCCCCCATCTACGACCGCGCCTCGCTCAACCTGAACGAGGAGGAGCAGGCGGGCCTCGCCGCCGAGGGACGGCGCCCCTACTGGCGCTTCCTGCTGAAACCCGGCGAGGTGGCGTGGGACGATCTGATCCGCGGCCGTGTCAGTTTCCGCGGCGAGCATTTGAGCGATCCGGTGGTGGTCCGCGCCGACGGCTCCTTCCTTTACCTGCTGCCGTCGGTGATCGACGACGCCGACCTCGGCATCAGCCACGTGATCCGCGGCGAGGACCATGTCACCAACACGGCGGTGCAATTGCAGATGATCGCGGCCATCGGCGCCGAGGCGCCGCGTTTCGCCCACTTGCCGCTGATGACCGATATCGCCGGCGTCAAGGTCTCGAAGCGGCTCGGCACGACGATCGCCTTGGAGACGGTGCGCAGCGAGGGTATCGAGCCGATGGCGATCAATGCCTATCTCGCCAGCCTCGGCACCGGTGAAGCGCCCCGCATCGGCGAGAGCCTCGACGAGATGGCGGCGAACTTCGACATCGGACGGTACGGGCGGGCGGCGCCGAAGTTCGATCCCCAGCAGCTGGAACAACTGAACATGCGGGTGTTGCACGCAAGCCCCTTCGAATGGGTTGCCGGCCGTCTCGCCGCCGCCGGCCTTGGCGAGGCGGATGCCCGCTTCTGGTCGGTGGTGCGCGAGAACCTCTCCCGCCTTGAGGACGTGCAGCCGTGGTTCGACGTCTGCTATGGCGGCGTGCCGCCGGTGCATGAGGACGCGGACCTGATACGAGCCGCGATCGCCGCGCTGCCGCCCGAGCCGTGGGACGATGAGACATGGCAGAGATGGACGGGCGCCATCGGCGCGGCGACCGGCCGGCGCGGCCGCGCACTGTTCATGCCGCTGCGGCAGGCGCTGACCGGGCAGGATCACGGGCCGGAACTGAAACGCCTGCTGCCACTGATTGGCCGCGAACGGGTGCTCAGCCGGCTGCGCGGCGAGGGCTTGAGCTTCGCGCAGGGGGGCGCCTCGCACGTCGCGCCGTCGGGACGGCGATGAGTGCGCTCCCGGTGCCGCCGCTGCGCTTCACCAACACCCTGAGCGGCAGCCTGCAGCCGTTCGAGCCCCTCGATGCGGCGCGCGTCCGCATGTACGTGTGCGGCCCCACCGTCTATGACTTCGCCCACATCGGCAACGCCCGTCCCGCCGTTGTCTTCGACGTGCTGTTCCGCCTGCTGCGCCGGTGCTATGGGCCCAACGCCGTCGTCTACGTCCGCAATATCACCGACGTCGACGACAAGATCATCGCCCGCGCCAACGAAACGGGCGAGCCGATCGCCGCGATCACCGAGCGCACCACCGCCGCCTACCACGCCGACATCGCCGCCCTCGGCTGCCTGAGCCCGACGCACGAGCCCCGTGCCACCGCCCACATCGCCGACATGGTGGCGATGATCGAAAGCCTGATCGCCGCCGGCCATGCCTACGCCGCCGACGGCCACGTGCTGTTCGATGTCGCCTCCGACCCGTCCTATGGCTGCCTGTCGCGCCGGTCGCTGGACGAGATGATCGCCGGTGCCCGCGTCGAGGTTGCCCCCTACAAGCGCAGCCCGCAGGATTTCGTGCTGTGGAAGCCGTCCGATGCCAACCAGCCGGGCTGGGACAGCCCATGGGGACGCGGCCGGCCCGGCTGGCACATCGAGTGTTCGGCGATGAGCGCGAGGCTGCTGGGCGCGTCCTTCGATATCCACGGTGGCGGCCAGGACCTGATCTTTCCGCACCATGAGAACGAGATCGCCCAAAGCACCTGCGCCCACGGCGGCGCGCCGTTCGTCAGGCTTTGGCTGCACAACGGCTTTCTGATGACCGAGGGCGAGAAGATGTCGAAGAGTCTCGGCAACTTCTACACCGTCCATGATCTGCTCGCCGAGTTTCCCGGCGAGGCGATCCGCCTCGTGCTGCTGCAAACCCACTACCGCCAGCCGCTCGACTTCACCAAGGCCGCCATCGAGCGGGCGAAGCGCACGCTCGACCGCTTTTACCTGGCGATGGCGGACGCGCCGGAGGACAGCGGTGGCGCCGGTGGCGACGAGGACGATCTGATCGTGCTGGACGCCCTCGCCGACGATCTCAATACGCCGCTGGCGCTGACGCGGCTGCATGAGATGCTCAACGAACTGCACCGCGACCGGACACCCGCGCTCGGTGCGCGCAACCGGCGGCGGCTGAAGGCCGGCGGTGCCCTGCTCGGCCTGCTGCAGGCCGAACCGGAGGCATGGCTGAAGGCGGCGGGAGCGCCCGCTGCCGCTCAAGCCGGCAGCGGCGGCGTTAACGATGCGGCGATCGAAGCGAAGCTGGCCGCCCGCGCGGCGGCGCGCAAGGCGAAGGATTTCAAGGCGGCCGACGCCATTCGCGACGAGTTGGCGGCCGCCGGCATCGTCATCGAGGACAAGGCGGACGGCACCCGCTGGCGCCGCGCTTAGGCGCGATCAGGCTTCGCCGCCGCTCGGTCGCGCCGCCTTTGGCGCCGGCAGATCGAGGCGGATCCACAGCTCCTTGAGCCGCTTCGCATCGACCTCCGCCGGTGCGCCCATCAGCAGGTCCTGCGCCTGCTGGTTCATCGGGAAGGCGATCACCTCGCGGATATTCGGCTCGTCCGCCAGCAGCATGACGATGCGGTCGATGCCCGGCGCCGAGCCGCCGTGCGGCGGCGCGCCGTAGCGGAAGGCGTTGAACAGGCCGCCGAAGCGGCGCTTGACCTCGTCCTCGCCGTAGCCGGCGATTTCGAACGCCTTGATCATCACCTCCGGGCGATGATTGCGGATGGCCCCGGACGACAGCTCGACGCCGTTGCAGACGATGTCGTACTGAAAGGCCTTGATGGTCAGCGGGTCCTGGTTTTCGAGGGCGTCGAGGCCGCCCTGCGGCATCGAAAACGGGTTGTGGCTGAACTCGATGAGGCCCGTATACTCGTTCCGCTCGTACATCGGACAGTCGACGATCCAGCACATCCGGAACGCTCCCTCTTCCCGCAGGGTCAGTTCCGTGCACAGCCGCTCGCGCACCTGTCCGCAGAACTTGGCGATCGCCGCCGGCTTGCCAGCGACGAAGAACACCGCATCGCCGTCGCCAACGGCCGCCGCCGCCCGCACCGCGGCGATGCGGTCGGCTTCCAGGTTCTTGGCGATCGGCCCCTTCGTTTCGCCGCCCTCGAACACGATGTAGCCGAGACCGCCGGCCCCCTCTGCCTTCGCCCAGTCGTTGAGCTTGTCGAAAAAGGCGCGCGGCCGCCCCGCCGCTCCCGGCGCCGGGATGGCGCGAACGACGCCGCCGCCGGCGACGATGCGGGCAAACAGACCGAAGTTGGAGCCGGCGAAGGCATCCGAGACATCGGCGATGCGGATCGGGTTGCGCAGGTCGGGCTTGTCGGTGCCGAAGACGAGCATCGCCTCATCGAACGGGATGCGCGGAAACGGCGGCGGCGTGACCGTGCGGCCGCCCCCGAACTCCTCGAACACACCGGACAGCACCGGTTCGATCGCCGCGAACACGTCGTCCTGGGTGACGAACGCCATCTCGAAGTCGAGCTGATAGAATTCACCCGGCGAGCGGTCAGCGCGCGCGTCCTCGTCGCGAAAGCACGGCGCGATCTGGAAATAGCGATCGAAGCCGGAGGCCATCAGCAGCTGCTTGAACTGCTGCGGCGCCTGCGGCAGGGCGTAGAACTTGCCGGGGTGGATGCGGCTGGGCACGAGGTAATCGCGCGCGCCCTCGGGCGAGGAGGCGGTGAGGATCGGCGTCTGGAACTCGACGAAGCCTTGCGCCTCCATGCGCCGGCGGATCGACGCGATGACGCGCGAGCGCAGCACGATGTTGCGGTGGACGGCCTCGCGGCGCAGGTCGAGGAAGCGATAGCGCAGCCGCACCTCCTCGCCATACTCCTGATCGCCCGCCACTTGCAGCGGCAGCGGGTCGGCGGCCGATTCCAGCGCGAAATCCTCGATCCGCACCTCGATGGCGCCGGTGGCGAGCTGCGGGTTGACGGTTTCGGGCGAGCGCTCGACGACGGGGCCGGTGATGACGACGACGCTTTCGGCGCGCGCTGCGGTGATCGCCGCGAACAGCGGGCTCGAGGAATCGATGACGCACTGCGTCAGCCCGTAGTGGTCCCGCAGGTCGACGAAGAGGAGATTTCCATGGTCGCGCTTGCGGTGAATCCAGCCGGACAGGCGCACGGTCAAGCCGGCGTGGGCTTTGGCGAGCTCGCCGCAGGTGTGGGTGCGATAGGGGTGCATGGGGGCCGTTCAGCGTCGTTGGCGGGGGCTTGGAGGCTGGGCGGAAAAGCGCATACAATCCCGCCCCTTGTCAACGGGCGCCTGCGGCCGGCGCGGGCGCTCAATGTTGGGCCGGAATGCCGGGCGGGAGAACGCACGAGGCGACGGAGTGTACCTCGCCCCGGGAGTCCTCGGGTGAAACGTCCTTCACTCTGAGCTCAACGGACGGCTGATTTTCGCCCACGTCGCGCACTTCGAGAGTGGGCGTGTCCATCTCCCCCCCGCCGCGCGGCGCGGCGCCGGGAAAGACGTTGGCGACAATCATTGACGCCAGCTGAACCAAGCCGGCATCGATTTCCTCGCGCAGCGGCTGCCCCTTTTTGTCAGCGAGGGCAAAGAACGGGAGAGCATGCGAGCGATAGGCCCAGGCGTGCGACCATAGTGTCCGCTCATCGGCCGTGGTCACCACCTCCCCGTTGACGCACATCACCACGTCGACCAGGGGATCGGTGCCGGTGACGCCGACGCGGCCCTCATAGCTGACGCCGACGATGGGCGCCGATACCCGCAGCGCGGTCTCGAAGCCTTCTGCCGCCAGCGCGTCCGCGGGGGTGTCCCTTACGGCCTTGCCGGTCCGTACGGAAAGGCCGGCGGCGTCGGCCGTGTTGGCGATGAGATCGGCGAGCTGTTCAGACACGTCGATCGCCAGGACGGTCTGACGGAGAGTTGCTTCGGCGGCCTTCACATCTGCGGCAGGCTCATCGTCGACCGCGCCGGCGACGGCACCGACGACGCTGCCGATGACCGCCCCCGGCAGGGCCAGCATGAGGCCGCCAATGGCGACGATCGGGTCGCCTGACCCAGCCATGTACATGCCGGGAAGCGCACCATAGACGGCCCCCTTGCCGGCCCCGGACTTGGCGCGGCCGCCGGCGCCCTCGACGATCCGCGCGCTCACAAACGCTGGCTGGTCACCCGCCGGGATGATGGCGACGGACACGAGCGGCGGCGGCGCCTCGACTGACGGCGGTGGTGGAGCGAAGGCGAG
This sequence comes from Rhodospirillales bacterium, assembly GCA_025458035.1. Taxonomy (GTDB): domain Bacteria; phylum Pseudomonadota; class Alphaproteobacteria; order Rhodospirillales; family Defluviicoccaceae; genus Defluviicoccus. Next base: position 7,770 of record JALOTH010000115.1, read on the forward strand.
GGAGTCCTCGGGATGCGTCCCCGCGCAGCCGCAGACGGCCGCCATCAGCCCAACGAGAACACCGGCGCAGTCGCTCGCCGCCGGCTGCCGCTTGCCGCAAGGGTTCGAGGCGCCCGTCATCGCACACCCCCTTTCCGATTCGTCGAAAACTAAGTTGTAATGTTAAACCAGTGGTGGGGCCGCGTCACGCGCAGCGAATGCGAGACTTGATTCCAGCGGCTTGCGGCGGGCGGGTCGTGCTGGGGTTTTTCAGAGTGGCGATTCCACGTGCCGGGCGCGGGCTTATCCGGCGAGCGGGATGGCGTGTTCCTCGCCTTCTGCATCGACGACGACGAGGCGGCCGGCGTCGGCGGCCTTCAGCTGCGCGTTCGCGTTCAGCAGTTCGATGCCGTAGAGTGTGCCGTCGGGCGCCAGATCGATGAGGATCTCCTCGGACAACCGGATCGTCTCAACATCCTCCAGCTTCTCACGAAAACGGAGGTAAGCGATGTTGTAGCGAGGATCGTACGTGATTTTCACGGCAGCAGCGTCCTCATCGGCGATCAGAAGACCTTAGCAACACGCGTGATGACGAGCCACCGATCGCTTTCTTGGACCGCGTAGACCTCCAGCTGTTTCGACGCGTACGCTTTGCCACGCCAAGTCGCCTCGAACGGGAAGTTGCGGCGAAAGCCAGTACGGCCGAACCGTGCGGGAAATCGCTCGCCCCCTTCGATCGTCGCGAGGACTTCCGCCTCGGTCGCGCCACGCTCGGCCAACCTTTGGCGGGCGTGGGGATGCAACTCGACGCGAAGCATCGCTTGAATATCAACCGTCGGCGCGGGCGAGTTCGCCGCAGGTGTGGGTGCGATAGGGGTGTATGAAGGCCGTTCAGCGTCGTTGGCGGCGGCTTGGAGGCTCGTCGGAAAAGCGCACGGAAGCCCCGCCGTTGTCAAGGCGAGGCCGGCGTCCGCCCAGGGCGATTCGGTTCTGCTGTTTGGGACGGCGAGAGGGGGTTGTGTGGTGGGTCGGTTCTGATTCAAGCTGTTGTGGCTTGGCGGGAGCGGAGTGGTTAGTGATGGTGGAGAGGGAATCGTTTGCCAGTGTTTAG
>JALOTH010000023.1 GCA_025458035.1 Rhodospirillales bacterium
GGCCGCGACCGCCGGAGCGGCGGGCGACCGCTGACCGGCGGCCGGCGAGGGCGCGTCAGCTCTTGCTGGCGGAGCGCCCGGCGCCGGTGCGGCGAGCCGGTTTGGGTGGTGGCGCCTTCGCGGTGTCAGCAGGGACAGCCGCCGCTTCGGGTTTGACGGCGACATCCAGCTTGGCGGCCGCAGCCGCTTTCGGTTCACTCGCTTTCGGCGCGGCCTTGGCCGCCGGGGCGGCTTCGGTACCGGCTGGCTGCGGCGTCAGCATGCGTTCCGTCGCTTGCCTTGCCGTTGCCATGACTTCCCGTTCCGCCGCAACCCAATACTCAAGCGCCATGCCGTGCTGCCGGCCTGCGGATTCCCACATCATGTAAGCCAGCTCTTGAACGCGCTTGCGGATATCCTCGCCGAGTTCGTGCAGAGTCGTCATCCAATCGATCCCTGTGGCAGATTTTTCTTACCGTTGACATTGGAATCGAAAAAAATCAAGGGTTAAGGTAGCGTCCGCCGGGGCAATCGGCGCCCCGGGGCGTCTGCGGAGCGCGCTGGCAAGGTGCCCGATCGGCGCGGCCACGACAAACCGGCAGCACCGCCCCGATCAGACCGTGATATCCAGATGGTAGCCGCGCGGCACGTCGGTCTTCAGCGTCTCGCCGGCCTGCAGCTTTTGGCGCAGGCGGTCGAGTGCGGCGGCGGTGCGGGCATCCTCGCCACCGATGTAGGCGCCGGCGCGTTGTGCCGCCTCGCGGGCGGTCGCCAGCCCCTGGCGGGCGGCGCGATAGTCGTTGACGCGCGGTTCTGAGCCGCGCAAGCCGGTGACGTCGGTCATGGCTCGCGATCCTACGGGCGTTTGCTTAACGCTTTGTCACCGCCCGCCATGGGTTGCCGCAACGCAGACCTGACGCCTTCACGATCCGCGCGGCGGCGCGGCGGTCACCTGCGGCCCGCTACCGTCGCGGTAGCGTTCGAGGAACCAGCGAACCGAGGGAAAGGCCAGTTCGTCCCAGGGGATCTCGTCCCAGGTGAACAGGCGCACCTCAAGGCTTTCGGCACCGGCGGCAATGTCCGCTGCCACCATCGGCGCGTGGTAAACGACGTTGACTTGGCTGATCTCGGCGATCTCGTAAAGACCGAGCAGCGGGCCGACGGCGACCCGGGCACCCGCCTCTTCCAGCACCTCGCGGGCGGCGCCGGCGGCGGTGGTTTCCCCGAGTTCGAGAAACCCGGCGGGTATCGTCCACTTGCCTTTCGACGGCGGGATCGCCCGCCGGCACAACAGGACCCGGCCCTCCCAGGTGCAGACGGCGCCGGCGACGATTTTCGGGTTGGCGTATTCGATATAGCCGCAATCGGGACAGACGAGCCGGGTTCGGTTGTCGCCTTCCGGCACGGTATGGACGGACGGCCCCGGCTTGGCCGGAAGGTCTTCGCGCTCGTTCGCTGCTGACTCGCTGCCACCCATGCCGTCAATGTGTCGCGATCGGCAGGCCGAGACAAGGGTGGAGCGTTGTTCGGCCTCGGCGGGCGACCGCTGGCCGGTTGCCGCCGTCCCCCGCCGCGCCGCCGCCCGCGCGGGGCTCAGGATTTCGGCACGCGCAGAACCTGCCCGGGATAGATCTTGTTGGGATCGGACAGCATCGGCTTGTTGGCCTCGAAGATCTTCATGTACTCGTTGGCATTGCCGCGTGTCTTCTTGGCGATAGCGGACAGCGTATCGCCTGCCTTCACCGTATAAAATTCGGCGCTGTCACCGGCCGGCGTCGCGATCGTTTCCTCCACCTTGGCAACGCCGTGGGCGTTACCGAGAGCAAGGATGATTTTTTCCTTGAGTTCCTGGCTGGCGGCACTACCGGAAACCTTGACCGTATCGCCAGCGACATCGACGCTCAATCCCTCCACCGGCAGACCGAGCCGTTTCAGCAGATCGATCAACGCCGTCGATGGCGGCGCCGCTTCCGCGCTGCCGATGCCAAGCCGTTCCCCGACGTCCCGGATAAACTCGAACAGTCCCATGGCGTTACCCCTCCGTTGCGCGGCGCCACCCGCCCGGCGCGGGCCTGCCGGCCGCCCTCACATCGTCAACGCCGGCGACAGTATCAAGGGGCTGAGGCCACCGCGAGGATTGTTTGGCGCCGTCGCGACAGTGTGGCGGTTCAGGCCGCCCGCGCCTTGGCACCGCTGCTGATCGTCAGGTTCGGCCGCTGGCTGCCCGCCGCCGGGGCAAACAGCGCGCGCAACCGGGCGATCGCCTGCCGGCCGAACCCGGCGAAGGCGGCGCTGCGCGCCCGATGCGCCCGCCGCAGGTAGACATCCATCTCTTCCGGGGTCGGCGTGCGAATTTCGCTGGTCATGGTTCCGTACTCTCCGTTGCGCTGACGGAATGGTTGTACCTCATCTGCTTTGGCGGGATAATCCACGCAGATATCACAAGACTGATGAACGAAGTTCAGCAATGATCGATAAGGCGTCGGAGATGGCCGCTTTCGTCCGTGTCGTCAAAGCGGGGGGATTTTCCGCCGCGGCGCCGGCTCTCGGTCTCAGTCCATCGGCGGTCAGCAAGCTGATCGCCCGCCTGGAAGACCGTCTCGGCGCCCGCCTGCTCAACCGCACGACGCGCAGCGTCAGCCTGACCGACGAGGGCCGGGCATTCCTCGAGCGCGCGCGCCATATCCTCGCCGAGATCGAGGAAGCGGAGCAGTCGGTCAGCCAGCACCGCGGCGCGCCGCGCGGCCGGCTGCGCGTCACCGCCGCCGTCGCCTTCGCCGTCCATCAGATCGTGCCGCTGCTGCCGGAGTTTCTCGCCAGTGCGCCCGAGGTGCACGTTGAGCTCGATGTCCGCGATCGCATCGTCGATCTGGTCGAAGAAGGCTTCGATGTCGGCGTGCGCACCGGTGTTCACGGCGATTCCTCGCTGATCTCCCGCCTCGTCGCCACCGACCACCGCATCATCTGTGCCGCCCCCGAGTATCTGCAACGCCATGGCGTACCGGCGGTGCCCGCCGATCTGCTGCACCACAACTGCCTGACTTGGTTCGGCAACCCGGGCGGCCTCAACGACTGGCCGTTTGACGGGCCGGAAGGGCCGTACAGCGTGCGCGTGCGTGGCAATGCCGAGGTGAACAACGGCGACGCCCTGTACGGGATGACGCGGGCCGGCCTCGGCTTGGCGCGGATTGCCCGCTATCGCATCGCCGGCGACATCCGCGCCGGCCGCCTGATCCCGTTGCTCGCCGATCACCATCGGTTCGTTGAGCTGCCGATCCACATCGTCTACCCGCACCGGCGCCACCTCTCGGCAAAGGTGCGCGCCTTCACCGATTTTCTCGTGAGCAAGTTCACGCCGGTCCCGCCATGGGCGATCGACGCGGTTTGAGCGGCCGGTGCGCTGGCATAAAATTCACCTGCGCGCCGAGTGGGAGCATGGTAGACGCAAGGGCATAGCGTGGTCGCTGCTCCCTCCCCGATTTGACGTCGCGGCGCTCGGCCCGTCCTGATCCCCGGCGATTGCCGTTTCGCCATTGAAGCCCACATGGACTCGCATGCACGCTCTGCTCCTCATTATCGGCGGCCTCGTCCTCCTTTCGCTCGGTGGGGACGTCCTGGTCCGCGGCGCCGTCAGCACCGCTCGCCGGCTCGGGGTCTCCGAATTGCTGATCGGGCTCGTTATCGTCGGCTTCGGGACGTCGGCGCCGGAACTGATCACCAGCGTCGAAGCGGCACTGATCGGATCGCCCGGCATCGCCATCGGCAACGTCGTCGGCTCAAACATCGCCAACGTGCTGCTGATCTTCGCGGTGGTGGCGATATTCAAACCCATCGTCATCGACCCGACGGCACTCCGCCGCGACGGCTCGGTGATGATCGCCGCCACCGTGCTGCTGATCGCCATCGGGCTGATCGCCGAAGTGCTGTCACGCTGGGTCGGCGTCGTCTTCCTGGCGGCGCTCGTGCTGTACGTCACGGTTGCCTGGCGGGCGGAGCGAACCAACGGCGCCGCGGCGCAGTTGCATGAGCGGGAAGCCGCCGAGCTTCCCACCGCGGGCTCGGCGCCGCTCTGGAAGGGATTGCTGTTCGTCGGCGTTGGGCTCGGCATGCTGATGGGAGGAGCCAACCTGCTGGTGGACGGGGCGATCATCCTGGCCCGCCTCGCCGGCTTGTCGGAGACGATCATCGGCCTTTCGGTCGTCGCCGTCGGCACCTCGCTGCCCGAACTGTTCGCCTCGCTGGCGGCGGCGCTGAAAGGTCGCAGCGACGTCGCCTTCGGCAACATCGTCGGCTCCAACATCTACAACATCCTCGGCATCCTCGGCGCGACCGCGGTGATCACGCCAATCGCCATCCCTGCCGACCTCGATGTCACCGACTGGGCGGCGCTGTTTGGCTCGGCGGTGCTGCTGATTTTCCACGCAGCGACGGGCATGCGGGTGAACCGCTGGGAAGGCGCGCTGCTGCTCATCTGGTACGCGGCCTACATCGGGCTGCTGTTCGCCCCCGCAGGATCGTTACCCATCGGCGGCTGACCGGCGGCCGGTCTCAACGTCGTGCGCCGGATCGGCCGCGCCGGCGCAACTTAAGCGTTTCTTACGCATTTCCGGCTAAGACTTCAGCCCGAGCGAACACCGCTGCGGACCGGATGCCACGGCGTCGCGCACCCCCCGCAGCGATACGCTCGCCGCCAACCCCATCTCACGTTTGCGCCGCCATGGCGTGCTGTTCTCATGGAGAAGACCGTGCTTCGCGCCGAAACCATCCACTTTGAGATTGTGAGGGTGCGCGGGCGATCGGGGCCGATGGCAGCGACGCCGATCACGGGGCAGTAATGGACCGGGAACTGCTCAACGTCTTTCTGCGGTCGGGGCCGGCTCGCAAGTACGACGCGAGCTACTTCACGCGCGCCACGCGCGAACGGGACGGCGAGGATGCGCAAACGCTGTTCCGTCTCGGCTTCCTCAACGACGCGATCTTTTTCAAAACCGTCTTCGCCGACACCGGCCAGCGCTATGTGGAAAGCTCGCCGGTCAACATGCTGGTCTTCATGCCGTATGATGACGCCCGGCCGTTCGAGGGCGGCGAATCGTTCATCTTCAACGAGCAGAATTTCAACAAGTACGCCCATTTCAAGCTGCGCACCGATTGTCTGGACTATGCGGCGTTCGATGCCGACAGCCGGGTGCTCAGCGTTCTCGACTCCGTGCCCACCTTCAGCCCGCTGATCCTCGAACTGGCCTTGGATCGCTCGGGCCTGACGGTGCCGCCGTCCTACCTCGACCTGACGCCGGAAATCCGCAGCAAGCTGATGTCCTATCTGAAGGATCGCATCCGGCCGCTGATCGTCGCCGCCTATGACCGCGGCTCGTCGGTGAATGTCGACAGGGCCGTTGAAGACATGACGATGAAGCTGCTGACCCTGTCCGACACGCAGGACATCATGCCGTTCGTGCAGGCGCTGCGCATTCCCCCCGAGCAGGCCGTCGAAGTCCTGTCATCGTGGATCGGCATCACCTATTTCGAGCACGAGTACGCTTGTATCCAAATTCATCTGCGGGAGTTTTCGGAGTGGATGACGGCCGCCGACCGCATGCGGTGGACCGCGTCGCCGAGCGAGCGCGAATATTTGCGGATGCTGATGGATTATGTGAAAAACAAGCTCAAGGGCGATTGGGGGCGCGTCATGGCGCTTGCCAAGCAATATCGCGAGACGTACTCCGATATGGTCTACAATAACCAGGCCAAAGGCTTTACCGAATTTCTGCTGAATTGCCGGAAAAGCTACTGGGACATGGGCGACGTGCTCGGCCGTTTCGAACAGACGGTGGTCGCCTGGCGGCAGTTCCGCCGTCATCTCACCGGCGCCAACATCAGCTTCGCGACGATGACCGACTTCTTCTCGCTCCTACGCAAGGTGCATGGAGCGCCGCCGCGGGCGCCGACCAACACCTTTACCGCGACGGCGGCTGACGGGGGTGGCTTCGCCTCGCTGTCCCTCGACCTGTTCTGAACGCCGGTTCGCGCCCCGTCATCCGTGTTCGGGCGGATTGCCCGCCCGCCCGTTGAGCCGTCTGCCGATCCCTCGTCACTTTGCCGTTGTCAGCGCCCGAGCGCGGGTTTAACGAAATCGTAGCAAGGCGCTGCCGCACGCGGCGGCGGCGCCACAGCAACGATGAGGTTCCCTTGCCCCCGGACGAAACGGCCGTGCCATCGTCGCCGGAAACGGTCACGATCAGGCCGGCATCGACCTCCCATTCCATCATCGCCCCGGTCGAACAGACGATCCCGCTGGTGTTCGCGTCACCCCACAGTGGCGATGAGTACCCGGCGGAGTTCGTCGCCTCCTCGCGCCTCGATCCGATCGTGCTGCGCCGTTCGGAGGACGCCTTTGTCGATCGGCTGTACGCCGCCGTCGCCGATTTCGGCGCGCCGTTGCTGCGTGCGCACTTCCCGCGGGTCTACATCGACCCCAATCGCGAGCCCTTCGAGTTCGACCCGCGAATGTTCGACGGCGAACTGCCGCCAACCGCCAACCGCAATTCTCCTCGCGTGGCGGCGGGCCTCGGCACGATCGCGCGCGTCGTCGCCAGCGGCGAAGAGGTCTATGCGGGCAAGCTTCCGGTGCAGGAAGCATTGCGGCGCGTGGAGCGTCATTACTTCCCCTACCATCGCACGCTGCAGGGGTTGCTGGAAGCGACGATGGAGCGCTTCGGCTGCTATCTACTGATTGACTGCCATTCGATGCCGTCGGTCGGCGGGCCGATGGACGCCGATCCGGGATCAAAGCGCGTCGACTTCGTCCTCGGCGATTGCTATGGCACGGCGTGCACGCCGGCCGTCACCCAGCTCGTCGATCGCACGCTGACCGACCTTGGCTACAGTGTGCGGCGCAACGTTCCCTATGCGGGCGGTCATACGACGCGCCACTATGGCCGCCCGCGTGAGCAGCGGCACGCTTTGCAGATCGAGATCAACCGCGCCCTGTACATGGACGAGGAGCGCATCCGTCCCAGCGACGGCATGGACGAGGTAATCGCCAGCCTCAAGCGACTGTTTGCCGTCCTCGCCGCCATCGATGATCGGCTGCTTCGCGGCTAGCGGCAGCGTGCAGAGGAACGGGATCGTGGCTGAGGGCAGCGGTATCAGGGAAACGATCCGTGCGGCGACCGCCGATGACGTCGCCGAGATCCTGGCGATCTATGCCGCCTACGTCGAAGCCAGCACCGCAACCTTCGAGGAAACGGTGCCGACGCACAGCGAGATGATCCAACGCTGGCAGGCGATCGTCGATCGCGGCTTGCCCTTCCTCGTCGCCGACGGTGCGCCTGGCATCACCGGCTACGCCTACGCGGCGCCGTTCCGGCAGCGCTCGGCCTATCGGTACACCGTCGAAGATTCGATCTATGTGCGCGCGGACGCGGCGGGCCGCGGTCTCGGCGCCCGCTTGCTGGCGGCGGTGATCGTCGATTGCGAAGCGCAGGATTACCGGCAAATGGTTGCGGTGATTGGGGATTCGGCCAATCTCGCGTCGATCCGCCTGCACGCCGCTCTCGGCTTTCAGCCGGCGGGCATACTTGCGGCGGCCGGTTTCAAGTTCGCGCGCTGGATCGACAGCGTTTACATGCAGCGGGCTCTCGGCGAGGGCGACAGGAGCCTTCCCGCGGGTTGACAACCGCAACGACCACGCGGCGGCTGGCCGGGGGAGGAAACCTGTGATCATGCGCTTGGCGTTACTTTTCGCCGCTGTCGTCGGGGCGGCTTTTCCACTGCCCGTGCGTGGCATCGATCCCGGCAGCGCGCAGGGGACGATGACCTCCGACGGCGTCGCCGTCGGCTTGCACCACGCGCTGGCGCTGTTTTACGGAAACGAGGAAGGGCTGCTGGATGGGCCGGAAATCCGGCTGCTGCTCAGCGACCGGGACGTTGCGCCGGCGGCACTCTCCGGTCCGATCCTCGATCGCCTGGAGCAGTTGGCCCGCAAGGGCGACGTCCGGGGTCTTGTCCTCCGCCTGGATCCCCAGCAACCCGTCACGGCCCCGATCGGCGGCACCGTTCTGCTATCGCCCGCCGATCCGGAGCGATCACTGACGTTCCTGGAGTTGGAGGGCGGCTCCGGCATCGAGGACTGGCGGCTGACCGACACGCGTGCCTCTGGCAGGCTCGCATTCAGCATTGCCGGCGACACGCCGGCGGACACCGTGACGGTCCAGGCGGCGTTCAGTGCGCCCCGCTTCCGCGACGAGGTCACCGCTCGCCTGATCGGACCGGAGGCCGCCGACAGTGCGCCGGCGCAGGCCCTCGTTCGCTGGAACGAGGCGCTGCACCGTGGCGACATCGAGACGCTGAAGGCTCTATCCAGCGACGACAAGTATGCGGAGCTGCTGGCGTTCCGCGCCGAGGTGGGCGATGAGGCCTTGCGCAAGGTGGTTGCGGCCGAGCCAAGCGGCGCGGAGCTGAAACGCCAGATCAAGGAGGTGCTGGTCCGTGGCGACCGCGCGTTCATCATCATGGTCGACGATGACGACGCCCGCAATTTTGCGGCGACGACGCGGATCGGCGAGCGATGGGTCATCGACTGATCCGATACGCCGGCCCGTTCCCCTTTTCGTCGCCGTGATACAAAAAAAGGGCCGCAAGATACGGCCCAAGTTTTGGGAGGAAACGTCCAAGAAGCACGTTGAGCTCGAAACCGCGAACAGCTCCGTGCTGCAACGCACAAGGGGCAAGATAATGAGTCGCAACGTGAACTTCAAATGACAAATTCAGGAAAGGGGCATTTGCCGCCTTTTCCTCGCCGCGCGACCGGGGCCCCGACCCCAAGGCTCTGATTAGCAATATACATTTTTGCAACAGTTGGAGCGTGACGGCCGGCGGCCAGCGCCGCAGGCTTACAGGGGGCGGCGCCGTGGCGCCCTCACGCGATTCGCCGCTACCGCAAACGCGTCCCCTGTGTGACGCACATGCGGCACAAATCCGCTATCACGGCTCCCTGGGACCCACGCCAATGCCGTCGGCGGGCGGGAGCATTCCCCTCCCCCGCCCGCCGGGGCGGCGACAGCCGGCGGCCGCTACTTGCGCAGCACCTCGACGCCCGGCAGCGTCTTGCCCTCCAGCCATTCGAGGAAGGCACCGCCCGCCGTCGAAATGTAGGAGAAGTCCTCCTCGGCACCGGCATTGGCGAGGGCGGCGACGGTATCACCACCGCCGGCCACACTCGTCATCTTGCCGGCCTTCGTCAGTTTCGCTGCCTGCTGCGCCACCGCGTTGGTGCCGGCATCGAACGGCTTGACCTCGAAGGCGCCGAGCGGACCATTCCACACCAGCGTCTTATCGCCGGCCAGCAGCTCGTTCAGCGCGGCGATCGACTTCGGGCCGACGTCGAGGATCATCATGTCGGCAGGTACCGCGCCGACATCGACGGTTTTCGACGGCGAACCTTCCTTGAACTCCGCGGCGACGACGACGTCGACGGGCAGGGCGATGTGCTTGCCGGACTTTTCCGCCTTCGCCATGATCGCCCGTGCGTTCTCCAGCATGTCGTGCTCACACAGCGACTTGCCGACGGCGACGCCCTTCGCCGCGAGGAAGGTGTTGGCCATGGCGCCGCCGATGATCAACTGATCGACGCGGTCGAGCAGGTTGCTGAGCACGTCGAGCTTGGTCGAAATCTTGGCGCCGCCGACCACCGCCGCCACCGGGTGCTGCGGCTTTTCCAGCGCTGCCGTCAGCGCTTCCAGTTCCGCCTGCATCAGCCGGCCGGCGGCCGCCGGCAGGATGCGGGCGAGCGCCTCCACCGAAGCGTGCGCCCGGTGCGAGCACGAAAACGCGTCGGAGACGAGCGCATCGCCCAGTTCCGCCAGCGCCTTGGCGAAGCCGGGATCGTTCTTCTCCTCCTCGGCGTGAAAGCGCAGGTTCTCCAGCATCGCCACGTCACCGGGCTTCATCGCGTCGACCACCGCCTTTGCCGCCGGCCCGACACAGTCACTGCCGAACGCCACCGGCTGGCCGAGCAGCTCGGCGGTTTTCTCCGCCACCGGCTTCAGCGTGAATTCCGGCGCCACCTTGCCCTTCGGCCGGCCGAAGTGGGCGAGCAGGATCACCTTCGCCCCCTTGCCCGTCAGTTCCTTGATCGACGGCACGGTGCGTTCGATGCGCGTCGCATCGGTCACCTTGCCCTCTTTCATCGGCACGTTGAAGTCGACGCGCATGAGCACGCGCTTACCGGCGACATCAAGGTCGTCAATCGTCTTGAAAGCCATGTCTGGACACCCTCTCCCGCAAGACTTCTCGCCCAAGGGATCGGGCGGCGGGGGCGGGGCGGAAAGACTGGCGCGCCGGCATCGATATTGCCGCCGTCCGTTGCCGATCTCGCGGTTCGCAACGCGCCGCCGCACTTTCCCTGCCGAAGGCCGGCGGTTGGCCCGCCCGCTCCGGCCCCTGGGTTATGCTCAGACCCTTGGCAAAAGGCAAGGGCGAGCCGAAGCCCGTTACAATTGTTTCACGCGGACGGGGTTTGACGGGGCTTGCCTTCTCCGGGCCAGCCGCCGCCGCGTCCGGCCGATATGCGTCTGCTGCATGCCACCGCTGTTCAGCGAGCCCTCGTCGGTCCCCTCCCTGTGAGCTATGAGCCTGTTCTTCGAAATCCGAACAATCAGGCTGCCGGCTTCGGAGCGCATACGGCTCGGGGCACGGCAAGCCGGGGAGTCTCACCATGACCTGTCGGGAGATCATGAACGCCGACCCGCCGGTGCTGCGGCACACCGACACCGTCGGGGTGGCACTGCGGAAACTTCTCGCGGAACGTTACCTCGCCCTGCCGGTGGTGGACGACGAAGGCCGCTATCTCGGCCTGTTCGCCAAGAGCCGGCTATTCGGACTGATGCTGCCGAGCATCGTCGCCCTGGAAGACGTGCTGCCGAAAATCGCCCATCTGACCGACCTCGCCTACCTCTCCGACGACCTTGAAGACCTGCGCGCCCGTTTCGCCACGCTGCGCAACGATCCCGTCGCCCGCTTCGCCGACCGGGAGGCGCCGACACTGAAACCGGACTCGCCGCTGATGGAGGCGGTGCTGCTGGTGTTCCGCACCCGCAACTTCGTGCCGGTGGTCGAGCCCCTCAGCGGCCGCCTCGCCGGGATGGTCTCGACTTGGGAGATTCTCGACAAGCTCGAGGAGAGCCTCTGATGCATGCGGCAGCAACGACCGGCAGCGCCTTCGGCCTGCCCGCCATCTGGGTCGCCTCCGCCCTTCTCGTCGCCACTTACGCGGCGGTGATCAGCGAGAAGATCAATCGCGCCGTCATCGCCCTGTTCGGCGCCGCGCTGATGGTCGCGCTCGGCATCCTGACCCAGGAAAAGGCGGTCGAGGGCGTCGATTTCAACACCATCGGCCTCCTCATCGGCATGATGATCATCGTCGCCGTCTCCCGGCGCACGGGGATGTTCGAGTACCTCGCCATTCGCGCGGCGAAACTGGTGAAGGCCAATCCGGCGGCGATCATGATCATGCTGCAGGTGGTCACCGCCGTCGTCTCCGCCCTGCTCGACAACGTCACCACCGTGCTGCTGGTGGTGCCGGTCACGCTGGTGATCTGCGAACGGCTCGGCGTGAAGCCCTATCCCTATCTCGTCGCCCTGATCTTCGCCTCCAACATCGGCGGCACGGCGACGCTGATCGGCGATCCGCCCAACATCCTCATCGGCTCACGCGTCAATCTCAGCTTCAACGAGTTCATCATCAATCTGGCGCCGGTGGTGATCGTCATTCAGGGGATCGCCTGCGTCCTGTTCCATTTCATCTGGGGCCGGCGGCTGACGGCGACGCTGCGCGCCCGTGCCAAGGTGATGGCGTTCGATGAACGGAGCGCGATCGTCGATCGCGTCCTGCTCGTCAAATCTCTCGGCGTTCTTGCCGTGGTCATGCTCGGCTTCGTGTCGGCGCGGCAGTTGCACCTGGAACCCGCGACCATCGCCCTGCTCGGCGCGGCGGCGCTGCTGCTGCTATCGTGTCTGGGTCGCAGCGCCGATGAGCAGACGAAGACCGTGGCGAAGACCTTCGAGGAAGTGGAGTGGATAACCATCTTCTTCTTCATCGGCCTGTTCATCGTCATCTACGGCGTCGAAAGCACCGGTTTGCTCGCCATTCTCGCCGAAAAGCTGCTGGCGGTGACCGGCGGCGATCTGCGGGTGACGGCGCTGGCCATCCTGTGGGCGTCGGCGATCCTGTCCTCGATCGTCGATAACATCCCGTTCGTGGCAACGATGATCCCACTGGTCAAGGAAATGGCGCCCACCTTCGGCGGGCCGGAGGGGCTGATGCCGCTGTGGTGGGCGCTGTCGCTGGGCGCCTGCCTCGGCGGCAACGGCACCATCATCGGCGCGTCGGCCAACCTCACCGTCGCCGGCCTCGCCGAACGGGCCGGCGTACGCTTTTCCTTCGTCGAGTACATGAAGGTCGCCTATCCGGTGATGCTGGTCACCATCGTTCTGGCCATGGTCTACATCGAGTTGCGATATCTGTGAGCGAGCGGCGGTAGGGCGGCGCCGCCCGATCTCGCCGCGTACCGCCGACGCCTCTTGCAATCGATACCACGATTCACATCTACCGGTTTGCGAACCGGGCCCCTCTGGCAGGCGTCCACCTGCGATGTCGGATCGCAAGACGCCGTCGTTATTCAAAAAAGGGGTCCGCCGTGGAACACCTGCACTCGTGGTTGCTGACGGATTGGCTGAGCAAGCCGATCTGGATGTGGCTCGCCTTTCTGGCCATTGTCCTCGCCCTGCTCGCCTTCGATCTCGGCGTCCTGCACCGCAAATCGCGGGAGATCGAGGTCACCGAGAGCCTCGTTCTGTCAGCGGGCTACATCGGCCTCGGGCTGGTGTTCGGCGCCTGGGTATGGTGGTACTTCGGATCAGCCAGCGGCATGGCCTACTTTACCGGCTTCGCGCTGGAGAAGGCGCTGGCGATGGACAACGTTTTCGTCATCGCCATGATTTTCTCGTTCTTCGCGGTGCCGCGGCAGTATCAGCATCGGGTCCTGCTCTGGGGCATCCTCGGTGTCATTGTCCTTCGCGCCATCATGATTGGACTTGGCACGACGATCGTCAGCCAGTTCAACTGGGTTCTCTATGTCTTCGCGGTGTTTCTTATTTTCACTGGCATCAAGATGCTAGTGTTCGCCGACAAGGAATATGAGGTCGGCAACAACCCCGTATTGAAGCTGATGCGGCGTTACTTCAACGTTACCGACCAGCCGCACGGCGAGCGGTTCTTCGTCAAGCTGCCCCATCCGAAGACGGGCAAGCTCACCACCTTCATGACGCCCCTGTTCCTGGCGCTGGTGATGATCGAGATCGCCGACCTCATCTTCGCCGTCGACTCGGTACCGGCCATTTTTGCCATCACCACCGACCCCTTTATCGTCTACACCTCCAATATCTTCGCGATACTCGGGCTGCGAGCCCTCTACTTCGCGCTCGCAGCCATGGTCAATCGCTTCCATTACCTGAAATATGCCCTGGGCATCATCCTGATCTTCATCGGCAGCAAGATCTTCGTTGCCGACTGGCTGGGTCTCGATAAGGTGCCACCGTACATCTCGCTCACGGTCACCTTCTCGCTCCTGCTCGGCGGCGTCCTCTACTCACTGTGGAAGACGAAACAGGCAGACCCGAATGCCCTCGCATGAACGCACCGCAGTTTTCACCGCCACCCCGCGCCAGCCGCACACGGCCCGCTTGCGGAGGTTTGACGAAGCCATCCGGCACGGCGCGGGTTTGACGTTCGAGGATCGCCCTGGCCGATGCCGGTTCGCCGGCGGTTTCCTCGCCGTCATACCGGGACTTCCACCCGCTTCGCGGTCCTGGTGCGCGTGAACCGCCGCCGCCTATAGTGGCGGCATGGTCCGCCCTGCCTTCGCCGCCGCCCGCACCCGCCTGCCCGACGCCCCGGCGCTGGCCGTCTCCGCCACGTCGGCGGTGTGGCTGTCGCCGGCGGGCGAAGCCGATGTGCTCACCCTGGCCGAAGCGGCTCGCCGCGCCGGCGCCGCCCCCGCCGTCTACCTCTGCCATTGCCGCTTCGTCGCCCGTCGGCTCGGGCTGGCGGCAATCGCCGCGCTTGATGTTCTTGAGCTGTTTGCGTTCGTCCGTCCTGCCCGCTTCGCGGTGCCGACGGCGCGGGGTCTTGCCGCGGCGCTGATGCTCGATCCCCCGGAGACACCAGAGGCGGAGGCGGCGCGACTGTTCGATATCGCCAACGCTCTGCTGGCCGAACTCACCGCGTCACCCCACGAGGACGCCGTTGCCATCGCCCACGAGATGACACGGGCCGGCTGGCCTTGGGGCGAGGCGGTGCTGTCGGCGCTCGGCCTGCCCGCTCCGGCCGGCAGTGAGCCGAACACCGAAGGCGGCGCCTTTGCCGTGTGGCGGCGGTTGAAGGAATGGGAGGAGGCGGGCCCCGACGTTCGACCCGAGGCGTGGCCGGTGGAGCCGGTGGAAGCGCGGGCGCGGCTCGTCAAACTGCTTGGCGCCAGTGCCGAGCCACGACCGCAGCAAATGGCGTTCGCCAGCCATGCCGCCGGCGCCTTCCAGCCGCGAGAGCGCGAAGCCGAGCCGCGGGTGGTCCTCGCCGAAGCCGGCACCGGCGTCGGCAAGACCCTTGGCTACATCGCGCCGGCGACGGTATGGGCACAAAAAAATGGCGGCACCGTCTGGGTGAGCACGTACACCCGCAACCTGCAGCGGCAGATCGACCGCGAACTCGATCGCGCCTACCCCGTCTACCGCACCAAGGCGGCGAAGGTGGTGGTGCGCAAGGGACGGGAAAACATCTTCTGCCTGCTGAACTTCGAAGACGCGGTGTCGCGCCCCGCATTAGCCATCGGCCGCGAACGCATCGCCCTTGGCCTGATCGCTCGCTGGGCGCTGGCGACGCGGGATGGCGATCTGTCCGGTGGCGACTTTCCGGCGTGGCTGGCGAGCCTGTTTCCGCCGGACGTCACCCAGGACCTTACCGACAGTCATGGCGAATGCGTCTACGCCGCCTGCCGGCATTACCGGCGCTGCTTCATCGAGCGGGCCATTCGCCGCGCCCGGCGCGCCGACATCGTCGTCGCCAATCACGCCCTGGTGTTGACGCGGGCGGCCCGCGGTGGCGACGAAATCGGCCTGCCGCTGCGCTACGTGTTCGACGAGGCCCATCACCTGTTCGACGCCGCCGACAGCGCATTTTGCTGGCGTCTGAGCGGTCGCGAGACGGCGGAACTGCGGCGCTGGCTGCGCGGCGGCGAGGACGGCGGCCGCCGCTCGCGGCGGCGCGGCCTGTCCGATCGCCTGGGCGATCTGGTCGGCGGCGATGCCGACGCCGAGGCCGCCGTTTTCGAGGCGCAGCAGGCGGCGCGCTCGCTGCCCGGCCCCGGCTGGCGGCAGCGGCTGGCGGGCGGATCGCCGACCGGCGCGACGGAACGGTTTCTCGCCGTTGTCCGCCAGCAGGTTTACGCGCGCAATGCGGACGACGAGCACGGCTATGCCCTCGAAACGGGGCCGCGGCCGCCGGTCGACGGGCTGCTGGCGGCGGCAGCGGCGCTCGATGCGCTGCTTGATCGGCTGCAACGGCCGCTCGCCCGGCTGGCGGCCCGGCTCGCCGATTGTCTCGACGCCGAGGCGGGCTCGCTCGAGACGGCGCAGCGGCAGCGGATCGAGGCGCTGCGGCGATCGCTGGAACGGCGCGCCATCGCCCCGATCATCGGCTGGCAGGCCATGCTGCGGGCACTTGCCGCCGACACGCCGCGCGAGTTCGTCGATGTCTTCGCGGTCGATCGTGGCGATGCCGGCGAACTGGACGTCGCCTACAACCGTCATTGGCTCGACCCGACCGCGCCGTTCATCGACAGCGTGCTGCGCCCGGCGCACGGCGCGCTGATCACCTCGGCGACGCTCAAGGATACCACCGGCGATGAGGACGCCGACTGGGTGTTTGCCGAGCGGATGACCGGCATGCACCACCTCAATCTGCCGCCGGCCCTGTCGGCGCAGCCATCACCGTTCGATTACGCCGCCATCACCCGCGTCATCGTCGTCAACGACGTCGACCGCAATGACGTCCGCCAGCTGGCCAGCGCCTATCGTGAACTGTTCATCGTCGCCGGTGGCGGCGGTCTTGGCCTGTTCACGGCGATCGGCCGTCTGCGCGCGGTGCACGCGATGATCGCGGCGCCCCTCGAGGCGGCCGGCATTCGCCTGCTGGCGCAGCACGTTGACGGCATCGATACCGGCACGCTCATCGATATCTTTCGCGCCGAGGAGGACTCCTGCCTGCTCGGCACCGATGCGGTGCGCGACGGCATCGATGTGCCGGGCCGGTCGCTGCGGCTGATCGTCTTCGACCGGGTGCCATGGCCGCGGCCGACGCTGCTGCACCGGGCCCGCCGCGCCGAGTTCGGCGGCCGCGGCTACGAGGAACGGCTGACGCGAATGAAGTTGAAGCAAGCCTACGGCCGGCTGATCCGCCGGGCCAGCGACCGGGGCGTTTTCGTCATCCTTGACCGGGCGTTGCCGACACGGCTGACGAGCGCCTTTCCCGAGGGCGTCGCGGTGCGCCGGCTCGGCCTCGCCGCCGCCATCGATGCCGTTGCCGAGGCCCTGGCCGCCGGCCGCTGAAGGGGCGCCCCCGGACGCGGTCGCGATCGCCTCAAACTGAAGACAACCCGAACGAGCCCCTCAGGATCGTTCCCATGGCGAAGCGGTGACGAGGAAGCCGGACATCGCTATCGGCAAGCATCCCCCGACTATGACGTTCTTCGTCGCGTCGCACCATCGATGATCCACAGTATTCCGCCCGGACACGCCACAATCATGAGGCTCAGGCCAAAAATAACGCTAACCACGAGAGACTTTTCGGCGTCTATTCCCATCTCGCTGAACAAGCCGACGATCGCTGCTTCTCTCACCCCCCAGCCAGCGATCGATATGGGGAGCACCGTGATGAGGCAGGCTCCGCCAACGACCACAAGATATGACGCAAGTCCAAGCGGGATCCCAATCTGACTGCCAACGAGGTAGGTCTGCGTGATTCCCACCACTGCGGCTAGCACACCCAGGGTAAACAGTTCCGCGACGGCAGCGGGCGAACCAGCAATGCGCCGCAGCCCGCGCGCCAACGTCGCCACATGCATGGCGAGGTTCGATGAAATCCATTGCACGGGGATGGCGTCGGATATTGCAAGGACGGCTAACCCGACAATCGCGAGCGGTAGTGGCGCTAGCAGCATCCATCGCATTGGCCCACCGAGGATTTCGGGCGGGAGAGCGAGAACGCTGATAGCCACGACCAAGGCAATGGAGGCAAGACCAGTCGAGCGTTCAATGAGGACACTACTCAGCGCGGCATCCAACGGCACGCCGACCCGATAGGCCCCCCATATTCGGATGGCATCGCCCCCAATTGAGGTCGGTAACGTCTGATTGAAAAACAGCCCGACGAACGTCAATCGAACTGCCGGCCGAATGGCTAGGGAGCTTCCCATCCATTTGGTCACGCGATGCCAACGCCAAGCGAGCAGCAGTGCCTGAAGTAAAAGAAACCCGAGACTGACCAGGAATACCCAAGCCGGCATCATCACCAACGCCGCCAACACCGCCGCCAAGTCGATCTTGGTTGCGAGCAGCAGCAACAACGCCGCGGAGACAATGATCTTGGCCAGAAGTATGAGCCACGACCAACGCGACATATGGAGCATAAAATATAAACTATCGCCAAATAAACGCGATCAAGTTTGACGTCCAACCCGCCAGGCGCATCCTCTCGATAACAAGTCGCTGCGGCTTTAGCGGACGACAAAGGTCGATCAGTTCAGAGTAACCCAACAGATTTAAGTTCGCCTCATCTGAAAAGAACGTCAGTTTCAGATTTCGCAGCAACTTACGAAAGTGTCGGGGTGGTAACCAGTGAACGAGCGGCAAACTCGTATGCACTTCAACCGGAAACCACCGATTGGGAGTTGTAATGCAGGCCATTCGCCGTGCGACACGATACAGCTCGGCAGTAAATCGTGCTTGCTCGGCCCGGCTGCCGACGTGCTCAATCACCGCACTGGAATGAACCACATCAAAGGAATTGTCGGCAAACGGCAGAAACTTTCCATTTGCGCGGACGAAGCGGATGCCGGGGAACGCATCGGTTAAGAACGCGGCATCGTCGATGCCAACTGCCGTCAATCGATTTTTCTGCGGGTACCACGCCTCGAGATAGTTGGACGAGTCGTACGTGCGATCGCTGGTGACACCGACATCCAAGATGGTGTCCGTCGCCCGTATCCCGCCGGTCATCATGAAGCACTCATACATCCGTCTGCGCATGACCCCCGCGATGCGGGCCGCCAACGAACTGGGCTTCAAAAGGCTGTACTGGGCGTTAGGTTCCATGCGCACACATCAGTTTGCCGTATGACTCGTATGCATCATTGGTGGATCGACGCGATTTAAGGTAAAGCTCCGGACTCTATTCTAACTCATTTGTCGTTGGCGTTGGGCTCGTCGCTGTCGTTACGTCTACGGCGCATCGGCAGGTCAAGAATCCCGGCGAGGAAGGACGCCATAAAAATCTGGATTCCGAGGGCCAGCGCCGCAATCGACGGGATCAGCAGGCGCATCATCCCTGCATAATCCAATTCGCCGAATGACTTGGCTTGCCAACTCCAGACCGCCCAGACCACCCCTGTAATCCCACCGGCAAACAGCGTTGCCCCAATCATCACGGCCCGTTCTATTGTGAAGATCGCCTTATATCGTCGATACACCGGTTCTTCCGGCACCAGCCCGGCACCGGTGGCGTACTGTTTTGCCAGCAGAAAAAATATCAAAACTGTACTCCCCGTGAGGATCGCGGCCGTTCCAACCAGCAGGGTATGGATGTCAAATACGACGGATCCGATCCTCAGTGGCCCAGGTAACACAAGCCCCACCGTCAGCAAGCCAAACAACGAGATAAAAATACCGGGATATAAAAACAGCCACTTTGGTGAATACATCAGCAGGAAGCGCAAATGCCGCCATCCATCGCGCCAACTTCGCAGGTGCGGCGGCCGGCCTCGGCCGTCTTTTGCAAGCGTGGTTGGAACCTCCGCAACGCGCAATCGATGCAGAGTCGCTTTTACAACCATCTCGGACGCAAATTCCATGCCGGTCGTTTGTAGTCCTAAGCCGTCGATGGCAGCCTTGCGGAATCCTCTCAGTCCGCAGTGGAAATCCCCGATGGGCGATGAAAAGAAAAGCCGCCCAATGCCTGTGAGGACGGGGTTCCCGACATAGCGATGCAACGGTGGCATGGCTCCCGGCGCGATGCCGCCACGGAAGCGGTTACCCATGACAAGATCATACCCGTCGCGGAGTTTGGCGACGAACTCATCGAGTCTGGAAAAGTCGTAGCTGTCGTCGGCATCGCCCATAATAATGTACCGGCCGTAAGCGGCTTGAATTCCTCCCAAAAGAGCCGCGCCATAGCCGCGGTCAGATATTTCAATAACTCTCGCACCCTGTCTTTGCGCGATGTCTTGACTGCCATCCTTGCTGCCGTTGTCTGCGACAAGCACCTCTCCATGGATGCCGCTAATATTGAGATAGTCTTGCGCTTTTCTTATACAGGTAGGGAGAGTTTCGGCTTCATTGAGGCAAGGCATCAATATGGTCAATTCAAGCTGCGATTCACGTGCAATCATGAATTCTCGCTTAGTTCAGAAGTTAAGACAAAAATGGAAGGAGGGAGTTAGGCCTTAATTGACTTTCGTTTGTTCGGCAAGACATCCACAGTATGAGACGTTCCCGCGTAAGCCAAAATATTCGCGATTGGAAAGAATATCATGAGCTCCGCTGCCGGTGCAAGCTCGTGCGCCGCGCCCCCCCCACCGCCGCCGGTCCGCGATGGCGGCCGACGATGCCGTTCAGGCCGAACCGCGAAGAACGCTCCGGTGAGCCCGCTTGCACTCGACGAGCGCCCTGGTTACGGTGTCGGCCACAGCAAGCGCGGCCTGTCCCGCCCCCACAACCCTCCGAGAGTTCGTCGATGGACGTCATCCTCGGCCCGATGTTCTGGCTGATCGATACCGTAATTACGCTGGTCATCTGGCTGTTGATCGCGGCGGCGGTGTACAGCTGGCTGGTGATCTTGAATATCATCAATACCCGAAGTCGCGTGGTGTTCTTGATCGGCGACTTTCTCGCCCGCGCCACCGAACCGATGCTGCGGCCCATCCGCCGCATCCTGCCGCATCTCGGCGGCCTCGACCTGTCGCCGCTGGTGCTGATCTTGCTGCTGTTGTTCCTGCGGCAGATCATCGGCAATCTGCGGCTGGCGACGCTGTGAGATCGACCGATCGGCGGCCGGACGCCGCATCGTCGCCGATGATGATGGACCTGCCGATGGCGGCAACGGCCGATGGCGTGCGCCTGGCCGTGAAGGTGACCCCGAAAGCGGCCCACGAGCGCATCGAAGGCATCGTTGCCGACGCGGACGGCCGCCCAAGGCTGAAAGTGGCGGTCACCGCTGCCGCCGAACACGGCCGCGCCAACGCCGCCGTCCTTGCGCTGCTGGCGCGCGTTCTCCACCGTCCGCTGTCCGCTTTCACCCTGGAGCGCGGCGCCGGCGGACGCCGCAAAACCCTGCGCATCGAGGGCGAGATCACCCAGTTGAGGGCCAGCCTCGCAGCGGCGCTGCCTGGGGCCGCGTCGGAACACCGAGCGCGGCGATGACGGCGACGGTGATCGACGGCAAGGCGATCGCCGCCGCGCTGGTTGCGGGCATCGCCAAGACCGTGGAACGACTGGTCCTCACACAGCGGCTGACACCGGGACTCGCCGTCGTCCTGATCGGCGATAACCCGGCGAGCACCGTTTATGTTCGCAACAAAGTCAAACAATGCGAGCTGGCGGGCTTGCGCTCGCAACTGCATCACCTGCCGGCCGATGTGCGCGAGGACGACGTGATCAACCTCGTGCGCGGACTGAACGGCCGCGATGACGTCCATGGCATCCTCGTCCAACTGCCGTTGCCGCCGCAGGTGCGCGCGGCAGCGGTCATCGAAACCATCGATCCGGCAAAGGATGTCGACGGCTTCCACGTGGTCAATGTCGGCCGGCTGTTTGGCGGCCTGCCCGGCGCGCTGGTGCCCTGCACGCCGCAGGGCTGCCTGCACCTGATCTTCAGTGTGCGCCGGGACTTGAGTGGTCTTGCCGCCGTCGTCATCGGCCGCTCGAGCATCGTCGGCAAGCCCATGGCGCAACTGCTGTTGGACGAAAACTGCACGGTCACGATCGCGCACTCGCGGTCAGCCGATCTCCCCGCCATCTGCCGCGGCGCCGATCTCCTCATCGCCGCCGTCGGTCGACCGCAGATGGTGCGGCAGGACTGGATCAAGCCGGGAGCCATCGTCATCGACGTCGGCATCAACCGGGTGGCTGACGGGCGCGGCGGCAGCCGTCTCGTCGGCGACGTCGATTTCGCGGCGGCGCTGACGGTGGCTTCGGCGATCACGCCGGTGCCCGGCGGCGTCGGGCCAATGACCGTTGCCCTGCTGCTGCGCAACACGCTGATTGCGGCCTGCCGGCAGCGGGGCATCGACGAGCCGGAAGTCTGACAGTCTTCCCATCTTGACCGGCGGCCGAGGCAAGCGGGCTTCCTTAACGCCCGTGTCGTAAGGTTCAGCGTTCGCCATCGCCATGCCGCCGTGCCCGGCGGCGATGCGTTTCCCGAGGAGCATCCATGCTGCAACGCCTCTATGACTGGACGATCAGCCTCGCCGCGCGTCGCCACGCACCATGGGCACTGGCGGCCGTTTCCTTTGCCGAAAGCTCGGTTTTTCCGATCCCGCCCGACGCGCTGCTGGTGCCGATGTGCCTCGCACGCCGCGACCGCTGCTGGCTGCTGGCCTTGATCTGCACCGTCGCCTCCGTCGTTGGCGGGCTGTTCGGTTACGCGATCGGGTTTTTCCTCATGGAAACAGTGGGTGCATGGATCATCTCGGTCTATGGCTTCGGCGATGAGATCGCGGCGTTTCAGGCGTCCTACCAGGAGTACGGATTGTGGATGCTCGTCATCGGCGGACTGACACCTTTTCCCTACAAGGTGGTGACCATCGCCAGCGGCGCTGCCCACTTCGATATCTTGATTTTCGTGCTGGCTTCGGTAGCCACCCGCGGTGCGCGCTTCTTCCTGGTCGCCGGTCTGTTGTGGTGGTTTGGACCGACCATCCGGGACTTCATCGAACGCCGGCTGAAGCTGGTCGCCTGGGCATTTCTGTTGGCGTTGATCGGCGGCTTCGTCGCCGTTACCTATCTTGCGTGAGCGCACGCCGCCATCCCCGTGGCACACGATGAGATGACGCCCATGGCAGTTGGCCAGATGGACCGCGCCGGCTCGGCAGCCCCGGCACGGCCGATCGGATATGGTTTGGTTGTCCTCCGCAAGCCGCGCTTGGCGCTCGCGCTGATCGGTGCCGTCGCCGCGACCGCCCTCGCCGGCGCCTTCGTCTTGCAGTGGGGGTTCGGCGTCGAGCCCTGCATCCTCTGCCTTTATCAGCGGGTGCCGTATGCGCTGGTGGCGGTGATCGCAGGCACGGGCGCGATCTTTGCCGCGCCCCCGATCTGGCACCGCCGGCTACTGCAAATCTGCGCGGCGGTATTTGCGACGGGCGGGGCCCTTGCCATCTATCATTTTGGTATCGAGAACCAATGGTGGGCGTCCATCGCAGCTTGCGAGGTGGAGGCGTTGCCGACCTTCAGCGTCGACGATTTGAACGCGGCGGTCTGGGCGCCCCGCAAGCCCTGCGACGAGGTTGGCTTTCGCCTGCTGGGTCTGTCGCTTGCCGGCTGGAACGCGGCGGCTTCGGCAGCGCTGGCGGGCTTGACGCTGTACGCTGCGCGGCGCGGCGGCTGGCAGCCCGGCGCCGCCAAATCGGGAGATCAGAGATGACGAAGACTGCCAACGGCCGCGGCCGACTGCCGGGAGACCGTACGCCCGCTGAGGTCGTCGCGCGCATCCTCCGCGTCGATCATGCGGGCGAATATGGTGCCGTGCGCATTTATGAAGGCCAGCTGGCGATTCTCGGCTCCAGCGCCTCGGGGGACGTCATTCGCGAGATGGCGGCGACGGAGCGCCGGCACCTCGCCACGTTCGAGAAACTGTTGCCGGAGCGGCGCGTACGCCCTTCGGTGCTGCAGCCGATCTGGCATGTCGCCGGTTTCGCCCTCGGTGCCGCCAGCGCCCTGCTCGGGCCCAAGGCGGCGATGGCCTGCACGGTGGCGGTGGAGGAGGTGATCGACGATCACTACCGGCGGCAGGTGGAGATGCTGGGCGAGGACGAGGCAGAGTTGAAAGCGCTGTGCGAGGAATACCGACAGGACGAGGTGGAGCACCTGGAAACGGGTCTGGCCGCCGGCGCGCGCGATGCCCCCGCCTACAAGCCGCTGACCGCAGCCGTAAAAACGGGGTCTCGCGCCGCGATCTGGCTGTCGGAGCGGCTGTAGGCGCGGGGCGCCGCCGCTCGCCGGCCCGTCAGCGGGAGTAGAATTCCACCACCAGGTTCGGTTCCATTTGCACCGGATAGGGAACGTCCGCCAGCTTCGGCGTCCGCACGAAGGTGCCCGTCAGCTTGTCGGTATCGACACTGAGGTAATCGGGGATATCCCGCTCCGGTGATCCGAGCGCTTCCAGCACCAGCACCATGTTTTTCGCTCGCTCCGAGACGCTGAGCACGTCGCCTTCGCGGACCAGATACGACGGGATGTTGACCCGCCGACCGTTCACCCGGACGTGGCCATGGCTGACGATCTGCCGCGCCGCAAACACCGTGGGCGCCAGCTTCATCCGATAGACGACGGCGTCGAGGCGCCGTTCGAGCAGGCCGATGAGGTTTTCCGAGGTATCGCCCTGCCGGCGCACCGCTTCCTCGTAGTAACGGTAGAATTGCCGCTCGCCGACGTTGCCGTAATAGCCCTTCAGCTTCTGTTTGGCCATCAACTGCAGGCCATAATCGGTCGGCTTGCGCTTGCGCTGGCCGTGCTCGCCGGGTCCCGAATCCCGCTGATTGATGGGGCTTTTCGCACGCCCCCACAGGTTGACGCCGAGGCGCCGGTTGATCTTGTACTTCGAGGTCAAACGCTTGGTCACGGGTTTTGATCCTGTTTTCCGTTGTCCCGGTAGGCCTGCGACGAGCGCAAGCGGGGCCACTAGCCCACGTTCCCGGGAATAGGGGCGGCACTATACGCAAGAAAGTTGCCAAGTCAAACGTTCCGGAGATCAGGCTGTCGGCGCCGCTGGCGACGCGGGCATCAGCAGGGATCGAGTTCGCTATCCCAGTACAGGAAGTCGCGCCAGCTTTCGTGCAGGTAGTTGGGCGGAAACGAGCGCCCATTTTCCTGCAGCTCGTAGGTGCTCGGCGCCGCTGGCGAGCGCAGCGGGTAGATCCCGGACTCATTGGGCAGCCGGTGCCCCTTGCGCAGATTGCAGGGCTCACAGGCGGTCACGACGTTGGCCCACTCGGTGCGGCCGCCGCGCGAGCGCGGGACCACATGGTCGAAGGTCAGACGTTCGGCGGGCAGGTCATGGCCGCAGTACTGACAGCTGAAGCGATCGCGCAGGAAGACGTTGAAGCGGGTGAAGGCCGGACGTCGCGCCGTCGGCACGTATTCCTTGAGCACGATCACGCTCGGCAGACGGATTTCGCGGCTGGGCGAGCGGACGAGGCGGTCATACTCGGACACGACGTTAACGCGCCGCAGGAATACCGCCTTCACCGCGTCCTGCCACGACCACAACGACAAAGGGAAATAGCTCAAGGGACGGAAATCGGCATTCAGAACCAGGGCGGGGTAGTCCTGCATTGTTATCGCCGTCCGCGCCTCCCCATTGCGCGGACACACTACATCAAGGGGCGCGCGTTTGCCAAACCCCTAAGCGGTGAAAATTTCGTGAAGCGGGTGGAACCCGGGGCGCTGACGGCAGCGCCCTCCCCCTGCCTAGCCGTGGCCGCCCTTGCTGACCCGGTTGAGGAAGGCGAGGCCGAGGGACAGCGTCGCCGGGTCAATGCCATGACCGAGCGCCCGCAAACAGTGGACTTCCGGCTGCAGGCCGCGGGCTCGCAGTGCTCCTTCCGTCTCATCGAGACACGATGGCGGCAGCACCGCATCCGCCTCGCCGTGGGTGAGCAGGATCGGCGGCGGTCGCCAGCCGGGATCGTCCGGCAGCCGCAGCTCGTCATCGGCAAACAGCCCGGAATGGGAGATGATGGCAGCGGGCGGCGGCCGCCGGGTCAAACCCAGATGCAAAGCAACCATGGCGCCCTGCGAAAAGCCGACCAGGATCACCGCCGACGGCGGCAGGCGGCGCTTCGCCAGTTCGGCGTCGATAAAGGCGGCGGCGATCGGCGATGCGAGCCGAACACCCTGACGGCGGGTGTCACGGCCAAGATTGCGGACGCTGAACCACATCCTGCCGAACGGCGCCATGTCGCACGGGAATGGCGCATCCGGCGCGACGACGGCGGCGGTGGGCCAAACCGTCTGATAGGCGGTGCCGAGGGGCAGCAGGTCGGCCCCGTCGGCGCCAAGACCATGCAGCAGACAGATCAACACCGACGGCGCAGCCCCGTCGCGAGGTGGCAGGCTTGGGCCCTCAAGGCGGATCGTCATGGCTGCCGGCACCGCCGTCAATGCGCCGCCGGCGGCGCCGTCACCGGCTGGAGGTTACGAAGGAACTGGCGAACGCTGCTGTCCCAGGAAAAGCCCTCGGCGTAGGCGCGGCAGGCTTCGGGCTTGACCGTCAGCGCCTTGGCAACGGCGGCGGCGAGATCGTCATCGAGGCAGCCGACGGCGGCGCCGTCAATGACATCGCGCGGACCGGTCACCGGGTAGGCAGCAACCGGAACGCCCGACGCCAGGGCTTCCAGCAGCACCAGCCCGAAGGTATCGGTGCGGCTTGGGAACACGAACACGTCCGCCGCCGCATAATGACGCGCCAGATCCTCGCCGTGCCGGGTGCCGGCGAAGCGCACGGACGGAAAGCGGCGCTGCAACTCCGCCAGCTGCGGACCGTCGCCAACGACCACCTTGCTGCCGGGAAGATCGAGGGCGAGAAAGGCTTCGACGTTCTTTTCGACGGCCACGCGTCCCACGTAAAGGCTCACCGGCCGCGGCAGATCGAGCCAAGTCTTGTCGCGCGGGCGGAACAGCCGGGTATCGACGCCGCGCGTCCAGCGCCGCAAATTGATGAAGCCGTGCTCCTGCAACTCCCGTTCGAATGACGGGGTGGACACCATCACCGCGGCAGCGGGCCGGTGGAACCAGCGCAGGACGGCGTAGCCCCACCTCACCGGCGCCCGCCAGCGGGCGTGGATGTATTCCGGAAAGCGGGTATGGATGGAGGTGGTAAACGGCAGTCCGCGCTTCAGGCAGTCATGCCGTGCCGCGTGGCCCAGCGGCCCTTCCGTGGCGATATGCACCGCCTCGGCGCGCGTCGCCTCCAGCAGCCTGCCGACCATCCCCGGCGTCGCCAGGGCGAGGCGGATTTCCGGATAGGACGGACAGGGCAGGGTCCGGAAGCGATCGGGGCTGAGGATCGTCACATCGTGACCGAGGTCGGTCAGGATATCGCCTAGCGTGTGAAGCGTGCGAACGACACCATTGACTTGAGGAAACCAGGCGTCGGTGACAATGGCGATTTGCATGACTCGATCTCGACCTGCGGCACACCGGTCAGATGGGGCATCTCTGCCCATTTCAGGATTTCGAGGCGACCATCGAAATGTTCGACGAGGGCTGTGCAGCTCTCCACCCAGTCGCCGTCATTGCAATAGGTAATGCCGTCAAAGTCCCTGATCTCCGCCCAATGGATATGACCGCAGATGACGCCGTCGACGCCACGGCGGCGCGCCTCGCCCACCACCGCCTTCTCATAGTTACTGATATATTCAACAGCATTCTTCACTTTATGTTTCAGGTATGCGGACAGTGACCAGTATCGAAAGCCGAGCGTTCGCCGAATATTGTTAAAGAAGACATTCAAGCGCAGCGCGAAGTTGTAGGCGCTGTCACCAACAAACGCCAGCCATTTCGCATACTTGACGATGCCATCGAATTGATCGCCATGAAGAACCAGAAAGCGACGGCCATCGGCGGTGATATGCATCGCTTCCGGCAATACGGCAACGCGGCCGAAGCGGTGATTGGTGAAATCACGAAACGCTTCATCATGATTGCCCGGAATGTAGATCACGCG
>JALOTH010000116.1 GCA_025458035.1 Rhodospirillales bacterium
CAGTACGTGTACGCTTCGGAGGTGTACAAGAAGGAGTTTGCGAGCTGGGTGGATCGGCTGGACATCGCCGACTTCCGCTTCGAGACATTCCTGCCGCAGCTGTCGCTGCCCAAGGTTCTGAAGCAGCGGGGATATCGTTGTGTCGCGCGCGTCTCCATGCCGGTGCTCAATCACTTCACCCTCATCAATCGCTACTTTGACGATTATAAACTGATGCCGCGTCATGATGACTTCGCCGGCATGCTGGACGAAATCGATTTCGGTGGCGACGGACCCACCTTTCATTTCCTCAACCTCGGCGAGACCCATTACCCCTACATGCTCAAAGAGAACGACCTTCCGTACGTCCATGGCGTCCACGGTGTGGTGCGTGAACTGGCGCGCGGGCAGGATGCCGGCGGCCGGATCGCGGACACCGGGCAGCAGCCGGCGAAAGATTTCATCACCAGCAGCGCCATGCAGCGGCTTCACGACCAGCAGGTGCGCTGCGTTGAATACGTCGACGAGCTAGTTGGGGCGTTGTTCGACAAGGCGCCGCCGAACACGCATGTCATCGTCATGGCCGATCACGGCGACGTTTTCGGCGAAGACGGTTTCTTCGGCCACGGCGCGGTCATGCACGAAAAGGTTTTCGAGGTTCCCTATCTCGAAGGCAGACGTCC
The DNA here is from genome assembly GCA_025458035.1 of Rhodospirillales bacterium. Lineage (GTDB taxonomy): Bacteria > Pseudomonadota > Alphaproteobacteria > Rhodospirillales > Defluviicoccaceae > Defluviicoccus. Next base: position 663 of record JALOTH010000116.1, read on the forward strand.
GTAGCGTCGGCAAGGCGGCGAACGGCGGCGGGCACACCGAGGCGCGGGCAACGTGACGATCGGTTTTGCAGCGAAGGAGTGGCGGCATGGACGAGGAGACGCGGCGCGCCAAGCTCAAGGAACTGCGGCAGAAGCGGCGGGACCTTGTGGACGCCTCGGCGGCGGATGCCACCGGCGGCGCCGCCGGTGCCGACAAGGTGCCTGAACGGATCCGGCAGCGGCTGCGTCAGCGGCGTCGGCAGGGCGCCGATGCCGTCGGCTGGCCGGCCGGTGAGGGTCTCGGCGCTGCCGGCGAATTTCCGCTGCTGCGGCGTCTGATGATGCGGCGGCGGCGGGCGGCCGCGGGCGGCGCCGGCGATGGCGTACTCGCCGGCGAAATGACGCCTGAGCGGGCGCAAAAGCTGAAGGAAAGGCTTGAGGCTCGCCGGCAGAAACTGGACGCGCGCCTAGCGAAGCTGGAAGCCATGGTTGCGGCGGAGGACGGCGACGCGAATACGCCGGCAAGCCCCCCGGCGGATCGCGACGAAGCGAAACCGTAAACGCCATGTCAACGGCTGCCACCTCAAGATCGCCACGATCGATGTGGACAACGCGGTAAGGCGGCGCAGAGTCGGACATGGCTGGTTCGTTTCAGGTTCTGGCGCTCACACCCGCCGGCCACGCCCACCCGTCGCTGGCGATTGCGGCGGCTCGGTGCGGTCTGGTGGGCGTGTTGAACGCGGAGATCGGGATGGCGACCGACGCGCTCGCTGCGGCGCTGGCGCGGCTCGAGCAAGCGGCGCGCCACCCCTACGGCCTGAAGCTGCGCCGCCTCGACGGTGACGAGGCGATCCTCGCGCGCCGCCATCTGACCGAAGGCAAGCTGCGCTGGTTAATCCTTGACGGCGAGACGTCGGCCGCGGCCGACGGCGCGGCGCTGACCGCGTTTCGCGACGCCGGCTGCCGGGTGTTGCTGGAACTCACCTCCTGGCCCGACGATCCGCAGCAACTGCCGCCGCACGATGGCCTCGTCGTCAAGGGGCACGAGGCGGGCGGCCGGGTCGGCGAAGAGACCACGTTCATTCTGCTGCAAAAGGCCGTGTCCCGTCAGGACGGCCCCGTTTATGCCCGTGGCGGGCTCGGAGGCAACGGCATCGCCGCCGCTCGTGCCGTCGGCGCCGCCGGCGTCGTGCTGGACGATCAGCTGCTGTTGCTCAAGGAATCGCCCGTGCGCCTGCGCGCCGAGCGTTACCTGAAGGGGTTCAGCGGACTGGAAACCGGCATCGTCGGCGAGCGTTGGCGGTTCCTGGAAAAGCCGGGCTTCACCCACGTCAAGGCGCTACGCCCAGCAGCCACGACTCAGTCTGCCGCGGACCTGGACGCAGAGGTGTTGCCCCGGATCGGCTGGGACGATCCAGCACGCCAGTTGGTGCCGGTTGGTCAGGCGGCGGTTTTTGCCGCGGACTTCGCCACCCGCCACGGCAACCTGGCGGGGCTGGCGCGGTGGCTGGAGAGCCAGTCGGCGGAGCAAGTGGCGTTGGCGGCGACACTGCGGCCCCTCGCCGCCGGGCATGGCGTCGCCGAGGCGCACGGCACCCACTATCCGATCGTCCAGGGGCCGATGACCCGGGTCAGCGATACCGCCGCCTTCGCGCAGAGCGTCGCCGAGGCCGGTGGCCTGCCGCTGCTGGCGCTGGCGCTGATGCGGCCGGACGCCGTCGAGGATTTGCTCGCCGAAGTCGGGCGGCGCCTGGGCGACCGGCCGTGGGGCGTCGGTCTGCTTGGCTTCGCGCCCGGTGACCTGATTGCCGGCCAGATCGAGGTGGTGCGCCGCTTCAATCCCCGGTTCGCGCTGATCGCCGGCGGTCGTCCCGGACAGGCGCAGGCGATGGAAGCCGACGGGATCGCCGCCTATCTGCACGTGCCATCGCCCGGCCTCCTTAAGCTGTTCCTGGAACAGGGGGCCGAGCGCTTCGTCTTCGAGGGCCGGGAGTGTGGCGGCCACATTGGCCCGCTGTCGAGCTTCGTGCTGTGGGACCTGATGGTCAGCGCCTTGCTCGAAGCTCTGGCAGGCGAGACGAGGCCCGAGCGCTTTCAGGTGCTGTTTGCCGGCGGCATCCATGACGCCCGCTCCGCCGCCGTGGTTTCGGCGATGGCGGCGCCGCTGGCGGCACGGGGGGTCAAGATCGGCGTGCTGATGGGAACCGCCTATCTGTTCACCCGTGAGATCGTCGAAACCGGGTCGGTGGTGCCGTGGTTTCAGGAACAGGCGCTGGCCTGTACACGAACGGTGTCCCTGGAGACCGGGCCGGGTCACGCCAGCCGCTGCGCGCTGACGCCGTTTGCTGAGCAGTTCCTTGACGTGAAGCGTCAGCTCATCGCCGCCGGCCGATCCGGCGAGGACATTCGCCTTGCTCTCGAGGACTTGACGCTGGGCCGGTTGCGCGTCGCCACCAAGGGCATCGATCGTGTCGGCGCCGAAGGTGCGCTCGCCGCCGTTCCCGTCGATCGCCAGCGGGCGACCGGCATGTACATGATCGGCCAAGCGGCGACGGCCATCGATCGGCTCTCGTCCGTCGCCGACCTGCACCACTCGGTCAGTGACGGCGCCGGCGAGGTCATCGCCGCGCAAGTGCAGGTCGCCGAGCCGCCGGCATCCCGTCCGGCGCTGCGGCCCGCAGACATTGCCGTCATCGGGCTGGCCGCGATTTTCCCGAAAGCGGGTGATGTTCATCAGTACTGGGAGAACATCCTCGATCAAGTCGATGCGATCACGGAAATCCCACCGGAACGCTGGGACTGGCGCCTCTATTTCGACGGCGATCGGCACGCACCGGACAAGATCTATTCGCGCTGGGGCGGGTTTGTCGACGATTTGCCGTTCGATCCCATGCGTTACGGCATTCCGCCGGTGGCGATGACCTCCATCGACCCGCTGCAGCTGATGACCCTCGCCGTTGTCGAGCGGTGTCTCCTTGATGCAGGGTATGCCGGGCGCGCCTTCAACCGGGAGCGGGTCTCGGTCATCCTCGGGGCGAGCGGCGGCGCCGGTGATGTCGGTGCTCAATATGCGGTGCGCGCCGAAATGCCGCGATTTCTTGGCGAACTGAATGCGGAAGCGGCGCAGCGGTTGCCGAAATGGACGGAAGATACCTTCGCCGGGATCCTGCTGAATGTTGCCGCCGGCCGCGTCGCCAACCGGCTCGACTTCGGCGGCGTCAATTTCACCGTCGATGCCGCCTGCGCCTCCTCCCTCGCCGCCGTCTATCAAGGGGTTCTTGAGCTGGAAAGCGGCCGCAGCGATCTGGTTGTCGTCGGCGGTGTCGATACGGTGCAGGGTCCGTTTGGCTATCTGTGCTTTAGCAAGACGCAAGCGCTGTCGCCCAATGGACGGTCGCGGACGTTCGATGTCGGCGCCGACGGCATTGCCATCTCCGAAGGCATCGCGATCCTCGCCCTCAAGCGTCTGGCCGATGCCGAGCACGATGGCGATCGCATTTACGCCGTCATCAAGGGCATCGGTGGGTCCAGCGATGGCCGCGCCAAAAGCATGACGGCGCCGCACCCCGATGGCCAGATCCGTGCCCTTAAACGGGCTTATGAGATGGCGGGGTATTCGCCGGCGACGGTCGGCCTGTTTGAAGCACACGGAACGGGGACGGTGGCCGGCGACAGCGCCGAACTGAGCGCCTTGACGCAACTGCTGGCGGAGGCCGGCGCGCCGCCGCGGCAGAGCGCCGTCGGCTCGGTGAAGACGCTGATCGGTCATACCAAGGCCACCGCCGGCGCCGCGGGACTGATCAAGGCGGTCCTCGCCTGCCACCACAAGGTTCTGCCGCCCCACGGGTTCATCGACACACCCAACGACATGCTGCGAGACCCGGCGGTGCCGCTCTATCTTGTCGAGCAGCCGCGACCCTGGCTCACCGATGACGGCGCGCCCCGTCGCGCGTCGGTCAGCGCCTTCGGCTTTGGCGGTACCAATTTCCACGCGACACTCGAAGAGTACGACGATGCGTTCCTGCCGGCGCCGCAACCGGCCTGCCGGGACGCCTGGCGGTATGAACTGCTGGTCTGGCGGGCGTCCGACCGGCCGAAGCTGGCGGCGGCGGTCCGCGCCATCGCCGCGCAATTGACAGACGGCGCCACACCAGAACTCCGCGACCTCGCCTTCAGCCTTACCGAGGCGCTGCCGGCGGAGGGTGAAACGGCGGCGCTGGTGGTGGCTCGCGACGAGCCGCTGGGCGCGCGTGTTGCCGCGCTCGCCGCCCATCTCGAAGATGGCGGCGTGCCGTTGCCCGCCGGCGGTTTTTACACTCCGGCGCCGCTGCTCGCCGGCGACGGCCGTATCGGGCTGGTGTTCTCCGGTCAGGGCACACAGTACCCCGGCATGCTGCGCGAGGTCATGATCCTGTTCCCTGAACTGCGCAATGCGCTGGCGCAGGCCGACGCAGTGCTCGCCGATCGCCTCGCCGCGAAGGGGGCCCCCGCTGGCCGGCTGTCGCGGGTCATCGATCCTGTGGCCGCGTACGATGCGCCTTCGCGCGCCGCCGCTGCCGCGCAACTCACGCAGACGGACTATGCGCAGCCGGCGCTCGGCGTCATCGAGGCCGGTCTGTGGGCGGTTCTGCAGCGGTTCGGGCTGATCCCGACCATGGCCTGCGGTCATAGCTATGGCGAATACGCGGCGCTGCATGCGGCTGGCGTGTTCGACTTCGAGCAGTTGCTGCGCATCTCCGAAGCGCGCGGCGCGTTCATGGTCAAGGCGGCGGCCGGCGGCGATCTCGGCACGATGGCGGCACTGCAATGTGAGCGCGGGGCGGCAGAGGCGGCGATCGCCGGCCGGCCCGATGTGTGTATTTCCGCCCACAACGCGCCAAACCAGACCATCATCTCGGGAGCGCGAGCGGCGATCGATGCCGTGCTGCCGGACTTCGAGGCGCGCGGCATCAGCGTTCATCGGCTGCCGGTCGGTGCGGCCTTTCATTCGCCAATCATTGCCCCGGCGAGCGAAGGCTTTGCCGCCTACATCGCTGAGCAGGCCTTTGCCGCTCCCGCCTTTGCCATCTACTCCAATGTCACCGCCGCGCCGCATCCTCAAGGAGCGGACGAGATGCGGGCGCTGCTGGTTCGCCAACTGCTGTCGCCGGTGGAGTTTGTTGCTAGCATCGAAGCCATGTATGCCGCCGGCGCGCGGGTTTTCGTCGGCGTTGGCCCGAAACGGGTTCATGCCGGCCTAGCCGCGCAGATCCTCGGCGCGCGCCCGCACCGGGCAATCGCGCTCGACGATGAGGAAGGCGGGCTGAAAGGTTTGCTCGAAGGCCTTGGCGCACTTCTCGCCGAGGGGGCAAGGCTGGCGGTCGGCGAGGCGTTCGCCGGCCGCGACTGCCGGCGTCTGGTGTTGGACGATCTCGGCTGCTCGCCGCGGCGTCCGCCATTGTCGCCGCATCACTGGCTGCTCAACGGAACCGGCGCGCGCCGGGCCGGCGAGCCGCCGCACCAACCACTGACCGCCGATGCCGTCGCGGCACGGCGGGCGGTGACCGCGACCCAAAACCCCGTGCCGCCGGTCGACCGGTCGGCAGAACAACGAACGGGGGAACACAGAAGCGATGGGGATAGGACTGCGAGTGTTCGCATGTCGGCAACCGCAGTCCCTTGGAGTCAAAGCTTAGGAGTTAGCATGGACGGAACAAACAGCGGATCACCGCCGCGTGAACGGCTCAGCGATGGCGAGCCGTTTAGCGACAGCAATCTCGTCGGCGAGCGGCTTGCCGCTTTCGCCGATTATCAGCAGACCATGCGGCAGTTCCTTGCCACCCAGGAGGCGGTGATGACCGCCTTTCTGTCTGGCCGCGGCGCACGGGTATCATCGCCAGAGCATCCGATCGGCGAGCGAATGGTGGCGCGCCCGCGGCCGATGGCGATCCTGCCGCGCTCGGCACCGCCGCTGCCGCCCGCTAAGGCCGCGCTTCGGCCCGCCGAGCCGGCTGCTTTGCCGCAACCGACCGCCGCTGCTGCGCCGCCGCCGGCGAGCGTTGCCATGCCGCCCCCGTCTTCGCCGTCGCCCCCGTCCGCGCCGACAACAGCAAGCGCGGATCGCGATGCACCGCCGAAGGGTAACGGTGCCGCCGCCGCAGACCAGGCCGACACGGTGATGACGGCCGGCCATGGCAACGGCATCAGCCGGGATGGCATCGCCGAAATGCTGCTGAGCCTTGTGGAGGAACGTACCGGCTATCCCCGCGACATGCTCGGCATGGACCAGGACCTCGAAGCGGAACTGGGCATCGATTCCATCAAGCGGGTGGAGATCGTCGGCGCACTGCTGAAGGCACTGCCGACGGACCTGCGCGGCCAGGTCGCTGATGTCGGCGACAACCTCAACCGGCAGAAGACGTTGAGCGCCATTCTCGATCTGCTATGGAAAGGGGTCGGCAAGGCCAACGGGAGTGCCCCCAACCCTTTTGAGTTGACCGGGGCGGGCAAGGTCGCGACTGCGGCATACGCCAGCCTGCCCCGGTTCACGATGACGGCGTATGCACAGCCCCTGCCGAGCGGTGCGCGTCCTCTGCCGGCGGGAGCTTACCTACTTACCGATGACGAAAGCGGCGTTGCGGCGGCGCTTGCCGCCCGGATCGACGCCGAAGGCGCCCGCGCTGTCCTCGTCGGACGGGCAGCGCTGACCGATGGCGCGGCGTTGGACACCGCGTTGTCGCGGTTTGCCGGGGCGAAGGTGGCGGGGATCATCCACCTTGCCCCACTCGCCGCCGCGCCCCTTGATCTGGCCGCGCCGCCCGCCGCTTGGCGGAGCGAAATCGCCCGCAACGACGAGGCGGCGTTTCGCCTCGTGCAGCGGTTCGCCGAGGAATTGCAAGCGGATGGCCGCATCATCTTGGTCAGCGGCCTCGGCGGTGCCTTCGCCCGGGACGCCGCCGCCGGGACTTCCGGCATCACCCTTGCGGGCGGATCGGTGGGGCTGGCCAAATCGCTGAGGGCCGAATGGCCCCAGTGCATCGTCAAGGCGGTCGATCTCGATGCCGCGCGCAGCACCGTCGAGAACGCCCGCCACGTGCTGTCGGAACTGGCCGAACCCGCCGGCCGCATCGAGGTCGGCTATCCACAGGGCATCCGTACCATCTTCCGCACGGAGCCGGCACCGCTGCCCTCCGCCGAGGCCGCTCCATCGCGGCTGGACCCGGGGGCGGTGATCCTGGCAACTGGAGGCGCGCGCGGCATCACCGCGACGCTGCTCGCCGGCATCGCCGGCGAAGGGGTGACGGTGGTGCTGGTGGGGCGAACGCCGCTGCCCGCCACCGAGGACGCCTATCCGACCGCGGCCGACGCATCGGACCTGCGCCGGATGTTGCTGGCCGCCGCACGGAGCGAGGAACGGGCGGTGACGCCGGCCGAGGTCGAGGCGAAGGTGCGGGCGATCCGGCGCGACCGCGAGATCCGCGGCAACCTTCGCCGGCTCGCCGCTGGCGGCGCCAGCGTCGACTATCGTGCCGCTGACCTGCGCGACTTCGGCGCCGCCGGCGCGCTGATCGACGACATTTATCGCCGCTACGGCCGGCTGGACGGCATCATCCACGGTGCCGGCATCATTGATGACCGGCTGCTCATCGACAAGTCGCTGGCAAGCTGGCGCGCGGTGGTCGCCACCAAGGTGGAAGGCGCATTGGCGTTGGCGCGGGCGGTACGCCCCGACGGACTGCGCTTTTTCGTGCTGTTCTCCTCCGTTGCCGGCCGCTACGGCAACGCCGGCCAGACCGATTACGCCACCGCCAACGAACTGCTCAACCGGTTGGCTTGGCAACTGCACCGGCAATGGCAGGG
>JALOTH010000117.1 GCA_025458035.1 Rhodospirillales bacterium
CCTGTTCGGCGGCGGCAAGGCCGTCGACATCCGCGATGCCCTGCCCGCCGCCACCCGGCTGGAGATCCTGCGAAGCACTTTCGCCGCATTGCCCAGGGACGATGCGGAGTACCCGATCACCGCGCTGTGCCTCGCCGTCGAAAGCGAGGCGGCCGGCGCACTCGCCGAGGCACTCGCCGCCGTCGATGAGCTGATCGCCTGGGATCCCCAGTATTGGTACTATCCATACCTGCGGGCTCGGCTTGAAGCGAAACGTGGACAACAAGTGGCGGCACTGGCGGCGATCGGGCACGCCCTCGCCCTCGACCCGACAGCGGCCCGGGCGCGCGCGCTGCACGGCGCCCTGCTGGCACGCGCCGGCAGGCTGGAGGAGGCGGAAGCGGAACTGCGGACGGCGATCGCTGCTCATCCGGGCCGAACCTCCGCCTACCGCGAGCTGGCCGCTGTCCTGCGCCAGCGTGGACGGCACCGGGAAGCCGAGGCGGTGATCGCCGAAGCCCTCGCCCTGAAGCCGGATACGCCGAAACTGCATCTTGAGCTGGCGCGCCTTCGCCTGCGCCGCGGTGCTGTCGGCGGCGCCATCGCCGCCCTGCGGCGCGCGGCAGCACGGCCGTCCCGATAGCCGCAACGAGAGATGATCCGGCAACGGCGCCGGCCAACTCTCCGCCATGACGACGCCGATCATGGCCGCGTTGTCGGCAGCACGTGCGGCGATCTCGCTGGTGGCGCTGTCACCGCGGGTTGGCCGCTCGCCGCGCCTGGCCGCTTGAGATGCTGATCCGCGCCGGACTGTGCGGGCAGCGCCGTCAGCCGCCCTCGGGGCGGAGGCGATCGCGGATCTGTGCCCGCACCGGTTCCGGCAGGCCCGATACCGCCTGGGTCAGCGTGCGAAGAACCCGACGCGTCGCATACAACTGATCCAGCAGCGACAGCACCAGATCGAGGGCTTCATCGTCGACCTTCAGGTCTTCGCGCAGTTCGTGGATGAGGGCGATACGCGCCTCGTCGACCTCATCGAACACCAGACCCTGTGCCGTTTCCGCCGGCCGGATCCACCGGTGGGCGATCCAAGACTCCAACTCGACCCGTTCGATCCGGTAGACGCGGGTGATCTGCTCGACCGTCGTTGTCATCGCGGCCCCCACTCAGTCGCGCACCCGGTAGGGATGGGAGGGCGCCCATCCCTCGACGAGCCGCACCAGATCGTCGTCAGGCGGGTTCGGCAAGACGACTTTCAGCGTCACGTAATGATCGCCGCGATGACCATCGGCCAGCAGCGCGCCCTTGCCGCGCACCCTGAGGCGGGTGCCGGTGTTGGAGCCCTTGGGAATGGTCAGGTTGACGGAACCGTCAACGGTTGCCACCTCGACGCGACCACCGAGCACTGCCTCGCTCAGGGTAATGGGCAGCTCGGACACGATATCATTGCCGGCGCGGGTGAACTTCGGATGCGGCCGGATCGACAGCTCCAGCAGCAAATCACCGCTCGATCCGCCGCCAGGCCCGGGCAGCCCCTGCCCCTTCAACCGCATCACCTGTCCGTCGACGGCTCCGGCCGGGATCCGCATCTTGACGTGCTTGCCGGTTGGCAGAACGAGTTCGCGCTCGGCGCCGTTCACCGCGTCGAGGAAATCGACCTCGATGCGCTCGCTGAGGTCGGCGCCGCGCTGGTGGCGACGGTCGCGGCGGGCGCCACGGAACATCTCGCTCAGGATGTCGATGTCTTCGAAGGCGTGAAATGAAGCGCTGGGATCGGCATAACGCTCGCCCCCGGCGGCTTCGGCAAAGTCGCGATAGAACCGGCGTTGCGCTTTCGGCGAGCCGGCGGCATCGATCTCGCCGCGATCGTACTTCGCCTTGCGATCCGGGTCGGACAGGAAATCGTAAGCCGAAGACACCTCTTTGAAGCGATCTTCCGACGCCCTGTCACCGGGGTGCAGATCCGGATGGTGCTGGCGCGCGAGCTTGCGATAGGCCTTCTTGATCTCCTTAATGTCGGCGTCCTTGGCGACGCCCAGGATGTCATAGGGATCACGCATCAGGAAATCGCTTCGCGCCGTTGGTTCACGCCGGGGATCGGAACGATAGCGAAGTGTGATGTTGTCGACAAACAATGATATCCTTATGGGTGTAAGTGCTGGGCACGCGGCGGTTTCGGAACGACGACGGATGGGCGAACGGACGCGATGACGGCACGGGACGATCCTTTCCTGCAGTTTCACGAGTGGTTCGAAGCGGCGCGGGCCGCCGAGATCAACGATCCCGACGCGATGACGCTGGCCACCGCGACGGCGGAGGGGCGGCCGTCGGCACGCATGGTGCTATTGAAAGGGGTGGATGAGCGCGGCTTCGTCTTTTACACCAACACCGGCAGCCGCAAGGCCGGAGAACTCGCCGCGAATCCCCACGCTGCGCTCTGCCTGTACTGGAAATCGTTGCGGCGGCAGGTGCGGATTGAAGGTCGCGTCGAGCCGGTCACCGATGCCGAAGCTGACGCCTACTTCGCGTCACGATTGCGGGTCAGTCAGATCGGCGCGTGGGCATCGAAACAGTCGCAACCACTGCAAGGCCGCTTTGAACTGGAGGCGCGCGTCGCCCGCTTCACCGCCCGCTTCGCCGTCTCGCCGGTGCCTCGGCCGCCGTTCTGGTCCGGCTACCGCGTCGTGCCGGAATCGATCGAATTCTGGGAAGACCGGCCGTTCCGCCTGCACATGCGGTTCGTTTATCGTCGCGCCGGAGCCGGATGGACGCGCGAGGAACTGTATCCGTGACGGCGGCGGACGCCGGATTGGGCAGCGGCGTTGCCGGCGAGACGATGCCGGCGGCATCGATGGCGCGGCTCAAACGGCTTGCCGCCACCGCCTCCGTTGCCGTCGCCCTGACACTGATCGCCGCGAAACTGGGCGCCTGGCTCGCCACCAGTTCGGTCAGCCTGCTCTCAACGCTGATCGACTCGCTGCTCGACCTCGCCGCCTCGGCGGTCAATTTCATCGCCATCCGCACCGCCGCGCAGCCCGCCGATCGTGAACACCGCTTCGGCCACGGCAAGGCGGAGCCGATTGCCGGCTTCGCGCAGGCTGCCTTCGTCAGCGGCTCGGCCGGGTTTCTGCTGATCCAGTCGGTGGAGCGGCTGATCAACCCGACGCCGATTTCCAACGGCATGATTGGCATCGGCGTCATGGGTCTGTCGATCGTCCTGACGCTGGCGCTGGTCCTGTTCCAGAGATCGGTGGTTCGCCGCACCGGTTCCGTGGCGATCGGGGCCGATCAACTGCACTACCAGACCGACCTGCTGGTCAACGCCAGTGTCATTGTCGCCCTGCTGCTGGCCTGGCAACTGAATTGGACGATCGCCGATCCCCTGTTCGCCATCGCCATCGCCGGCTATATTTTGTTCAGCGCGCGGCAGATTCTCGTCAGCAGTTTCGACATGCTGATGGACAAGGAGTTGCCGGACGCGGATCGCCGTCGCATCGTCGAGATCGCCGAGGCCCATCCCGATGTGATCAGCGCGCACGACCTGCGCACGCGGCTGTCGGGATCGCGGGTCTTCATCCAGATCCACCTGGAGTTGCCCGGCGAGATGCGGCTGCGGGATGCCCACGACATCGCCGACGAGGTGATGAAGCGGATCGAGGCGGCTTTTCCGGATGCGGAAGTCCTGATCCACGAGGATCCGCATGGTGTTTCGGAAAAGCGCGACGTTTTCGGCGAGTAGGGACCCGGCAGTGGCGCAGCCCGTTGCGGCGGTCCATGGGGGCGACGCCATTGCTGGTGCAACCGCAAAATGACGTGATCGCGTTGCTATCGCGCCCGGCAACCTACGGAGCCTGCGTCACCGCCGTCGAGCGGATTGAAACCCACGTCTCGGTGGTATTCCTGGCCGGTCCGCGCGCGTACAAACTGAAGCGGGCGGTGGTGTTTCCTTACCTCGATTTCTCAACCTGCGAGCGGCGCCGTCACTTCTGCGAGCGGGAAGTGGCAATCAATCGCCGCACCGCCCCCGACCTTTACCTCGGCGTCGTGCCGGTAACGCGCCGACAGTCAGCCCTTGGGGCGGGTGAACTCGCGCTTGGCGGCGATGGTCAGCCGGTTGACTGGCTCGTCGTCATGGAACGGTTCGACGATCAGGCATTGTTTGACCGTCTCGCCGCGGAAGGGGCCCTCGACCGGCCACTGGTGGAGGCCTTGGCCGATGCGATCGCCCGCTTTCACGCCTCGGCCGAGGTGAGGACCGGCGCCGGCGGCGCCAGCGCCGTCGACGCCTGCATCGCCAGCAATGAGCGGGCGTTCGCCGAGGCCGCCCCCGGCTGCCTTGACCAAGCCCGCGTCGCCTCGCTGCTGAGCGCGCAACGGCAGTGCTTCCCCACCGTCGCGGCGGCCCTCGACCGACGGCGCAGCACAGGCTTCGTTCGCCAGTGCCATGGCGATCTGCACCTGCGCAACGTCGTCCTGCACCGTAACCAACCCCTGCTGTTCGACGCCATCGAGTTCAACGACAGCTTCGCCGACATCGATGTGCTGTACGATGCCGCCTTCCTCGTCATGGACCTTGCATTCCGGCGGTTGCCGCTCCTTGCCTCGATCGTGCTCAACCGCTATCTCGACGCGACCGCCGACACTGGCAGTCTTGGTGTGCTGCCGCTGTTCCTGTCGATGCGGGCGTCCATCCGCAGCCACGTCAGCGCCGCCGCTGCAGCACGCCAGTCGCAGGCCGCGGAAGCCGAGACGTTAAGGGCGGATGCGGCGCGCTATCTCGATCTCGCCGTTGCGTTCCTCGATCCGCCGGCGCCACGGCTGATCGCCATCGGCGGGTTGTCCGGCAGCGGCAAGTCCCGGTTGGCCCGTTCACTGGCACCGGAGATTGGCGCCCCCCCGGGCGCGCGCGTCGTGCGCACCGATACCACGCGCAAACGGCTGGCCGGCGTTGCGTTTGCCGATCGTCTTGATCCGGCCTCATACACGCCGGAAGCCAGCCAGCGCGTTTACCAGGCGGTCCTGGCCGAATCGGCCGACTGCCTTGCCGGCGGCCGGCCGGTCATTGTTGACGCCGTCCTTGCGCGAGGTGAGGAGCGGCAAGCCGTCCGCGACGTGGCGGCGCGAGCAGGCGTGCCGTTCATCGGCTTATGGCTGGAAACGGCGCCGGCGACCCTCGCCGAACGCGTCGCCGGCCGACGGGATCGCGTATCCGATGCCACGGTGGAGGTGGTGCGGCGCCAACTCGCCTATGACGTCGGAACCGTCGACTGGCCACATATCTCCTCAGGCGGGCCACCGGAGGCAACCCTGGCACAGGCACGAGCGGTGCTCGGTTTGCCGCCGCCGCGATAAGGGGCTACCCTATTCGGCAGCGTGTCGTCGCCTGACACGGTTTCGATGGTCAACAAGGGAAACGACAGCAATGGCGATCCGCAAGATCCTGGTGCCGGTTGATGGCAGTGAGGCGGCGCGAACGGCATTGAAAACCGCCCTCATTGTCGGCCGCGCGCAGGGCGCGCATGTCGAAGCGCTGCACGTCAAACTCTCCGCCGCTGACGCTGTGCCGCTGATCGGGGAAGGGATGTCCGGCGCGTTCGCCGAAGAGTTGATGGAACTGACAAGGCGGGAGGCCGATCTGCGGGCGGTGGCGGCGCGCCAGACCTTTGACCAATGCCGCGGCGAACTGGACGTACCGCGCGCCGAGGCGCCGATTCACGGCGAGGTCACCACGGCCTTCATCGAGACGATCGGCCGCGAAGATGATGAAACGGCGCATCGAGGCCGGCTCGCCGATCTCATCGTCGTTGCCCGTCCGTCCACCGGCAGCGACGTTACCGCCGACTTGACGCTGAACGCCGCGCTGTACGAGAGCGGCCGACCGGTGCTGGTGGCGCCAGCGGAACTGCGGCCGGTCATCGGCCGGCGCATCGCCGTCGCCTGGAACGACTCGGCGGAGGCCGCGCGGGCGCTGGCGGGAGCGATCCCGTTGCTCACCACCGCCGACCAGGTATGGGTGGTGACCGCCGATGGCGGCGGCGACGGCGAAGCGTCCTGCCGCGACGCCGTCGCGTATCTCGGCTACCACGGCGTTGCCGCCGAGACGCGGGTGGTCCTCGGCGCCCGCGCGGTCGGCGACGCACTGCTCGACGGCTGTGCCGAGGCCGATCTCGTCGTCATGGGTGCGTACACCCATAGCCGCCTACGCGAACTCATCCTGGGCGGTACGACACGCTACATGCTCGAGGAATCGACGCTGCCGCTGCTGATGGCGCACTGAGGCGGGCGAGCGCTATCGCCGGCGGCGGTGCGCGGATGGACGACCGACACGGCAAGGCGTTGTCATGAGCAGGCCGAATACCGCCGCCCCGGCTGATCAGCCTTCTCCGTCGACGCGGCGGCACACGCGGCTGTTCGCGGTGATCACCGTCGCGATCACCGTCGTTCTCGGCCTCGCCAGCGTCGAGTGGGGACTGCGGTGGCTCGGCCGCAGCCCCGATCTCGATGAACGGCTCGATGCGGGCCTGTTCACCTATCACCCGAAGGTGGGCTGGGCGCTGACGCCAGGATGGAACGGCCGTCACCTCACCATCGACTTCGACGTGCGCTACAGCGTCAACCGCAGCGGCCACCGCGGCACGACGGTCGAAGCGGTTAAGCCGGCGGGGCAGCGCCGGATCGCCTATCTCGGCGACAGTTTCACATTCGCCACCGGTGTCGAAGACGCCGAGACATTCACCGAGGTGCTGAACCGGGCCGACGCCCCTGCCACCGTCCATCTCAACTTTGGCCTTCCCGGCACCAGCACCGAATCTGGCCGCCTATCCGCTGCAAGTCGACTTCGCCAAACCCTACTTCGAGCTGCGGGATGGCGAACTCGTGCTGCAAGGGGTGCCGGTGCCGCGCACGCTGAAACCGGCGGCGGTGAAGGCGCGAAGCTACGCCGACGCCGTAAACGCCAAACCGCCGCCGCTGGCGCCGTTGATCGAACGCTCTGAGATCGCCCGCCGCCTCGCGGCAGCGCTGGCGCCCGTCGATCAGACCGAACACTTCGCCACTCACCATGCACCGTCCGTCGATCTGTTCGACGCGCTGGTGCGGCGGCTGCAAACATTGGCGCAGACCAAGCGAGCCGAACTCGTCGTGGCTCTGCTGCCCGGCAAATCCTTCGTCGATGACCCAGCCGGTCCGTCGGCGCAGTATCAGGAAATGGTCCGCCGGGCCATCATTGAGCGCCTCGATGACTCCGGTATTGCCGTCATCGACGTCGCGTCCGCCCTGCGGCGCGCTTACGGTGACGGGCGGCGCGACCTCTACCATCCGCGCGAGGGGCATTTCTCGGCGGCCGGCAACCGCTTCGTCGCCAAGGTTCTGAGCGAGGGCCTGCCGCCACCGGCGACGGCGGGCCAACGATGAAGCGACGGCAATCCTGGGTCGCCGGCTCTCCATCGCGTTTTCCTGTCGCCCAAGCTCCTTTGCGCGATTATCATCACTCCGGTTGCAAGGACACCGACGGTCCGCAGGCGAAGGTTGTCGAGTGGTTGCGGGTGATCGGCGGGGCCAAAGCATTGAGCCAATGATGATGCAAGCGGGATTGGGCGGACACGAACCGGGCGCACAGCCGGAAGCGGTGAAAGGCTCGTCCGACCGCGGCTTTGGTCTCGTCATCGCCGTCGTTGTCGGCATCGCCGGGTTATGGCCGGTGTTCAGCGGTCAGCCGCCGGCATGGTGGGTGTGCGCCGCCGCTGGGCTCATCGCCGGCGTTGCGTTGATGCGGCCGGCACGGCTTGCGCCGCTCAACCGCCTATGGACGCGCTTCGGTCTTGTCCTGCACCGCATCGTCAGCCCCTGCGTGCTCGCGCTGGTGTTCTTCCTGGTCGTCACGCCGATCGGCCTGCTGATGCGCCTGTTCGCCCATGATCCGCTGGCGCTGCGGTTCGACCGGTCGAAGCAGGGATATTGGACACTGCGGCCGGCGGCGGACGACGCCCGTCGCTCGATGACCAAGCAGTTCTGAGCCCGATGCTGTCTTTTCTGAGCGAATTCGCCGAATTCCTGCGGGTTCGCAAAAAATACTGGTTGATCCCGATCTTGCTGGTCTTGCTGTTGTTTGGCGGTCTTGTCGTGCTGACCAAGGGAACGGCGGTGGCGCCGTTCATCTATACGATTTTCTGATGCACATACTTGGCATCTCGGCGTTCTATCACGATGCGGCGGCCTGTCTGCTGGTGGATGGCGAACTGATCGCCGCCGCGCAGGAAGAGCGGTTCAGCCGTCGCAAACATGATCCCAGGTTTCCGCGCCAAGCGATCGCCTACTGCCTTGCCGAAGGCGGGATCGGCCTTGATGCCGTCGACTTTATCGCTTTCTACGAGAAACCGTTTTTGAAGTTCGAGCGGCTGATGGAAACCTATGTCGCCTTCGCGCCGCGCGGCTTTCGCTCGTTCGTGCGCGCCATGCCGCTGTGGATCCACGATAAACTGTTCCAGAAGCGGATGCTGACGGAGGCGCTGTCGGCACTCGGCGCGGGAGAGAGGGTCGGCGAACGCCTGTTGTTCGCGGACCATCACCAGAGCCACGCCGCCAGCGCCTTCTTCGCCTCGCCCTTCTGCGAGGCGGCGGTTCTCACCATGGACGGGGTCGGGGAATGGGCGACCACCTCCATCGCCATCGGCCGCGACAACCGCATCGAGGTCATCAAGGAAATCCTTTTCCCGCATTCGCTCGGGCTTCTCTATTCCGCCTTCACCTATTACACCGGCTTTAAGGTCAACTCCGGGGAATACAAACTCATGGGTCTCGCCCCCTATGGCGAGCCGCGCTATCGCGACGTCATCCGCGACCAGCTCATTGATTTGAAGGCGGACGGCTCGTTTCGTCTGAACCTTCGATTTTTTGACTATTGCACCGGGTTGACGATGACCAACGAACGCTTTCACGAGCTGTTCGGTGGCCCGCCGCGTCAGCCGGACGACGCGCTCACGCAGCGCCATATGGATCTGGCCGCCTCGATCCAGGCGGTGATCGAGGACGCAGTGCTGGCGCTGGGGCGTGCCGCCGCCGCCGACAGCGGGCTGCGGACCCTGTGCCTCGCCGGCGGCGTTGCCTTGAACTGCGTCGCCAACGGCAAGCTCATGCGTTCGGGCCTGTTTGACGACATCTGGATTCAGCCGGCGGCGGGCGATGCCGGCGGCGCAGTGGGCGCCGCGCTGGCCGCCTTTCACCAGCATTTGGGCCGGCCGCGGCCGCACCGGTCAGGGGATGCCATGAACGGCGCCTACCTCGGTCCCGCATTCAGCGACGACGAGATCGCCGCCCGCCTGACCGCAGCGGGAGCGCGCTTCGAGATGATGGAGGAGACGGCACTGATCGACGCGGCCGCCGAGGCGCTGGCCGGCGGTGCCGCGGTCGGCTGGTTTCAAGGACGCATGGAATTCGGACCGCGCGCACTGGGCAACCGCTCGATCCTCGCCGACCCCCGTCACCCGGAGATGCAGCGGACGCTGAACCTGAAGGTGAAGTTCCGCGAGAGCTTTCGTCCCTTCGCGCCCTCGGTGCTGGCCGAGAACGCCGCCGATTGGTTCGACGTGCGCGGCGCCAGCCCGTATATGCTGCTGGTAGCCGATGTCCGCAGTGAGCAGAGGCTGCACCCGTCGCCGGAGGAAACCGCACTGTCCGGCTTCGATCGCCTGAACGCGCCCCGCTCGACGATTCCGGCGGTCACCCATGTCGACGGTTCCGTGCGGCTGCAAACCGTCGACGCGGCGGTCAACCCGAAGTTCCACCGGCTGATCGCCCGATTCAAGGCATTGACCGGCTGTCCGCTGGTGGTGAATACCTCGTTCAACGTGCGCGGCGAGCCGATCGTCGCCAGCCCCGAGGATGCGTTCCGTTGCTTCATGGGCACCGACCTCGACGCCCTCGCGATCGGTAACGCTTTCCTCAAAAAAACCGACCAAGATGCGTCACTGAAGCACGATGGCCGCAATGCCTTCGAGCCCGACTAGCGGCGAGGCCGCGACGGAAGCGGATGGGAAAGGAGCTGACCGGTGAATTCTGTTGCGATGCGAGAGATTGGCGCATTCGGCGCCCACGCTGTAACGGCGGGCGCACTGGACGTCCCCCGTCTGGAACAGCGCTTCCGGGATCGCACCGCCCTCGTTGGCATCATCGGTCTCGGCTATGTCGGGCTGCCGCTGATGTTGGCGGCGGCGAAGGCGGGCTTCCGCACCCTTGGCTTCGACATCAACGCCCAGCGCGTTGAGGAACTGAATGGCGGGGCCAGCCCGCTGCAGCACATTCCGGACGCCCAGATCGCCGCCGTCATCGGCGATGGCCGCTTCACCGCCACCGCCGATTTCGCGCGCTTGGCCGAGCCGGATGCACTGTTGATCTGCGTGCCGACGCCGTTGACCAAACAGCGGGAACCGGATCTGAGCTTTGTCGAGACGACGGCGCGGGACATCGCCGCCAGCCTGCGGCCCGGCCAGCTGATCGTCCTGGAATCGACGACGTGGCCGGGGACGACGCGGGAGGTGGTCAAGCCGATCCTGGAAGCGACGGGACTTCGGTCCGGCCGTGATCTGTTTCTCGCCTTCAGTCCCGAGCGAGAAGATCCGGGCAATCCCGATTTCGAAACCTCGCGCATCCCCAAGGTGATCGGCGGCGAGGGTGAAGCCGCCCTGCGGCTGGCGCTCGCTCTCTACGAGGGCCTCGTCTGCCGGGTCGTGCCGGTCTCGTCGCTGGAGGTCGCGGAAGCGGTCAAGCTGACGGAGAACATCTTCCGTGCCGTCAACATCGCTCTCGTCAACGAGCTCAAGGTCGTCTACCACGCCATGGGCATCGACATCTTCGAGGTGATCGAAGCGGCGAAGACGAAACCGTTCGGCTACATGCCTTTCTATCCCGGCCCTGGCCTCGGCGGCCACTGCATTCCCATCGATCCCTTCTACCTGACTTGGAAGGCACGGGAATTCGGCATTGCCACCCGCTTCATCGAGCTCGCGGGCGAGATCAACACCACCATGCCGCGCTACGTCGTCGAGCGCACCGCGGAAGCTCTCGATGCCCAGCGCGGCCGCGGCCTCAATGGCGCCGAGGTGCTGATCATCGGCCTCGCGTACAAGAAGAACATCAATGATACTCGCGAAAGTCCCGCCTTCGCGGTGATGGAGTTGCTGGAGCGGCGGGGGGCGCGCGTCTCCTACCATGACCCACTGGTGCCGGAGATCCTGCCGACGCGCCAGCACGGCGGGCTCGCGGGACGACGGTCGGTGCCGCTGGATGCCGCCAGCCTCGGTGGCTTCGACGCCGTCGTCATTGTCACCGATCACGATGACATCGACTGGGCGGCGTTGCGATCGGCGGCAAGGCTGATCGTCGATACGCGCGGCCGGTATCCGGAGGATCCCGGCGTCATCCGCGCTTGACGGGCGGCATTCCGCGGTGTCGCAGCCGGGGCGGTCAGCGGAACTGGACGCGACGGCGGCGCTGCAACGCGAACAGGAGCATGTCGGCAACGTACCAGATGTCCAAGGCGCCGCCGAGAATCCGCTCGAAGGTGCGGATGTCGTCGCCCGCTTCGATCTTCGTGCGCCGCAGCTTGTAGCGATGGGTGCGTTGGCCGTTCAGCCCGTTGATGGAGGTCAACGCCAGCCGATAGCCGCTGTCCTTGATCAGCTTCGCACAAGCGTCGTCGAAGTCGTTGCGCGTACCATAGGGGTAGCAGAAGTGGTCGACGGGGCGGCCGATCGCGTGTTCCAGCGACGATTTGGCGTCCCGAACCTCGACGATCCGTTCGCCCAGCGGTGTCTGGCGGATGGAGCGATGGGTCATCGAATGACAGCCGATGGTGACGAGGCCGGTGTCGAGGGCCTCGAGCACGCCATGCCGGTCCAGAAACCGCGGATCGCCCGCGTCGAGCTTTCCCGCGATGACGAAGCAGGTGGCGGGCACGCGATACTTCGCGAGGACCGGTACGGCGTGTGTCAGGAAATCCCGAAAGCCGTCATCGAACGTAACGACGATGCTGGGCCGTGGTGGGAGTTGGCCAGCCTCCAAGGCGTCGGCCAGTTCGTCCGTGGTGGTCACGGCGTAACGCGCCGACAGCAGCGCCATCTGCCGTTCGAAGTTGTCGACGGAAACGGAGAAATGGCTTGTCGGCGACGGTTCGATGCCGTGATAGGCGAGGACGCGAACCGACGGCTTCGGCGCCAGGTGCCGCCACGCCCAGGCCTGTCCCGAGTGGGCGCAGACACGGGCGACCATGCGGCGCAGCCGCGCCTTCGTCGCGATCTCCGAAAACGCCATGGATCATCTATCCTTTTAGCGTGTGTTCGGGATATTAATACACGCTTTCCATGACCAACGATGCCGCAAATGTCCTGAATCGTCGATAATGAAAACGCAGAACAACCCCCGCAAGACCATCCTCGCCGTTGCCTCCGGCGGCGGCCACTGGCTGCAGATGATGCGCCTGAAGCCAGCGTTTGCCGACCATCGCGTCGCCTACGTCAGTGTCAACCGGGAGACCGGGGCGGATGTGGCGCCGGCGCCCTACTTCATCGTGCGTGATGCCAACCGCTGGAACAAGCTGGGGCTGCTGAAGCAGGTGGCGAAAATGGCGTGGATCGTGCTGCGCGTGCGCCCCGATGTGGTGATTTCAACCGGCGCGGCGCCGGGCTACTTCGCGCTTCGCCTCGGCAAGCTTTGGGGCGCGCGAACGATATGGCTTGACAGCATCGCCAACGCCGAACAGCTGTCGCTGTCCGGGCAGCTGGTGCGCCGCCATGCCGATCTGTGGCTGACACAGTGGCCGGAGGTGGCGGCGGCAAGCGGCGCCGGCTACGAGGGGCGGCTGCTATGATCTTCGTCACCATCGGCCAGATGCTGCCCTTCGACCGGCTGATCCGCGCCGTCGATGACTGGGCGGGGGCGACTGGGCGCGGCGATCTGCTGGCGCAGATCGGCAACGGCGACTATGAGCCCCGCCACATGCGATGGGTACGCAAGCTGGCACCGGCGGCGTTCACGGCCCAGGTGCGGGCGGCCGAGGCGGTGGTTACCCATGCGGGCATGGGCACGATCCTCACCGCCCTTGACGTCGGCCGGCCGCTGGTCCTGCTGCCGCGGCGGGCGGCGCTGCGGGAGGCGACCAACGATCATCAGCTGGCGACGGCGCGGCACTTCGCCGCGGACGGCCGCATCGCCGTCGCTTTCGATGAGGGAGAGTTGCCGGCGATCCTCGACCGGCTCGGTGAGCTCAAGCCCGCGGAAAACCGTCCTCCCCCTGAAGCCGAGCGCCTGATTGCCGCCATCCGCGACTTTATTGCTGCCGGCTGAGGTGCGGGCAGCCTCGCAGCCCGGCAATCAATCGCCACCGTCCACCCAGCGCGTCGCCTCGGGCTTGCAAAATGTCGCTGATCCGAGCGGGGCTCGCCGATCGGCGGCGAGAGCGGCGGCCGGCGGCGCTGCGACGCTGCCCTGCTCCTGGGTTTTCCGCATCGGCGCCCCGGTGACCGCCGCCGTTGTCGTGGAGGCCGCTTGCTGCTGCGGCCAGACGAGCATCCAGGCACTGCTGCCGAGAAGGAACATCAGCCAACCATAAACGGCGCCCCAGAAGTGCACGGAGATGCCGGAGACGGCAAGGCCGACGATGCTGATCATCCAACCCTTGCGGTAACGGGCCACCTCGGGCGGCAGCGCGCGGCGGCCGAGGGCGAAACACAGCACGAAAACGGCGCCGATCAAACACAGGCCGGCGGGAATCCCGTAGCGCATCGTCTGCAGCAGCCAGAAGGCATCGAAGCTATCACTCTTGAAGTCCGGTCTCTGCCATTCGTTGAGGCCGATGCCAAACAGCGGGTGACGCCACACCTCGGCGGTGCCGAATTCGTAAATCAGAACCCTGGAATAGGCGGTTTCTGCGCTGAACGTCAGATAATCGGAAAGCACGACAAAGGGGTTGCGATTGGACAGGATGTCGATGGCGATATAGGCGGCGACGAACAAGGCGAACAGCACCCCCCACCTGTTCCTGATCCCGCGCGTCGACTTATCCCAGATCATGAGATAGATCTGGAACATAAACGTACCGAGTGGCCCCGACGACAGCGATACGAATGTCGCGGCCCCAACCACCGCAGCGGCAAGGCTGGGGATCAGGCGCGAGCCCCAGCGGCCCAGGCTGTAAACGGTGATGGCAAGGCAACTGGCGACAAAGTTTCCGTAAAGGATCGGGTGTTCGAACGGCCCGAATGCCCGGTCGAGGCCTAACCTCTTGTCGATGCGGGCCCCCTCAAGGGAATGGCCGAAGACGTTGCGCAGTACGCGGTGACCGGTGTCCGCCTCGTAAAGCGTGAACGGCAGCATGAACACGACCATCGCCAGGGCCAGCCAGACGATGAGGCGGAAATCGGCGGCCGAGCGGACGGCGCAGCGCGCCAGCATGTAAGGGCCCAGCGTTTCGATCACGTACATCCCGGCAAATTCGATGTGATCGAAGCCGTGGTTGATGAGCAGCGCCAGGACCGCCAAGCCCACGTGCGCCATCATCAGGATGTCGGCTTTGTAAAGGGCACCCGCGCGACCGGAAATGACGAGAACGGTGCAGGGGATCAGCGCCACCAGCGCGACGATGCGGTACGGCATGAACCGCAGCGATCCCAGGTGGATGTCGATGGGCAGGATCAAGCTGACCAGGAACGCCACGGCCAGGATCAGCGCAAACGACGATCGCGCGGCGGCCGTGGGGGAGTCAGCCGCCGCGGCGGGCGGCGGTTCGCCCTTGGCGTCGCCGACAGCCCGGAAGACCTGCGCAGTCGAAGCGTTCCCCATGATGCTCAGCCAATACCGAAAAGAGTTAAAGTCGCGCAGCAGCAACAGTGCCGAGTAGCAGCAGACACAGGGCAAGTAATGGCATATGAACGATCATCCTTGGCGGGAAAATGCCCGTCCCGACATCAGACGAAGCGCCCTAAACCCACCACGCGATAACAGCAGCGGCGGAATGATTTTGAGCCACGCCTTGATGCCAGCACCCTGCTTTGCCGATAAAAGCAGTTCCCTTATCGCACGATTCCGATTACCATTTCTAGTAAGTTGTTCCGAATATTCAACGCGCTTATCACTTAAATATATCTGAAATTGATTCTTTATTTGAGAATCTAAAGTTGGGTCAT
>JALOTH010000118.1 GCA_025458035.1 Rhodospirillales bacterium
CCGGGCGCACGCCGAGGGCAAGGCTCCAGTCCGCCCGCCGGCTGGTGATCAACACGCGCGCGCCGCCGGAGCGCGGCAGCCAGGCGGCAAGTAGGTCCTCCGCCTCGCAGTTATCGAAGATCAGCAGGCGCGGGAGGTCCGAGGCGAAGGCGGCGGCGACGAGGCCGAGCTGATCAGGCAGCGGCAGGCCGTCATAGCCGGGGTGGAGATGCAGCGCGCTAGGGGCCCCGCAGCGGGCGAACTCCGCCGGCACCGCGTCCGCTTGCGCGAAGCTCAGCCAGAATACGCCGCCGCTGAAGAACTGCCCGTAGCGGAAGGCGAAGGCGCAAGCGAGCTGCGTCTTGCCGATGCCGCCGAGGCCGGTGGCGGCGGTCGCCGCGCCCACGGCAGCGGGACCCGTTTTCAGCGCGGCGGCCAGCGCCATCAACTCCTCACCACGGCCGACGAACAGCGGGTTGCTGATCAGCGGCATGTGCGAGCCGGCGGGCAGGCCCGTCGGTTCGGGCACGTCATCGAGCGGCATCGCCTCGAACCATGCCCGCGCCGCAGCAAGTTCCTCCGCCGCAACCGCCGCTGGCTTGCTCAGCCCCTGGATGTAGTATTCGTTGACGGTAACGGTCGCCGTCGCGCCGTCCGTTGCCTGCGCGACGTACCGGCTATTTTCAGCCGTCTGGGTAACGCCGCCCCCCGCTGTCATCCGGCGCGCCTTCTTCTCATGTGTTCGGCAGTATTTCCCATCTACCGCGGCTCGTCGAGCCGGCAAGGGTCAGCCGACCGCGTTGCGAATCAGGTAGTCGGCGATATCGGTGGCTTTCAGGCGCAGCGCCTTGGTCAGCTCGCCGGCGAGCGCCCGCTGCACCATCATCTGGTTCTCGACGTTGGCTGTCTTCACCTTGAAGATGCCGGGGGAGCCGCGCAGTTGCGGGTAATACTTGGGGTCGATGCGCGTTTCCTTGCGCGCCAGCGTCTCGCGCGCGTCGGCCTCGTCCACGTCGGCCACCGTCCGCTGGCGGATCAGCTTCCAGTCATCGCGGCCGCCGGCGCGGCAGGCGTTCATCGCCGCCACCGCCGCCTCGCCATCCTCGACGACGACGCCGAGGTAGTAGACGTGCTTGGTCAGGCCGACGTCCGTCGCCCACGACCGCAACGACTCGCTTTGCGCCACAAACACCGTGGACATGGTTGACGTGTCCCGCTCTGCCCCGCCGTCCGCAGCGCGACCCGGTGTTCCGGCATCGGCCCCGCGAACCTCGCATCATAGCACACTGCCCGCCGGCACCGGAACGTGCGCGCCGGAGCTTCAGCGTACGTCCGTCAGGCGCGTCGTCAACGCCGCGAAATGGCGGATCAGCGTGCGCCGCAGTGCGTCGCCGCCGAGCCGGCGCGCCAGCGCGCCGAACAGCGCCGGGATCTGGTCGGTGGTCGTCGTATTGGCGTCGATGAGAAGGCTGCGGTTGCCGAGGTCATAGAAAACGGCGATCGCCTGCAGGCAGTCATAGCTGTGCGAGACGTAGATCTGCCGGGTTGCCGTCGCCAGCCAGCCATCGCCGCCAGTGATCAGCAGATGCATCACTTGGTGGCCAAGACGTCCGTCGATCAGCGTCTTGCGCCAGAACAGCCGGCTTGCCACCGTCGCCGGCGGCGGCTGTGGATGGGCGGCGAGGGCGCGCCGCAGATTGCCGAGATACGGCGTGAATTCAGCGTCGAATGCTTCGCCATCCGCCCGCAGCGCCGCACCCGGCCGCTGCTCTCGGCCGTCGCCGCGATCGTATGGCGCGATCGCCGCGAGGCCATCGGCGGCATAGGCGGCGGCTCGCTCCGTCAACACGGCGGCAAAGGCCGCATTGGCCGCAGCGGCGTCCGCGGCCCCGTCCGCAGCCCTGGCGCCGGCGAGGCGGCGGCGGATGCGAGCAATCTCAGCGCTCGACAGATTGAACGCCGACCCGGCTTCGACGGCATGGAGGCGATCGATCTCGGCGCCGTCCGCCGCCGCGAATATGGCGCCGTGCCCATCATGACCAGCGACACGAACGCCGCTGGCGTCGAACAGGCCGCTCGCCCGCAGGTCCGGGTCCGGCGGGTAGAAGGTAACGTCGGCGAAGTGATCGGCGACCACCGCCAGCGGCTGCGGCAGCAGCAGGGCACTGGCCACGCTCATCTGCTGCGGGCGCGTGGACGGCAACTGGCGTGCGACGATGTCGCCGGCATCGACCCGCCGACGGGCCTCTTCATCGAAACCGTACCGGTCGAACAGGTGCGCAGCCGGCGGCGGCTCGGCCATGCCCACCTTGCCGCCAACGGCGGCGGTGGCCCCGCGGCCGGCCGCGATACCGCAGACGGCGCCCGCAGCGAGGCCGCGCAGCAGCGCGCGCCGGGATCGCAGGTCGGCGGCTTCGCCGGCGCTCCCAACGCGTTGCACTGGCGCTCTCCTTCCCCGAACGGCACGATTGCCGGCGATCTATGACCGGCGGTCGCGACGTGCTACATGCGACCGTAAGTCTTCCACGGAGTTCCGCGTGCCGCAAGCCGCCGCCGAAAGCAACGCCGCCAATCTCGTCTACAGCCAGCCAACCGCCGGCACCCTGACCCTGCATTTCGTCGGCGACTGGCGGTTGCGCCACCAGCCGCCGACGAAGGACGGCGCCCTGAAAAAGTTGGCGGAGGCCGCCGAATTGAAGCGGGTGCGCTTCGACGCGGACAAGGTGACCGCCTGGGACAGCGCCCTCGTGTCGTTCCTGATGGCGGTCGACAACGCCTGCCGCGAGCGTGGGATCGAGGTCGATGCCGAGGCGCTGCCCGACGGCGCCAGGCGGCTGCTGAACCTCGCCCTCGCCGTCCCCGAGAAGGCCGGTGCCCGCAAGGCCGCGGCGTCGACGCCGTTTTTGGCGCGGCTTGGCAAGGGCTGGCTCGCCCTCGTTGCCGATGCGAAGGCGACGGTAGGTTTCCTCGGCGCCGTCACCCTCGGCTTTTCCCGCCTCATTCGCGGGCGGGCCAGGCTGCGTGGATCGGATGTGCTGTTGCTGATCCAGGAATGCGGGCCGAACGCCCTGATGATCATCGCCCTGATCAGCCTGCTCGTCGGCATTTCGACGGCGTTCATCGGTGCCATCCAGCTGCAGAAGTTCGGCACTGAAATCTTCGTCGCCAATCTCATCGGGCTGTCGATGGTCCGGCAGATGGCGGCATCGATGACCGCATTTGTGATGGCCGGCCGCACCGGCGCCGCCTACGCGGCGCAGATTGGCACCATGCAGGTCAATCAGGAGATCGACGCGCTGGAAACCCTCGGCATCTCGCCGATCGACTTCCTGGTGCTGCCGCGCATCATCGCCATGGTGGTGATGATGCCGTTTCTGTACTTCTTCAGCAACGTCGCCGGCATTCTTGGCGGCATGCTGGTCGCACAGGTGATGCTCAACATCTCGCCGGTGGCGTTTTACTTTCAGCTGGTCAGCGCCCTCAGCATCAAGGATTTCGTCATCGGCGTGCTGATGGCGATCGTCTTCGGCGCGCTCGTCGCCTTCTATGGCTGTCTTCGCGGCATCCAGTGCGGCCGCAGCGCGGCGTCCGTCGGCCTCGCGGCGACCTCCGCCGTGGTTGGCGCCATCGTCGCCATCATCGTCGCCAACTTCATTTTCTCCGTCGTGACGACGACCCTCGGACTATGAATCACCCGCCCATCCCTACCCCGTCCGCCGGCACCGAGCCGCCCATCCGCGTGGAGAAGCTGACGATGGCGTTCGGCAGCTTTGTCCTGCAGCGCGACCTGACATTCACCATCAACCAGGGCGACATTTTCATCATCATGGGCGGCAGCGGCTGCGGCAAGAGCACGCTGCTGCGCCATCTCATCGGCCTGATCGAGCCGGCCGCGGGCAACGTTTACTTTCGCGGCGTCAACCTGTGGCAGGCCGATCCGGCGGAGCGGGAAGCGATCATCCGCCGCTGCGGCGTCACCTATCAGCAGGGAGCGCTGTGGACATCGATGACGCTAGCGGAGAACGTCGCCCTGCCGCTGCAGGAGTACACGAACCTCAAGGCCGGCGAAATCGCCGATGTGGTCGCCTTCAAGCTGGCGCTGGTCGGGCTCGCCGGGTTCGAGGACTACTATCCGTCGGAGATCTCCGGCGGCATGGTCAAGCGTGCGGGCCTCGCCCGGGCGATGGCGCTCGATCCGGAAATCCTGTTCTTCGACGAGCCGTCGGCCGGGCTCGATCCGATCAGCTCGCGTCTTCTCGATGATCTCATCGTCCAGTTGCGCGATACCCTCGGCGCGACGATCGTCCTGGTCACCCATGAACTGCCGAGCCTGTTGTCCATCGGCACCAATTCCGTGTTTCTCGATGCGGCCAGCCGGACGATGATTGCCGAGGGCGATCCCAAAATGTTGTTGAAGACGACGGACAATCCGACCGTGAAGGCGTTTCTGTCGCGCGGCGAACTCAACGAAACCACGGCGTGACGGAGACGGAGGCGGGATAGGGACATATGGCGAAAGAAGCAAACACCAAGCTGATCGGGGCGTTCGTTCTCGCTGGCATCGCGCTGATCATCGCCGCCTTTCTGATTTTTGGCGGCGGCCGCCTGTTTCAGCCGGTGAAATCCAGCCTCATGTACTTCACGGGATCGGTGCAGGGGCTTAACGTCGGCTCGCCGGTGATGTTCCGCGGCGTGCCGGTCGGACGGGTCACCGACATCGACCTGCTGTACGATCCTGCAACGCTAAGCTTTCTGACGCGCGTCGACGTCAATCTGTTCCCCGAGAACTGGAAAACCACCGAAACGCAAACCCGTTCCCCGCAGGAGCAATTCCGCGAACTGGTAGACGCCGGCCTGCGCGCGCAGCTGATCCCGGTCAGTCTCGTCACCGGCCAGCTCGGCATCGGTCTCGACATGTTCCCGGCGACGCAGGCGGTCTTCTTTGCCGGCACCGCCGTCGCCCCGAAAGACCGCGGGCTGGCCGAGATCCCCACCATCCCCTCCACCATCGAGCGCCTCGAAACGACGATGCAGCGGATCCTCGCCGTCATTGACAAGGCCGACTTCGATCAGCTGAGCAAGGATGTCGACCAGACGATCGAGGCGATCCGCAACCTGATCACCATGCCCGAGTTGCGCAACATGATCGTCAACGCCAATGACGCCGTGCGCAGCGCCGACGAAACGATGACAACGATCAAGGCCCTGGTCGGCCGCGTCGACCGGGAAGTCTCGCCGTCCTTGACCAGCCTGCGGGCGGCGGCGACGTCCGCCGACGCCACCATGGCCGACGTCCGCAAAATGCTGCCCGCCCTGCGTCCGCAAAATGCTGCCCGCCCTGCAGCGGGATCTGGCGCAGGTGGGTCCGCTCCTCGACAAGCTCGGCGGGGCGCTCACCGTCGCCGAGACCCTGCTGAAGAACGTCAACGCCACCGTTGAGCCGGGCTCACCGCTGCAATACGAGATCGCCAATGCGTTGCGCGAACTGACGCTGACGATGCGCTCGGTGCGCGGCCTCGCCGATGCCCTTGAGCAAAGTCCAAACTCCGTCCTGTTCGGCAGGGTGCCGGGAGCCCGTCAATGACCGATCTTTGCGCTACCCTGCGGCGGCTGCTCCTGCTGCTTCTCGTTCCAGTGGTCGCGGCATGCACCATCCTCGGCGATCAGCCGCCGACCAACTTTTTCGTGCTGACGTCGATGAGCGAGCGGCCGGCCGATGCGGCGGCGGCTGTCGCGCCGGCGGGGGCGGAGGTGGCCGTCGGCATCGCCCCCGTCGAGTTTCCCGCGTATCTCGAGCGGCGCGAAATCATCAAGCGTTCCAGCTCCAACGAACTCGTCATCGATCGCTTCTATCAGTGGGCGAGCCCGCTCCGCGCCGATTTCGAGCGGGTGCTCGCCGCTGACCTCGGCACCCTGCTGCCGACACGGCGGGCGGTGGTGCTGCCGTTCCGCCGCGCCTTCCCCCTCGACTACGAGGTGCGGATGACGGTCGACCGCTTTGAGCGGCAAGCCGATGGCACCGTCGTCCTCGAAGCCCGCTGGGTCGTCATCGAACAACTCGGCGAGCGTACGGTGACGGTACGCGACGCGCGCATTCGCGTGCCCGCTGTTGTCGACACCTATCCCGCCATCGTCGAGGCGATGAGCCGCGCCGTCGGACAACTGGCTGCCGAGGTGGCGCACGACATCCGCGCGGCGCCGCCACCGCCGCGACGCGTCTCGCTCGGCCCCGGCCAAGCGAACGCCGGCTTCAGTCGCTGGTCTTGAGAAAGGCGCGGCCGTCGCGAATGGCGGCCGCCATCAGCACGGCGACGGCGGCGGAGGCGAGGCGGGTGTGAGCGGAATCGGCGCGGCTGGTCAGCACGATCGGCGCGCGCGCCCCGAGGACGACGCCGGCGGCCTCCGCCCCCGCCATGAATGTCAGGTTTTTCACCAGGATGTTGCCGGCTTCGAGGTTGGGCACGACAAGGATGTCGGCGCGACCGGCGACCGGCGAGACGATGCCCTTGATGCGCGCCGCTTCGATGTTGATGGCATTGTCGAAGGCGAGAGGGCCATCGAGCACGCCGCCGCGGATCTGGCCGCGCTCGGCCATCTTGCACAGCGAGGCCGCATCCACCGTCGACGGCATATCGGGATTGATCGTTTCCACCGCAGCCAGGATGGCGACGCGCGGGTTGTCCATGCCGAGAGCGTGGGCGAGTTCGATCGCGTTCTGCACGATGTCCCGTTTGGCGCGCAGATCGGGATGGATGTTGATGGCGGCGTCGGTGACGATGATCGGCCGCGGGTAGGTGGGGACGACCTGAATGAAGCAGTGGCTGAGCCGCCGCTCTGTGGCCAAGCCAGCGGGCTTGGCGAGGACCGCGTGCAGCAGTTCGTCGGTGTGCAGGCTGCCCTTCATCAGCGCATCGGCATCGCCACTGTTGACGAGGCGGACGGCCAGTTCCGCCGAATGATGGCTGTGCTCGGAATCGACGATGCGGCAGCCGGACACGTCGATGCCCTCGGCTTCGGCGATGGCGCGCAGCCGTCCTGCCGGCCCCACCAGGACCGGCGTGATCAGGCGCCGCTCCGCCGCCTCCAGCGCCCCCCGCAAGGCATCGGCACTGCACGGGTGCACGACGGCGCAGGAGAGCGCCGGCAGCCCGTCGCACGCCTCCACCAGCTCCAGGTAACGGTCCTCGTGCCGCAGTTCGACCCGCGGCAGATCGGGACGCACGTGGCGCAGTTTCCGCCGCGGCGCCTCCACCTCGGCGGTGCCGACGATCAGCGGATCGCCGTTGGCATCGGTGAGCCGGCAGTCGAGGACGACGATGGCGTCGTCGTCGCGTTTGGCGGTAACGGTGACGGTGGCGGTGACCGGCGCATCGAGGGGAACCGGCTTCAGGAAGCGGACCTGCGCCCACTTGGTCACCGATCCGATCCCCGGCAACTGCGTGCCGGCGACGGTCGAGAACAAGGTCGCGCCCCACAGCGCCTGCCCGCCGCCACGGGGAGCCTCTGTCGTGTCGCCACCGCCGGGCGGTTCGGGATCGATGAAATTCACGTTGCCGGTGACGGCCGCCCAGGTCTCAACCTCTTCGCGCTTCAGCGCACGCACGACACTCGCCGACATCCCCACGGCGATTTCGTCGAAGGTCTTGTTCTCGATCAGATCGGCCATGCAAGCCCCCGACGCGTGTCTCGACCGCGGCCACCGTCGACGTTCTAGCGGGCTCCGCAGACCGGGTCGATGGTGATCAGGCCCTGGCGGCGATCAGGCCGCGGCGCGCCGGCGGCATTGCAGGGCGCGCGCCCGCCGCTCGAAGGCGTCGATCATCGTTTGCGCCGTCGACGCCATCATCGACTCGATGGCCGGCTTCAGCCACCACGCCGCCACGTCGCAGTCGAGATCGAAATCGACACGGCAATTGAAGTCGCCATCGGGGCGGAAACGCCAGCGCAGCAGCAGCGTACGGAACACGCTGTCGGCGGAGCGGACGACGATGGAGCGCGGGCGGGCGAGGGTCGTCCGCGTGCGGAAGCGGTGTGCGAGCATGCCGATTCCCACCGTCTGCACCGTCTCGTAGCCGTCCGCCGAGTTCATCACCACCTCCGCCCGTTGCCACAGCGGCAGAAACTCGGGGTAGGCCGCGACATCGGCAACAATGTCGAACGCGGTGTTGACGGGGACATCCAGCCTTCGGCTTTCTCGCCACTGCGCCATGGTGACACCTGCGGGGTGAACGCGTAAAAAACGCCAGCGTCGCCAGCATGCGCTGCACATGCGAGATCGAGAAATGTTAATTTTGCAGCCGCGATATGCGCGCTATGGATGACAGCGCGACAATCGCCTGCGCTGGCGCCGGGTGCGACCATCGCCGCCGGCGGCCGTTGCACGGGCGATTTCTGGCGCACCGGAATCTTGCGGCGGCGATCCCTCGTGCCTGCTATGAAAGCGATCAACCCAGTGTAAACTGACGGCTCTCAAAGCCCACTGGCCAAGCCCGGCAGCAGCGGCGCGACGATCGTCACGGCGCATCGGGGAACGCCAGACGTTAAGGATCAAAGCTCTCGACCGATGACCACGATCGTCGTACTCGGGTCGAAACCGCAACCGGCGCTGCCACCGGCGTCCGTCATCGAAGCCGTCGCCTGTGCCAACGCGTCGGGGCGGTCCGCGTTGCGGCTCGGCCTGCCCCGGCCGATCTTCACGGTGATGTCCAGCGTCGTGCCATCGGCAAAAACCTCGTCCAACCGCCTCGCTCTCGACGCCCTGTCTGGCCTGTCAACGGGCGTGCTTTACATCTACCCGCGGCCACCATTCGCCGGGCGCCCATTCAAGGCGATGATGAATTTGCGCACCGTACTGCGCACAACGCCACCCCTGCTCAAGCGGATACTTCGGGCCTGCCGCTACCACTACGATGAGATCCGCTTCGAGCCTTTCGAGTTTTACCACAAGAGGATCTGCGAGCTTTGCGAGGGCGATGCGCAGGTCGCCAAGCAAGTCGGCCAGAAGGCTCCATCCAGCGGCCTCATCGCCGCCGTTCTTGCTCTCAGCGACCGACGGTATGCCCGTGTCGTCCTCTCCGGCTTCAGTTTCGAGATAACCCACGCCTATGCCGACAACCCCGACATCGCACGGCGCGGTACGTCGGCCAGCGTTCACGCGGCAACGGATATGGCCATCCTCGCCCACCTGGCGCGCCGCTGCGACCGGTTGTTCACCTCGGAACCCGTGGTCCACGAACGGACGGGTGTCCCACTGCTCATCGATGGGGCGGCGGTTGCTTTCGGCGCAGCGGCATGGACCGGATGATGTTCCTTGATTTCTCCAAACTTGTAATGCGGTACGAGCCCTACCCGATTGGGGTGGCTCGGCCGGTGATGGCGGCGGACGCTTACGATCGGTTGGTCGACGCATTTCCCCCCATCGAGCTGTTTGACGACTACGCCTATATCGGCAAGCCAGGGAGCAAGCTGACACTTTCCGAGAAGGAAAATCTCCAGAAATACCTTGGCTTCGTCAACAAAAACCCCTGGCGAGATTTCTACAATTGGATAAAGAGTGAAGAGTTTCCCTATTACATTGTCGATGTCTTGCGAACTCACAACATAGACCTGGGCTACACACCGGTTTCCCGATGGAAGCGGGCGAGCAAGGTGCTTAAGGATTTCAGCGCCGATTACTGCGTGCGCAATCCGATCCTGCGCTCGCGCTTCGAGTTTTCGATCCTCCGCGGCGACGGCGGGCATCTGCCACCACACACCGACGCCCCCAGCAAGGCCGTGACCATCGTCGTGTCGATGACGCGAGAGGGCGAATGGAACCCGGCGCTTGGCGGCGGCACCACTGTCAACCGGCCGAAAGACATCCGCCACGCCTACAACAAGATGAACGCGCTCGCCGATTTCGATGACATGGAGGTGGTCGAAACCTACCCCTTTGTTCCCAATCAGGCGATCATCTTCGTCAAGACACACAATTCCTGGCACTCGGTGGAACCGATCCGCGCCGGCAACGCGCAGTTGCTGCGGCGATCCTTGACCATCAACATCGAGACGTATTGACGATCACAGGGTGCTTGGCCGCTTGCCGCCGCTCTTCAGGCCGCCGGGCGATCCTCGGCGGCGGGTTCCGCTGGCGGCAGCGCCTTCAGCGCGAGGCGCACCGAAACGACGTCCTCATCCGGAACCATGCGGCTGGTGAAGCCAAGGGAATGCACCAGATCGAGCATCCGCCGGTTGTCCCGCAGGACCATGCCGATGACCTCGGCGGTGCCGCGGGACCGGCAGTAGGCGACGATCTTTTCCATCAGCTTCTTGCCGAGCCCCTGCCCCTTCTGGTCAGACCGGACCAGAATGGCGTATTCGGCCCGCTCATTGTTGAGGTCGGCGACGATCCGCACCACACCCAGCGTTTCGGGGCCGCTGCCATCGGCCTTCGGCGCGGTGGCGATGATCGCCATCTCACGGTCATAGTCGATTTGCGTCAGGCGCGCCATTTCCGCATGGGGCAGTTGGCGGATCAGATGGAAAAAACGCAACCGGATGTCTTCCGGCGTGACCTTCGACAGAAATTCGTAGTGCGCCGGCTCATCCTCCGGCCGGATCGGCCGCAGCAGCACGGTACGGCCGCTGCGCAGGGCGAACGGCTCCTCAAGGTCCTTCGGATAGGGCCGGATGGCGAGCCGGTCCTCCGCTCCGCCGACAGCCGCCGGGGCGATTTCTAGCCGAGCGCCCGCCGCGAAGACGCCGCGCTCGTCGACGAACAGCGGGTTGATCTCGAGACCGACTATTTCCGGAAGGTCGATGATCATTTGCGAGACCGCAACCAGGGTACGGCATAGCGCCGCCAGATCGGCGGGCGGGCGGGCGCCATAGCCCGTCAGCAGGCGGGAGACCCGCGTGCGCAACACCAGTTCCTGCGCCAGTGTCATGTTCAGCGGCGGCAAGGCCATGGCGCGGTCGGCGAGAACATCTGCGGCGGGGCCGCCATGGCCGAAAACGATGACGGGCCCGAAAATCGGGTCCTGATTGACGCTGATCATGACCTCTTGCGCCGCCGACTGCCTGATCATGCGTTCGACCAAAAGTCCGCGCAGCGACGCCTGTGGCCGACGATCCCGGACCGTTTCCAGCATGTCGCTGGCAGCGGCGCGCACGCTGTCCTCGGAATTCAGGAGTTGGCAGGCCCCGCCCACGGTTGCGTCATCATCGGCGTCCGACGCGCACAGCTTCAGTGCGACGGGAAAACCGAGAGTGCGCGCCACCGTCGCCGCCTCATCGGGATTGCCAGCGATGCGAGATTCGACAGTCGGAATGCCATAGCTGGTCAGCAGCGTCGCCGCTTCGCGTCCGTCAATGACGCTGCCGCCGCGCACCAGTCGTTCAACGATGGTGGCGCGCGCGACCTCGACGGCTGGCGCAAAGTCCGCCGGAACCGACGGCGGTGTCTCCATCAGCAGTTCCTGGTTCTGGCGGTAGTGCATCATGTGCAGGAACGCATCGATCGCCTGCGTCGGCGTATCGTAAGTGGGGATGCCCGCATCGGCGAAGCGGCGGCGCACCGGCGCTGCGGCACTGCCGCCGGGCCAGCTGGTCAGCACCTGGCCACGCGTCTCCGCGGCTACGCTGATGATCGCTGCCGCTGCCGCCGCGCTGTCGCTCTTGCCGGTCGGCGCGTGCAGGACGAGCAGCGTATCGACCGACGGATCGGCGAGCAGCGCCCGCGCCGCCGTTGCATACTGTTCAGCCGGGGCGTCGCCAGCGAGGATGACCGGGTTGCTCATGGGCGGCTGGACATGTCCCACCATCGGCGCCAGCGCGGCCAGCGTCGCCGGCCCGCAATCGGCGAGGCAGCCGCCCTTGGTGATCAGCGCATCGACGGCGATCGCCGCCAGCCCCTGACCGTTGCTGATCATGGCGAGGTGCTTGGCCTTCCGCGGGCGGATCCGCGCCAAAGTCTCGACCGCCGCAAACAGTTCGCCGAAACTATAGACGCGCAGCATGCCGGCGCGCCGGATCGCCGCGTCATAGGCCTCGTCGGCGCCCTTGGCCCCGGCATCGCCGAAAATGATGCGCTGCCCCTGTGGCGTGCGGCCGCCTTTGATGACGATCACCGGCTTGTTGCGGCTGGCACCCCGGCCGGCGGACATGAAGGTGCGCCCGCACCCGATTTCCTCGAGATAGAGCAGGATGCCGCGGGTCATCGCGTCCGAGCCAAGGAAGTCGATGACGTCGCCGAAGTCGACATCGGCGGTCTCGCCCAGGGAAATGAAGTAGGAAAATCCGATGTCGTGGTCATTAGCCCAGTCGAGAACGGCGCTGCAGATGGTCGTCGACTGGGAGACGAAGGCGAGCGAGCCCGGTTGCGCGCCGGTATGGGCCAGTGTCGCGTTCAAACCGATCCCCGGCACCATCGCGCCGAGGCAGCGCGGGCCGAGAATGCGCAGACCGAAGGGCTTGGCGGCGGCCAGGATTTCGCCGTTGATCCCGCTGTCGGCGGCGGCCTGCGGCGCTTCGTCATCCTCGCCAAGCAGGATCGCGGCGCGGGTGCCGCGTTCGCCCAGCTCGCGCACGATCGCCGGCATCGCCCGCGTCGACCGGCAGACGACGGCGAGATCGGGGGTCAGCGGCAGCGCGGCGATGCTGGGATAGGCAAACACACCGGCAACCGCCGCATCCCGGCCGCTGACCGGCATGATCGGTCCGTCAAAGCCGCCATGCAGCAGGTTTTTCATCACGCGATGGCCGGGCAGACCCTCGCGGCTGCTGGCCCCGATTACCGCCACGGAACGGGGATAAAACAGCTTGTCGAGGTTACGAATTGCCATCGGCCTGCTCACTGCATGGGTTAACGGCTGGCTAACCACCCACTCAGCAGATAGTGCTGGGCGAGCTCATTCGCTCCCGTCGCGGTGCGTTGCCGTCCCGGCCGCTGTCATGGCAGGCAACTCAGCATGATCAGAATACCTGGAATCGTTCCAATCGCAACCCACATTGCTGCAATGCACAATCGCGTTTTGCGCGGGGCTCGGCGGCCGTAGCCCAACCGCCGCAGCGAACGAAGGGAGTTTAGGCGGCTCCGGCTTGCCAAATCGTCAACGGCGAACACGCAGCGAAGAATTTCGCGCCGTCCCCCACCACGTGAACCGTTGCCTCGCACCGGCGTTGACCGTTACAAACGCCCGACGAGATCATCAGCCGCGAGGAATGACTGTCCCGATGCCGCCCTCCCCCGTAACTTCGCCGTGCATCGGCGTATGCGAACTCAACCCGACAACGGGGTTCTGCCGCGGCTGCCTCAGAACGATCGAGGAGATTGCGGGCTGGCGCGACGCCGATACGCGTCAGCGCGAAACGATTTTGCGACGGCTGGCGGCGCGCCGCGCCGCCGGCTTTACCACCGTCGGGAAGGCCGAGTTCCGGGCCGCGCCCGCCGGAGCGGCGGGCGACCGCTGACCGGCGGGCGGCGAGGGCGCGTCAGCTCTTGCTGGCGGAGCGCCCGGCGCCGGTGCGGCGAGCCGGTTTGGGTGGTGGCGCCTTCGCGGTGTCAGCAGGGATAGCCGCCGCTTCGGGTTTCGCCGCCGCTTCGGGTTTCGCCGCCGCTTCGGGTTTCGCCGCCGCTTCGGGTTTGACGGCGACATCCAGCTTGGCGGCCGCGGTCGCTTTCGGTTCACTCGCTTTCGGCGCGGCAACGGCCTCCCGCTTGG
>JALOTH010000119.1 GCA_025458035.1 Rhodospirillales bacterium
CCGGCCTGGCGAGCGCGCAACACGGCCGCTGGCCGTCAATCAGGCCGCTTGCTCCCTGGCGTCTTCCCTGGCGCCGGTCGTGGTTGTGGTGTAGGAATCACCGGGCGTGCGTTCCGCGGTGCGAGTCCATCGCCATTGACCCTACTGACGCGCGGGGCCGACGCGCAAATCCGCGGGGGCGGGAGACGGATGATGATCGAATTCGAGGCGGATGAAGCAAATCGCATCCTCACCATCACGATGACGGGGAAGATCACGGTCGAGGAAATTGACCGTGCCCTCGATCGCCTGGAGGCCCAGTTCCCGCAGGTGGATGTGCGCATCGCCGGTGGCGAGGGCGGCGGCATCGGGCTGCTCCTCGACTACGCGCACCTGGAAGGCTGGGCGCAGGGGGCGAAGGTCGCCGGCACGGTCACCGGCAAGATGCTGAGCGACGTGGTTCGCCGCTGCGCCATCATCGGCGAGGAGAAATGGCGCGATGAGGAAGAGCGCGTCGCCGACGTCGGCAAGCAAGCAAAGGTCCGCTTCTTCCTCCCCGGCGAGCGGGAGCAGGCGTGGGCGTGGCTGACCGGAGCATGACGGCGGCGAACTGACTTGGCATGTGACGTCTCGCGCGAAGAGCCGATCGTAAAATGATCGCGACTGGATCGCCAGAATCGGTGCCACGGACGTTTGACCTCCTCCTCGCTTCGGTGTAGGCAACGTCTGTCGTGAATGAATTTCGCCGCCAGCCAATGGCGGTGCACATGCGGCCGGCGCATTGAGGGAGGGAACCCATTCCATGAAGCTGCCCAGCCAGTTTTTCAAGCCGCTTGCCATCGGCGCGCCGATGCCGGTGCGCGAGTTGCCGGTCCGGCCGGAGCGGATGATCCACTTCTTTCCGCCGCACAATGAAAAGATCCGCGCCCGCGTGCCGGAGATGGCGGCGCAGGTGGATGTGCTGCTCGGCAACCTCGAAGACGCCATCCCCGCCGACGCCAAGGAGGCGGCGCGCGCCGGCTTCATCGAGGTGGCGAAGGCGCACGACTTCGGCGACACCGCACTGTGGACACGCGTCAACGCGCTCAACAGTCCCTGGTTTCTCGATGACATGGCGGAGATCGTGCGCGAGGTCGGCAACAAGCTCGACGTCATCATGATCCCCAAGGTCGAAGGCGTCTGGGACATCCACTTCGTCGACCAGTACCTCGCCCTGCTGGAAGCCCGCAACGGCATCACCAAGCCGATCCTGCTGCACGCCATCCTGGAGACGGCGCAAGGGGTCAAGAACGTCGAGGAGATCGCGGCGGCCAGCCCGCGCATGCACGGCATGAGCCTCGGCCCGGCGGACCTCGCCGCTTCCCGCGGCATGAAGACGACGCGGGTCGGCGGCGGCCATCCCTACTACGGCGTGCTCGCCGATCCGGTGGAAGGTGCGGCGGAGCGCGCCTTTTCCCAGCAGGATCTGTGGCACTACACCGTCGCCAAGATGGTCGATGCCTGTATCTCGAACGGCCTGCGCGCCTTTTATGGCCCGTTCGGCGACATCAAGGACGAGCCGGCGTGCGAGGCGCAGTTCCGCAACGCCTTTCTCATGGGCTGTACCGGCGCCTGGTCGCTGGCGCCGAACCAGATCGCCATCGCCAAGCGGGTGTTCAGCCCCGACGCCAAGGAGGTGCTGTTCGCCAAGAAGATCCTGGCGGCGATGCCCGACGGCTCCGGCGTGGCGATGATCGACGGCAAGATGCAGGACGACGCCACCTGGAAACAGGCGAAGGTGATCGTCGATCTGGCCAAGCTGGTGGCGCGCAAGGATCCCGAGATGGCCGCCGCCTACGGCTTCTGACGGCGGCCGGCGCGGGCGCCGGCGGGACGACGAACGGGTCAAGCGGGAGGGCGTGCGATGGCGAGCAAGACCAATCCGGGGAATTATTTCGAGGACTTCACGCTCGGCCAGGAAATCATTCACGCAACGCCGCGCACCGTCACCGACGGCGACGTCGCACTCTACATCGCGCTGTTCGGATCGCGTTTTGCGTTCAACTCGTCATCGGAGTTCGCGGCATCGCTGGGCATGCCCCGCGCGCCGCTCGACGATATCCTGGCGTTCCACTTCGTTTTCGGCAAGACGGTGCCGGATATCTCGCTGAACGCCATCGCCAACCTCGGTTATGCGTCCGGCAAATTCGGCGCCCCCGTCTACCCCGGCGATACCATCACCACCACGTCGACGGTGATCGGCCTGCGCGAGAACCGGGACCGCCACAGCGGCATCGTCTATGTCCGTTCCGTCGGCATCAATCAGAACCGCGAGACCGTCCTTGACTACGTTCGCTGGGTGATGGTGCGCAAGAACGACCCCGAGGCACCGGAGCCGGACCCGCTGATCCCGCAGTTGCCGGACGCGGTCGATGTCGGCGACCTGGAGGTGCCGTACGTTCTTCAGTTGCATAATTACAACACCGATTTGGCCGGCAGCCCCTACCTGTGGGAGGATTACGAGGTCGGCGAAAAGATCGACCACGTGGACGGCATCACCATCGAGGAGGCGGAGCATCAGATGGCGACCCGCCTCTATCAGAACACGGCGCGGGTGCACTTCGATGCCCTCATGCACAAGCACTCGCGATTCGGCCGGCGCCTCATCTACGGCGGCCATCTGATCAGCCTCGCCCGCGCCCTGTCCTTCAACGGGCTCGCCAACGCCTTTCGCGTCGCCGCCATCAATGGCGGACGGCACGTGGCGCCCACCTTCGCCGGCGATACCGTCTATGCGTGGAGCGAGGTGCTGGACAAGATGGAGATGCCCGGACGCCGGGATCTCGGCGCACTGCGGCTGCGCACGGTGGCGACGCGGGACGCGCCGGCGACCAACTTCCCGTTTCGCGATGACGCCGGCAAATACGACCGCACCGTCGTCCTCGACTTCGACTACACGGTGCTGATGCCCAAGCGGCCATAGGTCGGGGCACACCTATTGTTGCGATGCAGCAACACGTGTGGTGTTTCTACAACGGGTTTTGCCGATCGCTCAACTGTGACATAGGCCATCTTTTCTTTGCCAACCGAGGGTGTAGAGTCCATCATGGATTCGCGTACCTGGGAACCCTGAGATGTTGGCCGTATCCGCTCGCCCGTCGATCCTGATCCTCCTTCTGGCTTTTGTCGTTGCGGGCTGTGCGGGAACGCGCGACCCCGCCACCTTCATGCCGCTGAAGACCGTCGAATCGCTGCTCGACCGCGCCAAGGCCGGCGATGGCCAGGCGATCGCCGTGCTGCGGCGCGAGGCCGCCGATGGCGATGCCCGCGCTCAGTATGGCCTCGGCCGCGCCTATGCGCAGGGGTTCGGCGTGCCGGCGGATGCGGCGGCGGCGGTACGGCTGTGGCAGGCCTCGGCGGCGGTCGGCGAGCCGGCGGGCCTGCATGCCCTCGGCATCGCCACCGCCGACGGCTTCGGCGGACTGGCCGCCAGCCCGGAACGGGCGCTCGCCCTGTGGCGGGCCGCCGCCGAAGGCGGCCACGCCGAGGCGCAGAATCTGCTCGGCGTGCTCTACGCCGAAGGCCGGCTGGTGGCCGCCGATCCGGTGCAGGCGATCGCCTGGTGGACGCAGGCGGCGCAGCAAGGCTTGTCGATCGCCCAGTACAATCTCGGCGGCTGGCTGGCCGCGCGCGGCATGACCTTCGCCGAAATGGCGGAAGGCAGCCGCTGGCTGCACCTCGCCGCGGACCAGGGCGACATCGAAGCGCAGGTTTTTCTCGCCAATCTCTACTTCTCCGGCGAAGGGGTCGCCCGCGATCCCGGCGAGGCAATGCGCCGGTGGCGCATCGCCGCGGAAGCGGGGCACAGCGATGCGCAGTTCAGCATGGGAAATGCCTACGCCCAGGGGCTGGGCACGCCGCAGGACCCGCTGGCGGCCGTCGCCTGGCTGACGCGGGCGGCCGACGGCGGTCATGCCGAGGCGCAGGTGCTGCTCGGCGAGATCTACCTGCACGGCCAGGGGGTGCCCCGTGACGCCGCGGCAGCCCGCGCGCTGTGGGAAAAGGCGGCGGCCGGCGGCAACCGGCAGGCGGCGCGCTACCTCGAACAGTGGACGCAAACGGCGGTCGTGGAACCCGCCAACGGCGACGCCGTCGGCGAGGTGGTGCGCTGAGGCGGCGGCGCTGGTTCAGCGCACTCCCGGGGTGATCGCCATCTCCGCCAGCATCCAGTCGCGAAAGGCGCGGATCTTCGCCCGGTCCACCGCCGCCGGCGGCATCACCAGGTAATACGCGTAGCCCGACGGCAGCACGAGGCCGAACGGCGCCACCAGCCGGCCGGCGGCGACGTCATCGGCGGCGAGAATGCTCAGACCCAGCGCCACGCCGCGGCCGTCGATCGCCGCCTGCAGCATCATGTGGGTGTGGCTGAAGCGGATGCCGCGGTCGGCGTCGACGACGGCCCCAAGTCCGGCGGCGGCCAGCCAGTCGGACCAGTTGGGAAAGCCCGGCAGCGGCAGCATCTCTTCGTGCAGCAGGGTGAGGTGGGCGAGATCCTGGGGGCTGCTGATCTGCGGCAGCAGGGCGGGGCTGCAGACCGGAGTGATGCTTTCGTCCACCAGTTTTTCGCAGCGCACCCCGGTCCAGACGCCGGCACCAAAGCGGATCGAGACGTCGATGCGATCGCGGGCGAGATCGGTGATGCGCTCGTTGGCGGCGATCCGCAGGTCGATGTCGGGGTTGCGGTCCTGAAAGCGGCTGATCCTCGGCACCAGCCACTTCACGGCGAACGACGGCAACGTCGAGACGGTGAGCATGCCGGTGTGCTCGCGCCCCTTCAGCCGCGCCGCCGCGTCGGTAATCAGCTGGAACGCGTCGCGAACGGCGGGGTAGAGCGTCTGCCCTTCGTCGGTCAACAGCAGGGCACGGTTGAGACGGCGAAACAGCGGCAGGCCGAGATCGTCCTCCAGCGCCTTGATCTGGTGGCTGATCGCCGCCTGCGTCACATGCAGTTCCTCGGCGGCGCGCGTGAAGCTGAGGTGGCGGGCGGCCGCCTCGAAGCTGCGCAGAGCGTTGAGCGGCGGCAGGCGGCGTGTCATGGTCCGCGTCTACGCATTATAAAAACTTATGTTGACGTGAGATTTCATCGTTTGTCAATCGCCGCGGGTTATAGCATGTTTGTCAATGTTGAGGTCGCCATCATCGCCATATAGGCGAAATGACGAAAAGTTTAGGAGAGTTCCCATGAACCGCGTCGCCACGTTCAGCCTTGCCTCGCCGACCCCTGGCATCGCCGTCGCCGGCGCGATCCAGCGCGGCTGGCAGTCCACCCAAGAATTCCTTATCCGAGCGACGGATCTGCTGGGTGAACTGGAGGAGCGCGCCCGCCAGCGGCGGCAGCTCGCCACGCTCAGCGACCGGATGCTCAGCGATATCGGCCGCGACCGCGGCCAGGCCATCGCGGAGTCGATGAAGCCATTCTGGCGCCGATAATCGCCGCCGCCGTCAGCCGCCGAACACCCGCAGCAAGCGGTCCCACAGATCCGGTTCCGCCGCCGCCGGCCCATCGTCGGTGCGTCCGTCGGAGACGGCGGCGTCGGCGGGCATCGTCGTCGCGGGCGGCGGCAGCGCCGGCTCATCCTGCAGCGGCAGCGGCACGCGGCCGGCGTGGGCATCGGCCATCACCTGCCGCCACAACTGCGCCGGCAGCGTGCCGCCGGTCACCTTCTTCATCGGCGTATCGTCGTCATTGCCCATCCACACGCCGCAGATCAGATCGCGGGTGTAGCCGAGGAACCACGCGTCGCGGAAATTCTGGCTGGTGCCGGTCTTGCCGGCGATCGGCCGGCCGAAGCGGGCGGCGCGGCCGGTGCCGCTTTCGACAACGGCAACCAGCATGTCGGTGACCTGCGCGGCCACTTGCCGGGACACCGCCCGCCCCGGTCCGCCACCGCTGCGGCGGTAGGCAGGGCGGCCCTGGCGGTCGGTCACCTCGACGATGCCGTAGGGCCAGACGCCGACGCCGCCGCCGGCGAACGCCGCATAGGCGCCGGTGAGCTCCAACAGGCTCACCTCGCTGGAGCCGAGGGCGAGGGACGGCGTCGCCGTCAGGTCGGCGGTGATGCCGAGACGGCGCGCGACATCGACGACGCGGCGCCGGCCCGCGTACTCCGAGACGCTGACGGCAACCGTGTTGATCGACTGCGCCAGCGCGTAGCGCAAGCTCACCTCACCCTCGTAGCGCTGGCTGAAGTTC
The DNA here is from genome assembly GCA_025458035.1 of Rhodospirillales bacterium. GTDB lineage: Bacteria > Pseudomonadota > Alphaproteobacteria > Rhodospirillales > Defluviicoccaceae > Defluviicoccus. The sequence continues at coordinate 6,212 of JALOTH010000119.1, forward strand.
TGCGGCCGCCAGCCCGCCACTTGCAGCGGCGAATCGATCATCCGGCTGTCCGGTGTCAGCCCGGCCTCGAGGCCGGCGGCATAAACGATCGGCTTGAATGCGGAGCCGGGCTGCCGGAACGCCCGCGCCGCCCGGTTGAACGGGCTGTCATCGTAGTCGCCGCCGCCCACCATGGCGCGGATGGCGCCATCGCCGTCGAGGATGACGACGGCGGCCTCGCCCGCGGCCGCCTTGCGGGCGGGGGCACTGGCCAGCATTTCGGCGACGCGGGCTTCGGCGATCCGCTGCAGACGGGGATCGAGCGTCGTGCGCACGACCAGGTCGCGGTCGCGGTTCTTCACGAACGACGGCAGCTCCGCCGCGATCCAGTCGACGAAATGGCGGCCGGCAATGACCTGGCGGCGGCTGGCGAGCGTCCCCGCTCCCTGCTGCAGGGCGAATTGCAGGTCCTCGCGGCTGAGGTAGCCGGCATCGACCATGGCGGCGAGCACCAGCTTTGCCCGCTCGGCGGCAAGCGCCGGGTTGGCGATCGGATTGAGCCGGGACGGCGCCTTCAGCAGCCCCGCCAGCATCGCCGCCTGATACAGCGTGACGTGGCGCGCCGGCTGGCCGAAGTACTTGCGGGCGGCGGCATCGACGCCGTAGGCGCCGGCGCCGAAGTAGACGCGATTGAGGTAGATGGCGAGGATCTGATCCTTTGAGAAGCGGTGCTCCAGCCACAGCGCCAGCAGCAGTTCCTGCACCTTGCGTTTCATCGTCCGCTCGTGGCTCAGGAACAGGTTTTTCGCCGCCTGCTGGCTGATCGTGCTGCCACCCTGGCGGACGCTGCCCGCTTGCAGGTTGACGAACATCGCCCGCACCATGCCGATGACGTCGACGCCGAAGTGGTCGTAGAAGCGCCGGTCCTCTGCCGCCATCACCGCCAGCGGCAGCGCGGGCGGCATTTCGCCGATGGTCAGCGCATCGCCGAAGAAATCGCCCACCGTCGCCAGCTCGCTGCCGTCGGCGGCGAGCACGGTGATCGCCGGCCGCCGCGTCGGCGCCAGCGCCTGATCGATATCGGGCAGATCGGCGGCGTACCAGGCGAGGATGCCGGCGACGAAGATGCCGGCCCAGATGCCGACGACCGCCGTCCATTTCACCAGGGTGCGCAACCAGCGGCGGCCGCTGCCCGGGCCGGCGCCGCCGGAACGGCCGCCAGCGCCGCCCCCCCCGCCGATCAGCGGCGGCAGCCTGAACCTTGCCAGCGACCACGATCCGCTACCAGGGCGCGCGCGCCGCTGCCCGCCGATGCCGGCGGTGCTGGTGCGGATGCGGTGACGCGGGTCGGGGACGATGGCTTTTTTCATCGTGCAGCTTTGCGGCGAGCTGAATCGCTCGCGATGTTAACGCCGAGTCGTAAGCTAAGCACGAAATACGCTGAAAATAAGGCTGATTCAAAGCAGCCGCATCGCTTGCCGTGCTCACCGGCGGTAGTGGCGACGGCGAATCGGCAGCCTCAGGCCGCTTGCGAGCGGGCCTTCAACGCGTGCTGCGCGAGGGTGCGGCCAAGGTCCCAGATGCCGCCGAGGCTTTCGCTGTCGGTGGTGACGGCGACGAAGGCGTCCTCGATCCAGGCGACGTCGGCGTCGGAGATCACCAACGGCGGCAGCAGCTTGATCACCGGCATGTTATGCCCGGCGACCTGCGCGAGGATGTGGTGGCGCTGCAGCAGCGGGATCAGCACCAGCTGGCAAAACAGGCCGCGGCTGGCCTTGTCGAGCAGCGCGTAGGCCGCCTTCAGCTTCAGGCTGTGCGGCGGGCCGAACTCCAGCGCGATCATCATCCCCTTGCCGCGCACCGCCTTGACGAAGGCATTGCCGGCGAGGCGGGCGCGCAGGCCGGCGATCAGCCGCTCGCCACGATTGGCCGCCTGCTCGATCAGCCGTTCCTCGTCGATCACCGCCAGCGTGGCGAGGCCCGCCGCCATTGCCAGATCGATCTTCGAGAAGGTGGAGCCATGGACGACGGCGCGGTCCATGCGATCGAACACCGCATCGAACACCGCGCGCCGGCACATCACCGCCCCCACCGGCACGTAGCCGCCGGACAGCGCCTTCGCCAGCAGCACCATGTCCGGCTCGACGCCGTAATGC
>JALOTH010000120.1 GCA_025458035.1 Rhodospirillales bacterium
CGTCGCCAGCCGCCTCGGCCTGTCCTGCCGGTTCCGCATCCTCGGCGCCGGCGACGCCCGCCATCCCTATGTGGCTGCCCCGGATGTCGAAGTGGTGCCGATCCGCTGGCGCCACCTGGTGATGCGCCGCCAAAACCATCTTTCCGTACTCCGGAGCTGCGACGTGGTGTGCGACATTGGCGGCGGCGACAGTTTTACCGATCTTTATGGTCTGCGACGCTTTGCCATGCAATGGACGGAAAAGCAGCTTGCGCTGGCGACCGGGCGACCGTTGATCCTCAGCCCGCAAACCATCGGGCCGTTCCGCCGCGGGTGGGCGCGCGTCCTCGCGGCACGGGTCCTGCGGCGCTGCCGACAGGTGGTCGTGCGCGACCGTCTCTCGCTCGATTTCGTGCTGGAATTGGCGCCGGAGAGCACCGTTATCGAGGCGACCGACGTTGCTGTTCGCCTGCCATACCAGCCGCAACCGAGGGCCGTGGACGGGCGGGTGCGCATCGGCATCAACGTCTCCGGCCTGCTGTTCAACGGCGGCTACACGCAGGATAACATGTTTGAACTGAAGGCGGATTATCCGGAACTGGTGCGTACCCTGGTTCGCCGCTTTGCTGCCGTCGCTGATGCGGAAATCCATCTGGTCAGCCACGTGATTTCCGAACGCTTCGTCGTCGAGGACGATTTCCGGGTCAGCGAAGCGCTGGCGGGCGAGTTCCCGGGGGTCATCCTGACGCCGCGCTTTCACGGACCGTCGGCGGCGAAGTCCTATATCAGCGGCCTGGATTTCTTCTGCGGCGCCCGCATGCACGCCTGCATCGCGGCGTTCTCCAGCGGCGTGCCGACGGTGCCGATCGCTTACAGCCGAAAGTTTACCGGTCTTTTCCACTCCCTCGGCTATGCTGCGATCGCTGATTGCCGGACCCAGAGCACAGCGGAGGCCGCAGAGACCGTGCTTGCTGCATTTGCCGACCGTGAACACCTGCGTGGCCTCGTCGCCGCGGGCAACACCGCCGCCGCCGGCAGGCTTGCCGCTTACGAGGCAGCCCTTGCCAAGACCCTTGCGGACGTTGCCGGGCGCTCGCGGTGAGTCTGTCTTCCCCGCCAGCGCTGTCGCCAACGCTGGCCAGGATCGCGCGCGGCAACCTGTGCGCCGGCTGTGGCCTGTGCGAAAGTCTTGCCGCGCCGGGCCGGATCGCCATGCATGTCAATGACGCCGGTTTTCTTCGCCCGCGGGTCTCGGCCGCGCTGTCGCCGGAGGAGGATGCGGCCATCGCGCGCCTGTGCCCCGGCTTGGCGCTGAGCAAAGACCCCACGGAGAGCGAACGCCACCCGCTGTGGGGGGCGATGATCAGCACCCGTGTCGGCCACGCGACGGATGAGACGTTGCGTCACCATGCCTCCTCGGGCGGCGCGCTTTCGGCCATTCTCGGCTTCCTGCTGGAAACGGGGGCTGTCGACGGCATTATCCAGACTGCGGCCGACCCCGATCGTCCGATCGCCAACCGGACCGTCGAAAGTGTCAGCCTCGACGATATCTACCGCGCGGCCGGCTCCCGCTACGCGCCATCGGCGCCCCTCGCCCGGTTACGGGACCAGCTCGACCGGCCGGGCCGCTTCGCCTTTGTCGGCAAGCCGTGCGACGTGGCGGCGCTGCGCGCCTACGGCCGCGAGGATCGACGGGTGGGCGACAGGTTCCCCTATGTCCTGTCATTTTTCTGTGCCGGTGTGCCATCGCTGGCCGGCGCGCGCGCCATCCTCGAGCGCTTCGGTGTCGCGGAAACCGAGGTTGCCGCCTTCCGCTACCGCGGCGATGGTTGGCCGGGTTGTGCCGCCGCCATTACGGTCGATGGCCGCACCAGACAGATGGGCTACGATGAGTCATGGGGCGGCATCCTGACGCGATACGTACAGTTTCGCTGCAAGATCTGCCCCGATGGGACCGGCGGCCTTGCGGACCTCGTGTGCGCAGATGCCTGGTACGGTGATGCCCGCGGCTTTCCCACGTTTGCCGATGCGCCGGGGCGAAGCCTCATCGTCAGCCGGACGACGACGGGGGAGGACCTGCTGCGGCGCGCCGAGGCGGCGGGGTTTCTCGTCACCGAACCCATCGACGCTGCCGCAATCGCCGCCATGCAGCCGGGACAGCGCCAACGCAAGGCGCTGGTGCTGTCGCGGCTGGCGGCGCTGGCGTTGCTCGGGCGGCAGCGACCGCGCTATCGCGGATTTGATCTTGCCCGCGCGGCCCGGCAGGTCAGCATGCTGACACACGTCCGCAGCTTCCTCGGCACGGTCCGGCGGTCTCGGCGCGGCGCGTTCGGTTAGGGATTAGCGATGGACCGGCAGTCGTGACGCGCAACTCGGACAGTCGTTCAAGCCCCCTCGTCAGCGTTATTGTGCCGACGTTCAATCGTGCAAAGACGTTGCGGACAGCAATCCAAAGCGTCTTGCATCAGGATTATGAAAATATTGAAGTCATCGTTGTTGATGACTGTTCATATGACAATACTTCAGAATTGATCAGCCAAATTGATGATAGTCGTATAGTTTACATTCGTCACAACGAAAATCGAGGCGCTGCGGCGGCTCGCAATACCGGGATTCTCGCCGCAAGGGGTGAGCTGATTGCTTTCCAGGACTCGGACGACGAATGGCTGGCCGGCAAACTCGAAACACAGGTAAGGCTGTTGGCGACAGCGAGCGCCGAATATGGGGCGGTGTTCTGTGGCAAACTTCTGCATGGTCGAAATTCGGCGAGAAAATTCGGCGCAAGATTGGCGACGCATGTTCCTGGTGACGAGCAAAAAATCCTGAATGGAGACCTGCGCATGGTGTTATTGAATGATAACATCATCAGCGTCCAAACGCTGCTCGTCAAGAAAGCGCTGTTGATCGATAATGCGTGTTTTTTTGACCCGGCGCTACGCTGTAACGAAGATTGGGATTTTAATATCAGGCTTTCAAAATTTACGAAATTTATTTTTATGGATAAACCAGGCGTTGTCGCGTTCATTTCCGATGACAGCATATCAAATCAAAGATCAAGGAATATTTACTCACAGATATATATTACAAGAAAAAATGCCGAGATGTTTCGTGATGAAAAGCCGATATATGTTCGACGGCTGGGCCTGATCGGTGCGGGCCTCGCCCGCATAAACAAGCCGAGGCTTGGCTATCGCTTTCTGCGGCGGGCCGTATTGACCCAACCATATGCCATGGAAACATGGATGCGAATGGCGGCATTTATCGTGCAGCGAATATTTGGAATCAAGGTTAGTTTGTTTCGGGCATGAGTGTTGAGTTGGAAATTTCCGTCTACGTCAGGGTAGCGTCGCGGTCGCGAAGCGAAGCGGCGGGGACCAGGCGCCGGTACGGCGCAGCCCTGCCGGATGGACGGGCCGGAAGTCCGAATGCTGTTGAGATGCGGGGATTGGCTCGGTGATCGGCGCCAGGAACGGTGGTGGCGCGTATGCCGGGGCCTATCCTTACCCTGATCACCTCAGGCGACTTTGCAAGGCGATTGATGGCTCGCATGGGCGATCCCGAACGCAGAAGGCTGCAGCGGGCTTTTCACTTGGCTGCGCAAAGTCCTGCTGACACGCTCGGCCGTCACACGTCAGGGAGCCCTCGATCCGGCACGGCCGAGTTGCGGTGAGCGCGTACCATGAGCCTGCGAAAATCGATCATCTTTTCCGTCGCGCAAAGGTACGGCTCGCAGGTGATCACCTTCGCCACGGGTATTGCCATCGCGCGGCTGCTTTCGCCCGCTGAGGTGGGCGTATTTACGATTGGTCTGAGCGCGATAACCCTGATATCAGCCTTAAGAACTCTCACATCCGGCCCGTACTTCATCACGGCAAAGGAGTTAACGGCGGAAGATCTGCGCGCCGCCGCCGGGATCAACTGGCTTTTTGGACTGTTGATTGCCGTCATTGTCTTTCTTCTCAGCGGTCCGGTCGCTGATTTCTATGACAGTCCGCAGGTCGCGACCGTCCTCACCGTGTTGGCGATCGCCAGCCTCGTGTCCCCCATCGGCGGGGTTGCCAACATCCTGCTGCTGCGGAACATGCGGTTCGGCAGCCTGATGTGGATCGGGTTGGCGAGCGGTTTGGTCCAGGCTGCGGTAGCAGTGATGCTCGCCGCGCTGGATTTCGGTCCTGTGAGCTTGGCGTGGGGACAGCTGGCGGGAAACGTCGCCAGCGCCGTTGGATACGTTTTGTGCGTTCCCGAGGCGCGCTGGTTGCGGCCGAGCTTTCGGCGGTTAGGCGCGCCTTTGCGCGTTGGCGGCTGGCTGACCGGGGTCAGCATTGCCGCCGCGGGCGGCACGCAAGCGGCGCAATTGATGATCGGCAAGACGGTCGGGCTTGCCGACCTCGCGCTCTACGCGCGTGCCGTCAGCATCTCCGACAACGTTCGCGGTCTTTTTTACGCATCGGCGGTGCGGCCGGCGCTGCCCGCCTTTGCGCGCGCGGAACGGGACGGTGAAGGTCGGATGGTGCCCATCTACCTGCGTCTCGTCGCGGTGATCACCGGCGTCGGCTGGCCGGCCTATGCCGTCCTGGCGATCTGGGCCGAGCCACTGATCGTTTTCCTCTATGGCGAGCCGTGGCGGGTTGCCGCAAGCATCCTGCCGGCGTTGTGCCTCGGCAGTGCTCTCCCCCTGGCGGTCACTCCCCATAATGAAGTGCTCACCGCCCTTCGCCGGGTTCGTGTGTTATTTTTCTGTGAGGTCGGGCTGCTCATAGCCTGGATCGGCTTGCTGTTCGTATTTTCCCGCTTCGGCCTGGAAGGGATTGGCGTCGCCTATGTCGTTGGCCATGTCATCTGGGTCAGTGTTTATCTGACCGTAGTCAAGTCGGCGCTCCGCTTTCGTTTCCGCGCGCTCGCCATGGTCTGGTGGCGGAGCGCGGTCGTCGCGGCGGCGGTGGCGGCGGCGGTGGCCGCTGTCCGCTGGGGTCCCTTCGGCGATGTTTGGCCAACGCCGTTGGCGCTCGTGGTTTCCGGCTGCGTTGGCGCTCTCGCGTGGCTGTTGGCGATCTGGCTGACGAACCACGAGTTCGTCCGTCACATCCAGGAATTGGCGCAAGGCGGCTGGAGCCGGCTGAGGCGCCTTAGCCGACGCAGTGTTTGATGCGTCGAAAGGCGCCACGTCCGACGGCTCGCTTGCGAGCGAAACCGCAGAGGGTTGCGCCTGGAGGCGAGGTAACGGAAAACTCACGGTATGGCGTCATCATCGCAGCAGACGGATGCCTCGGCTGCAGTGGTGCCGCGCTCGTTATCGCGGGTTACGGGCGCGCCTGCGGCGATTGCCATCCCGGGCGGACTCGCGCCGTCGATCCCGCTTCAGCTTTCAGGAAGGCCTTGCGCACGGTCATGAACGAACCGGTGACAGTTGGGGTGATCGTCTATAATGGCGCGTCGACGCTTCGCCGAGCGGTCGAGAGCGTGCTTGCGCAGACTCATCAAAACATCCTCATCAATATTTCCGATGATGCCTCGACGGATGAAACCGCACAAGTTGGCGAGGATCTGGCGCGCCAGCACGCAAACGTCACCTATACACGGCAAAAAAAGAATCTCGGAATATTCGGCAATACGCGGTTTGCGTTGCAGCAGGCGCAAACGCAATATTTCATGTGGCTGGCCGCCGATGATTTTATTCTTCCCACATACATCGAACGCACGCTGGCGGCGCTGGAAGCGGATCCCGGCCTCGTGGCCTGCGTGTCGCGTGTGCGATTTATTCGTGCGGATGGAACCGAGACGCTGGCGCGCGGCACGGCGCCGCTCATGGCCGATGTCCTGACCAACCTCGCCGTGTACCTGTCTGCTCCCGTCGATAATGGCCGGTTCTATGGTCTGTATCGGACGGCCGCGCTGAAGACGGCCTATCCCCCCACCGACTTCCATGCCCTCGACTGGGCCGTCGTCGCGGGAACGCTGCTCAGCGGCAGGCATGCGGAAATTCCGGAGGTGTTGATGGTGCGCGATTGGACGCCGCCGCTGTCGTACATCAAAGCGGTGCGAGCGGATAACCCGACGACGCTCGGGCGGCTGTTTCCGCTCCTGCCGATGACGCGCGATCTGATCTTTCGCCAGCGAATGCCGCTGAAAAGCCTCACACTCAGAGCACTGCTTGGAATCAATATTATAACGCATTATGAGTATTCAAGGCATTATCATTCAATATACTCGAGCATTTTTTCTCCGATATTATCAATTTTTATTCGGAGTCATTACCAATTTCGACTCAAATCAGTAGGAAAAATCGATTATTCGAATAATGCATAGGATATTTTATCAAAATAAAGCACATGATATGAAATATTTTTACTGAATTCGAGCAATTTTCAATGTAATGTGATGGCGAAAGACAGTGAATTGGATGTTTATGCGGTGAGTAGGGTATTATGAAGATACTTTATGTCGCTTCTCATTCACCCTTGGGTCCGCAGTATGGTGCGCAGAAGCGATCTCTTCAAATTCTTCGAGCGTTGCAGCAGGTTGGCGAGGTTTCGATTACTCTGGCGCAGTTTCGGCAGGTGCCGAACGATGAACTGATTAGTCTCAGATCCGCCTGCGGGTCCGTTGAAAGCGTTTCGATTCAACCCGCTCCGGTCTGTAGCCTTCAGCAGCGTGTGCGCCGGGCGTTCTCGGCACGGTTTATCAACACGGATGGGCACGCCGTACCGATAGACAGCGCCGAACGGCTTGCCCGTGCGGTGGACGAGCATGATGCCGTCTGGATCCACACCATCAGACTGGCAAACGTCTTCGGGTTCTGGCGCTGGCCGAACTCAGTGCTGGATATTGATGATGTGCCGAGCGCCTATTGGCAAACGAAGAGTCAAACCAGCCCTTCGTTACTTGAGAAGGCAAGAATGGGCCGCTTGGTGTGGCAGTGGCGCCGACGAGAACACCTGCTGTTCGAGCGGTTTTCCGTTGCCGCCGTGTGCAGCGACAGTGACAAGCGGTATTTGGGGGATGACCCACGAATTCATGTCATCCCCAACGGATTTGAAACACCAATCGTTCGTACCATCGCGCCGGATGCGAATCGGCGGCGGCTGGGGATGATCGGGACCTTCGCGTATCCGCCAAACGTCGACGGGCTGCGCTGGTTCCTGAATGAAGCGTGGCCGAAGGTGCGCGAACGGTTGCCTGACGCTGAACTTCGTATCGTCGGCAACGGCAGCGACACGCTCGATTTCGCGCGTCTCGCGCAGGTGTCAGCCCTGGGCTATGTCGACGACGCGGCGGCGGAAATCCGATCGTGGTCGGGAATGATCGTTCCGGTGAGGATTGCCGGCGGTACCCGGGTGAAGATCGCCGAGGGATTTGCGCGGGGCTGCCCGGTGATCGCCACCTCCCTTGGCGCCTACGGCTACGACGTGCAACATGACCGGGAGATGCTGTTGGCGGACACGCCCGAGGCGTTCGCGGCCTCCTGCGTGAGAGTCCTTACCGATACGGCGTTACGTGACCGATTGGCTGCGGCGGCTGCGGGTTACTTCGATCAGCACCTATCCTGGGAGGCACTGGTGCCGCGCGTGCACAAGGCCGTTCAGGCATGCCTCGACCGATCCCATCCCCGCGGCTCGGCGCCGCGCCGCGATGAAAGCTGTCTGAAGTCGCCAGGGTAACCGCGATGAGAGTCACCGTTGCCGTTGTCATCCCCACCTATAATCGCGCGCACTGCGTCAGCGAGGCGATCGAGAGCGTACTCGCGCAAACGGTGCCGGCGGACGAGGTCATCGTCGTCGACGACGGCTCGACCGACACCACGCCGGAGGTGCTCGCCGGATTTGGCGACCGTATCATCGTCATCCGGCAGCCCAATCGCGGTGTCAGCGCCGCTCGCAATGCCGGCATTGCCCGCGCCACCAGCGAATGGATCACGTTTCTCGATTCCGATGATGTCTGGTATCCCAACCGCGTGTTTGTATTACATCGAGACGTTGTGAAATCAGAGTGCGGCGTGCATGTTGCGAACTTCGAAGTCACTGGCGAAGGATATCACAGAAACGTATTCCAGCTGAACAAGCTGGCTGCGCCGGAAGGCAGCGCGATAACGTACAGCGATGGAGTTGCCGTATCGCGTCGGGTATTCATGCCGATGAGCTTGGCGGTCCGTCGCGATTTGCTGATTGATGCCCGGGGTTTTGATGAAGAGATCTCATTTGCCGAAGATCTTGACTTGGCG
>JALOTH010000121.1 GCA_025458035.1 Rhodospirillales bacterium
CGTCGAGCGCGCCTTCTCGGCTCCGATGACGTCGATGACCAGCTATCTGGCTTTTGTCCTGCTTGGCGCCGGGCGTAGCGATGCCATCGGCCAACACGACCTCGACCGGCTCGCCGAGACCATGCGCTAACCCGCGCGGGTGGCGATGGCGCCGACCGCCGGCGCACTTTCTGGCAGAGCGGCGGCCGATCGGCCGCCGCTTTTCGTTTCAATGGCCGCATCGCTGATCGCCGTGAACGGTGGGCGGAGCCGGTCGCGGCGCGGTGAAGCAAGCCGGTAGGTAGAGGTGCTGGGATGGCCGAAGTGATGATCTACGTAACCACGGCAACGCCGGCCGAGGCGTTGCGCATCGGCCGGCTGCTGATCGAAGAGCGGCTTGCCGCCTGCGCCAATGTGCTGCCGCAGATCACCTCGGTGTTCCGCTGGGAGGAGAGCATTCAGGAGGAGAGCGAAGCGGTGTTGATTGCGAAGACGACCGATCAGCGGGCGGACGAGGTCGTCGAGCGGATCAAGGCCGCGCACAGCTACTCGTGCCCATGTGTGGTCGTGCTGCCGATCGTCGGCGGCAACCCCGCCTTCCTCGACTGGATCCGCAGCGAAACGCAGCCGGGGTGACCGGCGGGTCAGTCCCCGCTACTGGTTGGCAGGCGGACGCTGGCGATGGCCTGCGCCGCGATCCCCTCGCCGCGGCCGGTGAAGCCGAGCCCTTCCGTCGTCGTCGCCTTGACGCTGACCCGGCCGGCAGGCAGGCCGAGAATGGCGGCGAGGCGCTCGCTCATCGCCGCCCGGTGCGGCCCGATGCGTGGCCGCTCGCAGATGATGGTGACGTCGACGTTGACGACGGTGCCCGCCGCGGCGGCAACCAGAGAAGCGGCATGGGCAAGGAAGCGGTCCGACGCGGCGCCGCGCCACCGCGGGTCGCTCGGCGGGAAATGCTGACCGATGTCGCCCGCGGCGATGGCGCCCAGCAGGGCGTCGGTGAGGGCATGCAAGGCGACATCGGCGTCGGCACGTGATCGCCGGCGCCGAAGCGATGGACGTCAAAGCCGCTGCCGGTGCGGATTTCGAAGCCGGCGTTGCTGCGTAACATGGCCCGCCGCAAATCCTCCTCGCTGGTCAACTTGATGTTGTCCTCATCGCCGTCAACAAGAAGCACCGTCGCCCCGGCGCGTTCCGCCACCGCCGCGTCGTCGGTGAGGTCATCGGCGTCGGCAAAGCGCCGGTGCGCGGTCAGAATCGTGGCAAAATCGAAACCTTGCGGTGTCTGCGCCCGCCACAGGCGCCGGCGATCGACGGTGTGGGCGATTGTGCGGGATGTCAGCTTCCCAACGTCATCATCCGCCGACGCTTTCAGGGTGTCGACGACCGGCAGCGCGGCAATCGCCCCTTTCGCTCCGCCCGGCGCGCGGGCGACGGCATCGGCGACCCGCCCGATCACCGTGGACGTCACGAATGGCCGCGCCGCGTCGTGAATCAGGACATGATCCGGCGCGCCTTGAACGAGGCTTTCGAGGCCAAGGCGGACCGAAGCCTGGCGTGTCGGCCCACCGACGACCGGCGCCATCACCGCCAGGCCGGCCACCGCCACGGCATAGGCCTCCGTGTCCTCGGCGTGGATGACGACCCGCACGGCATCGATGGCCGGATGGCCGAGGAACGCGCGCACGGTCCGCCGGAGCACCGGTTCGCCATCGATCAGACGATACTGCTTCGGCGTTCCCGGTCCGGCGCGGCTGCCGCGCCCAGCCGCGACAATCAGTGCAACGCACCCTGCCATGCCGGTGTTTTCCCCGATTGTCAGCCCAGCCCTTGCGCCCGCCAAGCTAAGGATCGTAACGCCGCTTGCCAAGTCGCAAGGGGCGGGAGATTCTCCGCAATGGCGGCGGCTGTCCGGCGCGGCGACGGGCCGCATCGATGATCGGCAGGGCGCAGGAGAACGCATGGGGAGCATCGTGCTCATTGAAGGCTTTGCGGTGCTGGCGCAATTGCCGATGCTGTCGGCATTGGTTCGCCGTCCGGCACGGCGTGACCTGCTGTTCTGGGTGGGCAGTGCCGTCGCTTGTATCGCCGCCACCTTGGTCACGGCGGTACTGATGGCCCACGGTTGGCAGAGCGGCTTCGTGGCGACGTCATGGACGACGCTTGCCGGCCTGCTCGCCGTCTACCTTTGCGTGGCGGCGTGGACTCCGGATGCCTGGCGATTGGCGCCGCTGGTTGGCATGTACGCGACCGTGGCTGGGAGCCTGTCGTTTGTTATGGCGCTCGCCACCGGCGAAGCGGAAGCGCCGCCGGCCAGCTTGCCGCCGGCATGGTTCGTGGTCCACGTCGGCATGGCCGTGATCACGTACGCGCTGGTGACGCTCAGCGCTGTCGCGGCGCTGGCCGCGTCCATTCAGGACCGGGCGGTGAAAGCCAAGCGGCCGACCCGCCTCAGCCGGCTGTTGCCGTCCATCGCCGGTTGCGAGGCGCTGTCGCTGCGGTTGCTGACCGTTGGTGTCGCCGTGCTGGCGGCGGGACTGGTTAGTGGCGTGGCCATGGAATATCTGCTGCGCGGCGGCCTGCCCCCGTTGAACCACAAGACGGTTCTGACGCTCGCCGCTTTCATCGTTCTGGCGGCGCTGCTGGCCGCCCATTTCGGAACCGGCATGCGTGGCCGCCGCGCGGTGCGCGCCGTGCTCCTTGGCTACCTGCTGCTGGCGCTAGGCTACCCGGGCGTGAAGTTCGTCACCGACGTGCTGTTGCCGTGACGCGAAGGGCCACGCCAATCCTGCACAGTTGGCAAGCAAATAGTTGATTATTGCGGCGAATGCCTATTGAATAGGCAGCGGTGTCGGAAACCATTGCCGCCGCGGCCGCATGCCGGCGACGGCCCGCCGGAATTTGGCGCATCGCCGCGCCCGCCGGCACCTGTGCTGCACCGACGGTCGACGCCGTATCAGAGGTTTACCGGCTTCGGGGACACGAGGGTTTGAGAGTGGATGGAAAGTCGAGTTCAGGGATGCGAGCGAGCCTGACCAAACTGCGCGGGCCGGAGCGGCCGCCGCCGCTGGATGCCGCCCTGGTGCTGAACGCGATGTCGACATGTGTCGTCGTCGTCGACGCTGACATGCGGATCTTGTACGTCAACAACGCTGCCGAACAACTGCTGTGCGGTAGCGAAAAGAGCCTTCGCGGCGTGCGTCTCGACCATCTCCTGCCGGCGGACAGTCCGCTGTTTTCGCTGATCCGCCAAGCGCGTGGCGGCAATCATTCGGTGACTGAGTACGGCCTGACGCTGGTCAGTCCGCGTGTGGGTCAGCACACCATGAACGCGCAGGCGGCGCCATTGAACGACGTGCCGGGCGCGGTCGTCGTTTCGCTGCATGAACGGTCGGTTGCCGCCAAGATCGACCGGCAGCTGACCCATCGCGGCGCGGCGCGCTCCGTTGGCGCCATGGCGGCCATGCTGGCGCACGAGGTGAAGAATCCCCTCGCCGGCATCCGCGGCGCGGCGCAACTGCTGGAGCAGAGCGTCCGTTCCGAGGACCGCTCGCTGACCCGGCTCATTCGCGATGAGACCGACCGGGTGTGCAGCCTCGTCGACCGAATGGAGGTTTTCGCCGCGAGCGGGCCGTTGCAGCGCGAAGGCGTGAACATCCACGAGGTGCTGGGGCGCGTGCGCACGCTGGCCGAGAACAGCTTCGGCCGCCACCTACGATTCGTTGAAACGTATGACCCGTCGCTGCCGGAGGTCTATGGGAACCGCGATCAGTTGGTGCAGGTGTTCCTGAACCTGGTGAAGAACGCGGCGGAAGCCTGCCCCGAAGAGGGGGGAGAAGTGACCATTTCGACGGCCTATTGGCACGGCGTTCGCTTTGCGGTTTGTGCAACCCACTCTCGAATGCACCTGCCGCTTATGATCAGCATCCAGGATAACGGCAAAGGGATCCCGGAAGACCTCAAGCCGCATCTGTTCGAACCGTTCATCACGTCGAAACCGAAGGGTACCGGCCTCGGTCTTGCCCTCGTCGCCAAGATCGTCGGCGATCACGGCGGCGTCATCGAATTCGAGAGCGAACAGCGGCGCACCGTCTTTCGCGTCATGTTGCCGATGTTTCCGCCGACCGGGGGAGGTTCGTGACAGCGTCCACGGTTCTCGTTGCCGACGACGATTCGGCGATCCGCACGGTCATTGGGCAGGCGCTGGAGCGGGCTGGCTACGAAGTGCGGACCACGGGCAACGCCGCCACGCTGTGGCGGTGGGTGACCGACGGCCAGGGTGACGTCGTGATCACCGACGTCATCATGCCCGATGAAAATGGCCTCGATCTGGTTCCGCGCATTCGCAAGATCCGTCCGGAACTGCGGGTCGTCGTCATGAGCGCCCAGAGCACGCTGTTGACAGCGGTCAAGGCGACGGAGCGCGGCGCCTTCGAATATCTGCCCAAGCCTTTCGATCTCAACGAGCTGATCTCCGTGGTCAAGCGGGCGTTGGAGGCGCCGCGGCCGGCCGCAGCCGGCAGTTCGCGGGCGAACGAGGCAGACGACGAGGCGCTGCCGCTGATCGGCCGGTCGCCGGCGATGCAGGAGATCTACCGCACGCTCGCCCGGCTGATGGCAACCGATCTGACGGTGCTGATCAACGGCGAATCCGGCACCGGCAAGGAGTTGGTGGCGCGCGCCCTCCACGATTACGGCAAGCGGCGCAATGGTCCGTTCATCGCCATCAACATGGCGGCGATCCCCCGCGAATTGATCGAAAGCGAACTGTTCGGCCACGAAAAGGGAGCCTTCACCGGCGCCACCCACCGCAGTGCCGGCCGCTTCGAGCAGGCGGAGGGCGGCACGCTGTTTCTCGACGAAATCGGCGACATGCCGCCGGAGGCGCAGACCCGCCTGCTGCGCGTCCTGCAGGAGGGCGAGTACACGACGGTGGGTGGGCGGACGTCGATCCGCGCCAACGTTCGCATCGTCGCCGCCACCCATCACGAGTTGCGCCAACTGATCCGGCAAGGGCTTTTCCGCGAGGACCTGTACTTTCGGCTGAATGTCGTGCCGATCCGGTTGCCGCCATTGCGTGAGCGCACCAGCGACATTCCCGAACTCGTCCGCCACTTCATGTCGCGGGCGGCGGCGGAGGGGCTGCCGTCGAAGATGCTGGATGCGGCGGCGATGGAGCGCCTGAAAGCCTATCGCTGGCCGGGCAACGTGCGCGAACTGGAAAACCTCGTGCGCCGCCTCGCGGCACTCTACTCGGAAGAGGTCATCGGTCTCGACATCATCGAAGCGGAGTTGTCCGACGCTTCACCAGCGCTCGTCGAGCCCGAAGCGGATGGTCTCGGACCCGCCGTGGAGCGGCATTTGCGGGGTTACTTCAGCGCCCACGGTGATACACTGCCGGCGGCGGGCCTGTTCGACCGGGTGCTGAGGGAGGTGGAAAAACCGCTCATCACGATGACGCTGGAAGCCACCCGCGGCAATCAGATCCGTGCAGCCGAGATTCTCGGCCTGAACCGCAACACGTTGCGCAAAAAGATTCGCGAGTTGAGTATCCCCGTATTGCGCGGTGCCGGGCGGTAAGAGGGCCAAGGTCGATGCGCTCGGGTCGGTCATGGACACGGCGAACGTATCTGCGTGGCCGCATCTGGTCGCGGCGGGCACGGCTTGACCGCCGCCTGGCGTTTGGCACGGCGATCGCCGCGGTCGTCTTCGGTACCGCAACCGTTCTCGTCTGGACTGGCGCCACCGAGTTTGGGCCGGCACCGACGACGGTGTTCGCGCTCCTGCTCATCGACACGCTGCTGCTGGTGGCGCTCGCCGTCGTCGTCGTGCGACGGCTGGTGCGGGTCTGGGTCGCCCGCCGGCAGGGTTTGGCCGGCGCCGATCTGCACGTGCGCATCGTCATCCTGTTCAGCCTCGTCGCCGTCACTCCCGCCATCCTGGTCGCCATTTTCTCGACGATGTTCCTGCACTTCGGCATGCAGGCATGGTTCAGTGACCGGGTGCGCACGGCGATCGAGGCGTCGAACGCGGTCGCCCACGCCTATCTCGAAGAGTATCGGCAGGGCATCCGCACCGAAGCCTTTGCCATGGCCAACGAGATCAATCGCGATGCGCCGGCACTCATGCGCAACGTGCCGGTCTTCAACCAGCGGCTCGGTGCCCTCGTCAACCTGCGCGGTCTTGCCGAAGCCCTCGTCGTCGACGGCTCCGGCCGCGTTCTCGCCCATGCGCCGCTCAGCCTGTCATTCGATTTTGCGATCTTGGGCTCCGATATCCTCGATCAACTGGCGCTGGGTCAGGTGGTGGTGCTGGCGAGCGAGACCGATGACCGCGTGCGCGCCCTCGTCAAACTCAATCGATTCGTCGACGCCTATCTCGTGGTCGGCCGTTTCGTCGATCCCAGCGTCAGCCAGCACATCGAGCGCACCGAGACCGCCGTCGCCCAGTACCGGCAGTTTGAGGAACAGCGCGGCAGTATCCTGATCACCTTCGTGATGATCTTCGTCATCGTCGCGCTGCTGCTGCTGCTCGCGGCGGTTTGGATCGGCCTCAACTTTGCGACACAGATTTCCAGTCCGATCAGCGCCCTGATCGGCGCCGCTGAACGCGTCCGTGGCGGCGATCTGACGGTCCGCGTCAACCCGTCCGCATCGCTGGACGCGGTGGCCACGCTGGGACGGACGTTCAACCGGATGACCAGCCAGTTATCGGCGCAGCGCCATGGGCTGATGCAGGCCAACCTCGACCTGGACGAGCGGCGGCGGTTTACCGAGGCGGTCCTCAGCGGCGTTTCGGCGGGGGTGATCGGGCTTGACGAACAGCGGCTGATCAATCTGCCGAACCGTTCCGCATCGGAACTGCTCGGCATCGACCTCGATACGCAGCGAGGCCGGCCCCTTGCCGATGTGGTCCCGGAAATGCAGGGCCTGCTTGACGAGGCCGCGCAGCAGCCCGACCGGCCGCAGCGCGCCGAAATTCGCCTTGTGCGCCGGCAGCACAGCTACACGCTCAGCGTCCGCATCGTCGCCGAGAAGGAGGACGGCAAGGTTCTGGGCTACGTCGTTACCTTCGATAACATCACGCCGCTGGTGCAGGCGGAACGCAAGGCGGCATGGGCCGACATCGCCCGGCGCATCGCCCATGAGATCAAGAACCCGCTGACGCCGATTCAGCTCGCCTCGGAGCGGCTGAAGCGCAAGTATCTCAAGGAAATCACCTCGGACCCGGAGACGTTCGCCAGCCTGACCGAAACGATCGGCCGGCGGGTCGAAGACATCGGCCGCATGGTGGACGAGTTTTCCGCCTTCGCCCGCATGCCGCGGCCGGAGCTCAAGCCCGAACCGCTCAACGATCTGATCCGCGAGACCGTGGTTCTCGAGCGCAACCGCTATCCGGGCATCACCATCGACCTTGATCTGCCGGCCGAGACCGTTACCCTCGTCTGTGATCATCGCCAGATTACGCAGGCGCTGATCAACCTGATGAAAAACGCCGCCGAGGCGGTGGTGGGGCGCGACGGCGACGGCGTGCCGCTCGCAACCGGATGGATCGGCGTAGAATTATGGCGCGGCGATGGGAGGGACCTCGAACCGGGCAGCGGCGCGGGTAGCGGCGAGGCGACGGCCGGCGATCGCGTCATCATCACCGTCTCCGACAACGGCCGCGGGTTGCCGCGGGAGAATCGGGAACGGCTGATCGAGCCCTACGTCACGACGCGGGCGAAAGGCACCGGTCTTGGTCTTGCCATCGTCAAGAAGATCATGGAAGACCATAATGGCGATGTGTGGCTGGATGACCGTGCTGGCGGCGGGGCGCGAGTCTCTTTGGTGTTCAACGCCGCTTGGGTGACCGCCCGGGAGCGGGAAGCGGGAGCCAGGATCGATCTCGTAACAGCGGACCTAACCGCACAAAAAATCGCAAACGGTCTGAAAGCCCATGGGTAACAATATCCGGCAACCTTCCGAAGACATCCTCATCGTCGATGACGAGGTCGACATCCGTGAACTCGTCGCCGGCATTCTCGACGATGAGGGATTTCAGTCCCGCGGCGCCGGTGACAGCGATACGGCGCTCACCGCGATCGCGAGCCGTCGGCCAAGCCTCGTCCTCCTCGACATCTGGCTGCAAGGCAGCCGGCTGGACGGCATGGCGCTCCTTGATGTGCTGCGCAGCGAGCACCCCGGCGTTCCCGTGGTGATGATGAGCGGGCACGGCACCATCGAAACGGCGGTGCAGGCGATCAAGCTCGGCGCCTACGATTTCATCGAAAAGCCGTTCAAGGCCGATCGCATGATCCTGATCATCCGGCGGGCGATCGAGGCGGCGCGACTGAAGCGAGAGAACGAGGAGCTGCGCTTGCACGCCGGCCCGAGCGTCGAACTGATCGGGCAGTCTTCGGTGATCAGTCACCTCCGGCAGTCGATCGACCGCGTCGCGCCAACCAACAGCCGGGTGCTGATTTCGGGGCCCGCCGGTTGCGGCAAGGAGTTGATCGGTCGTCTCATTCATGCCCGCTCGCGGCGCAGCGAAGGCCCGTTCGTCGTCCTCAATTGCGCCTCGATTACGCCAGACCGCATGGAGAGCGAGCTTTTTGGCGTCGAGCGGAGTGGAGCCGCTGAGGAAGGCCGGAAGGTCGGCACGTTTGAAGCCGCGCACAATGGCACTCTCTTGTTGGACGAAATCGTCGACATGCCGCTGGAGACGCAGGGCAAGATTGTCCGTGTCCTGCAGGAGCAGGTGTTTCAGAGGGTGGGGGGGCAGACCCGCGTCGAGGTCGATGTGCGTGTGCTGGCAACGACGACCAAGGACTTGAGCGACGAGATCCGGGCCGGGCGGTTTCGAGAGGATCTGTTCTATCGGCTCAGTGTTGTCCCGTTGCGGGTGCCGGCGCTGAAGGAGCGGCGCGATGACATTCCGCTGCTCGCCCAGCATTTCCTGGCGCGTGCCGCCGTCGCCGCCGGCAAGCCGATGCGCGAGATCAGTGAGGATGCGATGGCGGCGCTGCAAACCTACGATTGGCCGGGCAACGTCCGCGAGTTGCGCAATATCATCGAGCGG
>JALOTH010000122.1 GCA_025458035.1 Rhodospirillales bacterium
CCCCGGAACAACGCGGTGTTCGGCGTATGACCGATGGCAATGAAGACGCCATCGACGGCGATGTCCTCGATCGCCCCCGACCGCACGTCGCGGAGGCGTGCGCCGGCCACCGACGGCGGATCCCCTTCGCCGATGATGTCGTCAACGACCCGGTTCCACCTCACCGTGATCTTCGGGTTGGCGAACAGCCGCTGTTGCAGGATGTGCTCCGCACGCAAGGTATCGCGCCGGTGGATCAGGGTCACCCGGCTGGCGAAATGGGTGAGGAACAGCGCCTCCTCGACCGCCGTGTTGCCGCCGCCGACCACCGCCACCGCGCGGTCGCGAAAGAAAAAGCCGTCGCAGGTGGCGCAGGCGGAAACGCCGCGGCCCTGCATCGCCGCCTCCGCCGGCAGACCGAGCCAGCGCGCCGCCGCGCCGGTGGCGATGACCAGCGCCTCGCCGAGATAGCGGTCGCCGCCATCGCCGACGACAGCAAAAGGGCGCGACGCGAGGTCGACCGAAACGGCGGCATCGTCCAGCATCCGCGTGCCGACCTTGGCCGCCTGCGTCTCCATCTGCTCCATCATCCACGGACCCTGCACGGTCTCCGCGTAGCCGGGATAGTTCTCCACATCGGTGGTGATCGTCAGTTGACCGCCCGGCTGCAGACCGCGAAGCAGGATCGGCGCAAGGTTGGCGCGAGCGGCGTAGATGGCGGCGGTGCAGCCGGCCGGACCGGAACCGAGAATGAGAACCCGGGCGTGATGTGTCACTGACATGGAAACTCGCGGGTTGTGGAAGCGGGCTAAACTCGCGGCAGAATTTGAGAATACGGGCCAATGTTGCAGTGCGCAAGAGCACGTGGCAGCCATGCACGATTGTGCAGACGGGCTTTTGCATTTGCAAAGCATACGTAATATGATTGCCCAAAATGGACATACCAGGGAGGCGACGGACGGTGCGGCGGGTACGACTCGACAGGATCGATCAACGCATCCTGCACGACTTGCAGGACAACGGACGAATCACCAACGTTGAGCTGGCACGTCGGGTCGGCATCTCGGCGCCACCGTGCCTGCGTCGGGTCCGCGCCCTGGAGCGCGCCGGCTACGTGCGCGGCTACCACGCGGAGATCGAGCCGCGCGCCCTTGGCTATAACGTGATCGTTTTTGCGCAGGTGGGCCTGTCCAGTCAGGCGGAACACGACCTGCAGGCCTTCGAGCAGATGGTGCGCCAGTGGCCGGAAGTGCGCGAGTGCTACATGCTGGCCGGCGAAACCGATTTCCTGCTGAAGATCGTCGCCGAAGACTGGGACACCTATCAGGCGTTTCTGACCTCGAAGCTGACGCCCGCGCCCAACGTCACCCACGTGAAGTCGGCGCTGTCGATCCGCACCTCGAAGTGTGAACCGGGCGTGCCGATCCACGTCGATGGTGAGGCGCCCAGCAACGGCGAAGACCGCCGGCCCGTCGAGCGCCTCGGCGACATCCGCGGCGCCGGCCTGCACGCCGAGAAGTAACGGCCCCCGCGCGGGCCGTTCCGCCGCCGGTGACGGCAGGCGCGGCCCTGTCGTCAGCGATGTCGTCAGCCTGTCGTCATTCGTGTCGTCATTCTCGCCGCCGGTCAGCGCCTTAACCCATTGATCCGCCATGATCGCCGCTCGGCGCCCGGCAAAACTGTCGTCATCCGTCATCATCCGTCATCATTGCCGCGATGCGGCTCGCGGCGCCGCCTTAAGCAAAGCCCCGGCGCCCACCCGAGGGCGCGATCAGTCTCCCGCGATGGCCGCTCCCGCGCAACCCGCCAACCTTGGGCGCTTGACCGCTGTTCGCCACGAGCGTCGATTTTCGACGGCGGGAAGCGGACACCAGAGATGACATTGACGAGGGACAGCCGACATCGTAAGGCGGATTAGGTGAAGCTTGGAATCCGTCGGAACAGCTGGTGCATGTCTCTAAGAGTCGACGATACTTCGCGAACGGCGACCATCGGTACCGGCAGGCATCGGTGTGATGTAGCCGTGAACAGTAAGGTGCCCCTCGGGCAGCACGGGCCGACAACCGGCGCCACCTGGCCGAAGCGCTCCTCGCAGGCGCGCTGGTGACCGCCGCGAGCGCGTTGAGGACGGCAGAATGAATCCTGTCATCGATCCGGAAAGGTTTCGCGCCGGGTTTGCCCGCTTTCAAGGACTCGTCCTTGCGAAATCACGCCATCCCTTTGTCAGTTTCGATGATGGTTTTGCAGCCGATTGGGAAAGTTACAAGCCGCGCCTGCGAAACCACGCGCTGGGCATACTCCGCTTCGATCAGTGGTCGGAGCAGGAGATTGGTTCCGGAGCCATTCTGAACCGCACGATCGGTGCGATCGAAATCCAGGAAAGCCAGAGCAATCGAACCAACAACCTAGTCTTCTGGCAAAACCGTTACGGTCATGCCTATCGCGATCACCGGGTGCTCCTCGAGGCGGTTTCGCAGGCGAAGCTGCGGCGCGAGATCGAGGGCCATCTGTTCCACCTGTACTGGGGCGGAGCCGACGAAGGTGTTACCTTTGATCGCCTCGGCGAACTGACCGGAAACAGGTACCCTCTGCTCGCCTACCTTTACTTCCTCAAGGACATGGACCGGTTCATGCCGATCCAGCCGACAGGCTTCGACCGCGCGTTTCGGGAGCTTGGGATCGGGTTCTCGACGCTGCGCCAATGCAGTTGGGCGAACTATTCTAGGTTCAACGCTACGCTCGACGCGCTGCGGCCGCTGATCGCGGCGACCGCCGGCCTCAAGGCTGTCCGTCTGATCGACGCGCATTCCTTTTGCTGGATCCTGTACTCGCTGTTGAAAAAGGAAGCCGAAGGCGTGCTTGGTAAGGCCGCCGGCGGCAAGGACGACGGACGAGTCCTCAGCGGGAGGGAAGTGTCGATTATCGCGATGGTCAAGGCGGTCGAGGACACTGTCCGCAACGCCAACGGGCAGACCGTCCTGAGCACGGTGAAAAACAAAGAACTGAGGATGACGGCGTTGGAACTGGAACAGTTGCTTACCTCCCTTCTCAACACCCAGGGGAATCGTTGCGCGCTCACAGGGATTCCGTTCATCTTCCATAAGACCGACGGCGACAAGAACCTGCTCCCTTCGGTCGATCGGATCGACAGCAACGGCCACTACGAGGAAGGTAATATTCAGGTCGTCTGCCGGTTCATCAATTTCTGGAAAAGCGACACGGATAACGAGGAGTTCAAGCGTCTGCTGACGCTGGTGCGCGGCGTGGAGGACGAAGAATGAAGGACGGATCGCCCAGCCGGCGTTTGGCGGATTAGCAAGCAATCCGGAGTAGGCGCCACGAAGGAAAATCCCGCTTCCGCTTCGCTGCATGCGTTGGGGAGGACGTCCCCGCGGGCTACTGGTCGCGATGTGCGCCATAACGGTCGTGGGCGCGAGGGAGGCCGGAAGCGTCGCAGCTGGGATGAATCGGCTGGTGGCGGTGATGGCGATGACGGGAAAGGGGACGGCCGCCAGCCTGGTCCGTCGCCGGCCCCCCCCCCGTGCGCGTCGCCGTCAGCGTTGTTTGCGCCGTTGAGCGGCGTTGCCGGCGCGCCTTCAGCCGGGCAATGAGCTTCCTCGCATTGAGGAAAGCCCAGATCCGTTCGGGCTTCGGCGCGGCGGGCTGCACCACCAGGCAGACGCTCTCGATATTGCCGGCGTCGTCCACCTGCCGGATCACGAGTTCGATGTCGCCGAGACCGACCCGGTCGCCGAGGAAGTCGAAGCCCTTGTCGTTTCACCGCCGGTGACGGCAGGCGGCGGGCGCGGCCAGATCTCCCCTTTTCGCGACCCGGCCCTCGCCGCGACGGGTTCAGGGCGCATCCTTCGGGTTGCGCCCCGGCCGGGATCGGTAGGCGGGAAGGGTCCAGCCGAAATGAAGCGCGCCGCTGCGCACGCCGAGGGCGAGGAAGAATCCGGCTCCAGCGGCGACCAAGACCGGCAAGCCGGTGCTATGCGATGCTACGAACGTCACCGCTCCTGCCATCGCCGCCGCTACGTAGATTTCTTGCCGCATCAGCACCGAGGGTTCGTGCGCCAGCACATCCCGCAGAATGCCGCCCAGCGTTCCCGTCAGCATGCCCATGACGATGGCGACAGTTGGGGACCCGGTAACCATCAGCCCCTTGTGGGCGCCGAAGACGCCGTACGCCGAGAGCGCAACGGCATCGAGCCAGAGCAGCAGTCGGTATCGCGACTCGATCAGATGTGCGGCGAAGTACACACAGATGGCACTGACGGCGCAGACCAGGATGTAGAAGGGCCGCTCGATCCAGAACACCGGTACGCCAAGAATGAGATCGCGGGCGGTTCCGCCGCCGATGCCGGTGACCGCTCCCAAAAACAGGAAGCCGATGATATCGAGTTGCTTGCGTGATGCCGCGAGCGCGCCTGTCGCGGCAAAGAGCGCAACGCCGGCGTAATCCAGAACAACAAGCAGACTCAATCGTTCCTCCCCACCGCCCACAAAAGCGGCACCGCCATCACCCGTCACAGGAGGGCGCGCGCGCTCCAATAGGTCACCCCGGCCGCCACGTACGCGAGGACGAACAGATAGCCGAACATGAACAGCGGCCAGCGCCAGGAGTTGGTTTCCCGCCGCGCCACCGCCAGCGTCGACAGACACTGCGGCGCGAAGACGTACCAAGCGAGGAACGCCAGCGCCGTCGGCAGCGACCAAGCCCCCTGCAGCGTGGCAACCAGGCTTTCGGTGATGGCGTCTTCACTCCCGGAAAGTGCGTAGACAGTGCCCAGCGCGGCGACCGCCACCTCACGCGCCGCGAGGCCGGGGATCAGCGCGATGGCGATTTCCCAGGTAAAGCCGATCGGCGCAAAGACATATTGCAGGCCACGCCCGATCGTCCCGGCAAAGCTGTAGCGGATCGCCGCTTCCGTGGCATCGGCTGGTGGCGGCGGGAAACTGGCGAGCGTCCATAACACGATCATACTGATGAGAATGATCGTGCCCGCCCGCCGCAAAAAGATTCGGGCCCGGTCATAAAGGCCAAGCATGATATCGCGTAATACCGGCAGCTGGTATTTCGGCAGCTCCATCAGGAACGGCTGCGGCAACCCTTTGGTTACGGTCATTTTCAGCACCGCGGCAACGATCAGCGCGCTGACGATACCGATGAGGTACAGCCCGAACATGACAAGGCCCTGCAGACCGACCCCGGGCAGGATGGGAGTGTTCGGAATGAACGCGGCGATGATCAGTGTGTAGACGGGCAGCCGTGCCGAACAGGTCATCAGTGGCGCGATCAGGATGGTGGTCAGACGATCTCGTGGCGTGTCGATGGCGCGCGCCGCCATGATGCCGGGTATGGCGCAGGCGAAGCTGGACAGCAGCGGAATGAACGCCCGGCCATTGAGACCGACCCCCGCCATCAGCCGATCCATCAGAAAGGCGGCGCGCGCCATGTAGCCGCTCTGCTCAAGAATCAGGACGAATGCGAACAGGATGAGGATCTGAGGCAGGAAGATGATGACGCTGCCAACGCCCGCCAGCACGCCGTCGGCGATCAGGCTGGCCAGCCATCCCTCCGGCAGGGTCGCTGCGGCCGCCCCCTGCAGCCAGATCACCGCGCCGTCGATCCAGTCCATCGGCGTTTCCGCCCACGCAAACACCGCCTGAAACATCAGGAACAGCAGTGCCAGCAGGATCAGCGGCCCGGCGACGCGGTGCAGAACGACGCCGTCGATCAGCCGCGTCGCGCGGAACGCAACGCCCTCGCGGACCACGGCGGCGTTGGCGATCCGCCGGGCTTCGTGCTGCAGCGCGCGCACGTCCTCGGCGCAGGGCGGCTGATAGGCGGGAGCATCGACCGCGGCGCCGCAGGAAACGGCACCCAGTTCCTCCGGCAACCGTTCCAGCAATTCGGCCAAGCCGCTGCGGCGGACGGCGACGGTGGGGACGACGGTCAGCCCCAGTTCCCGGGACAGCCGCTGGACATTGATCTCGATTCCATGTCGGCGGGCAAGATCCATCATGTTGAGGGCGACGACGATCGGCCGGTTCAACTGCTTCAACTGCAACACGAAGCGCAGGTGAACCCGGAGATTGGTGGCATCGACGACGCACAGAATGGCGTCGGGCACATGTTCGCCGGTCTGCTGGCCAAGGAGGACGTCCCGGGTCACCTGCTGATCCGGGCTAACCGGGTCGAGGCTATAGGTGCCGGGCAGGTCGACGACGTCGATGTGGCGGCCGTCCCTGGTGATGAAATGGCCCCACCGCCTCTCCACGGTGACGCCTGGATAATTTCCGGTCTTCTGACGGCTACCGGTGAGGGCGTTGAACAACGCGCTCTTGCCGCAATTGGGCACGCCCACGAGGGCGAGGCGCACGGCCGCTGACGTGCTCATCGGGCTGGCCCCGTGGTGCCGTCCGGCGCGACTGACCCGCCACTGGACGCTGACGGTGCCAGTACCTCAACGAGAACGAACGCGGCCTCGCTGCGGCGGATGGCGATGCTCAATTGATCAATGCGCACGGCAATCGGATCATCACCGATCGGGCTGACATGCCGCACCTCGGTTTCCCGTCCCTCCTCGAAGCCGATTTCCAACAAGCGCCGCTCGATGATGCCGTTGGTGGTGCCGTCAGCGGCACGGCCAACCGCCCGGACCACCGCGCGGCGGCGCCGTTCGAGGGCGGCGAGGCTGACCAGAGTTTCCGATGCCGGATTTCCCGATGCCGGATTTCCTGATGATTGCATTATCCTCTCTCCCCGCACCTTGATTTGTGTGTTGTTCGAAGCAAAAAACGGTAATGGCTCAGGCGTCTGCAAAGGCGGCGAGCGTGCCGGGCTGGCGCAGCATCTTGTCGACCTCCCCGGCATGCTGCTCTTCCTCAGCGATCAGCGTGCGCGCGTATTCTTCCAACATGATCGAGCGGCCGGTCACCAAGGCAAGCAACTCCTCATAGAGGCCGCGGGCGTAATCCTCGTGAGCCAGGGACTCGCGCAGGATATCGCCGAGGTCGTGCTTGTGCGTTTCCAGCAAATCGCCGATGCCAAGGGACGGATGGCCGCCGAGATGGGTGACCAGTTCTCCGGCTCGCTCGGCATGGGCGAGGCCTTCCGCCGCCTGCTGCCGCAGCCACTTGACGATCGGGATCCGCCCGAAGCCGTACACCATCAAAGAATAGTGCGTGTAGCGGACGACGCCGGCGAGTTCGGCCTCGAGGATCTTGTTGAGGATGGCAATGGCCTGGTCTTTTTCGGCGCTGGTCAGGGTCATGGCGGTTTTCCCGGTGGCGTTGACAAAGGTTGAAGACGTTGCGAGCCGTGCTCGAGGGCTCGCCCATTCAGGCGCGGGTATTCCGCGCCACGCGATGCGGCTCCGCAGCCATCGCCAGGGCGAAGCGAAAAGGTGGGTGGGGGGGCTGCGGATCGGGCGGCCGGTTCCGTTTTGCGGCCAACGCCTCCGCCGCGGCCACCAGCAGTTCACCGAGCAGCTTCGGATCAAGGTTGCGCCAGATCATCATCGTCGTTCTCCTCAAGGTTATTCAGCAGCGTGCGACAGCCGCTGCCAGGCGGTCATGCCTTCGAGCCACGCCAACTCGGAATCCAGGTGCAGGAGATCGCACCGCAGATCCTGAAGCGCCGCCCCCGCCACCATCGGCGAGAGATCCAGCAGTCGCCGCACGAGAGCGATCGCCTCCCGATACAGGGCAGCCAGGGCGATCGCCTCGGCGCTGCGGTCGGGCAGCGGTAGCAGGTGCAGAAAACAGAGTTTCACGCTCATGCAGGTCCGCGTGAAGCTGCCGCTGGTGCGCGCGATCGGCTTGCGGAGCAGCGCCGCTGCCCGCAGGCGGCCGCGGTTGGTGGTTTCCAGGGCCGACCTGGTGCCGTCGGCATCATCGATCATCACCACGAGACCCTCGCGGATCGCTTGTTCGGCGGCGGCAGTGATCACATCCCGCGTCGGCTGCCAGTCTCGCGGCGCGATCAATCGGGCCAGCCGGCAAATATCGCCAATCGGCGTGGCGCATTCATCGGCGGCA
>JALOTH010000123.1 GCA_025458035.1 Rhodospirillales bacterium
CTGCGCGACATTCCCATCCCGATGCTAGCCGACAACAAGCGGGAGTTGAGCGAGGCGCTTGGCATCCTCGATAAGGTTGAGGGTGTCTGCTTGCGCGCCACCTTCATCGTCGATCCCGAGGGCATTATCCGCTTCGTCGCCGTCAACGATCTCAACGTCGGCCGCAGCACGGCGGAGGTTCTGCGCGTGCTCGACGCGTTGCAGACGGACGAGTTGTGCCCCTGCAATTGGCAGAAGGGCGAGGACGTGCTGAAGGCGGCTTGATCCGGATATTACGCGCCGGACCGGTGGCATCGCCGGTCCGGCGACGTTGACAATGCTATGGAGGGTTTTATGTCACTAGAGACGCTGAAACAATCTCTGCCAGACTACGCGAAGGATTTGAAACTGAACCTGGCCAGCCTCGCCACCGAAGCGGCTTTGACCGATCAGCAGCGGGCCGGCACGTTCGTTGCCTCGGCGCTGGCGACCGGCCATCCAATCGTGATCGCGGCGGTGCTGGGCGAATTCTCGCCGACGCTGTCGCCGGCGGCGTTGACCGCGGCACGCGCGGCAGCGGCCATCATGGCGATGAATAACGTCTATTACCGGTTTGTTCACCTCGCATCCGCGCCCGACTACAAAAGCCTGCCGGCGAAACTGCGGATGAATGTCATCGGGCGGCCCGGTGTCGAGAAGGTGGACTTCGAATTGTGGTCTCTCGCCGTTTCGGCTATCAACGGTTGCGGAATGTGCATTGATGCGCACGAACAGGTGTTGCGTCAGGCGGGCGTGGGCGTTGAGGCGATCCAGGCTTCGGTGCGGATCGCTGCCGTCGTCAACGCCGTCGCTGCCACCCTCGCCGCGGAGCAGGCGAGCGGCGCGGATGCGGAGATCGCGGCGTAGTCGGAACGGTCTTGCAACGGTTTGCGGAGCATCGGTGAAGGGAAAGCGAAAAGATGAAGGGTAAGGGCAACCTGATATTGTGGCTGGTGATCGGCATCGTCCTGATCACGCTGTTCACCCAGACACAAGGGCCGATGGTTCGCAATACCGACCAGCAACTGGCGTATTCGGACTTCATGAGCAGCGTCGACAGTGGTCAGGTGCAGTCGGTGACCATCCGCGGTAACGAGATCACCGGCACCTTTCAGGATGGCCACGCCTTCCGCACCTATGCTCCGGAAAGCACTGACGTGGTTCAGCCATTGCTGGCCAAGGGCGTGAAGGTGAAGGCGGCGCCGCCGCCCGAGCCGAGCTTCCTGATGTCGCTGCTGATCTCCTCGTTCCCCGTGCTGCTGTTGATCGGCGTGTGGATCTATTTCATGCGGCGCATGCAGGGCGGCCCCGGCGGCATTCTCGGCTTTGGCAAGAGCCGTGCCCGGCTGATGCAGCAGGATCAGCGGCGCGTCACCTTCACCGATGTCGCCGGCATCGATGAAGCCAAGCAGGAATTGCAGGAAATCGTCGAATTCTTGAAGGACCCGCAAAAGTTCCAGAAGCTTGGCGGCAAGATTCCGAAGGGGTGTCTGCTGGTCGGCCCGCCGGGGACGGGCAAGACATTGCTGGCACGCGCCATCGCCGGCGAAGCGAACGTGCCGTTCTTTTCGATCTCGGGCTCGGACTTCGTGGAAATGTTCGTTGGCGTCGGCGCCAGCCGCGTGCGCGACATGTTCGAGCAGGCGAAGCGTAACGCCCCCTGCATCGTCTTCATCGACGAAATCGATGCGGTCGGCCGCCATCGCGGCACCGGTCTTGGTGGCGGCCACGATGAGCGTGAGCAGACCCTGAACCAGCTTCTCGTTGAGATGGATGGTTTCGAATCCAACGAAGGGGTCATCCTGATCGCCGCGACCAACCGGCCGGACGTGCTGGACCCGGCGCTGCTGCGCCCCGGCCGGTTCGACCGGCAGGTGGTGGTGCCCAATCCCGATATTCTCGGCCGTGAGCAGATTTTGAAGGTGCATATGCGGAAAGTGCCGCTGGCACCCGACGTCGACGCCCGCGTCATCGCGCGCGGCACGCCGGGCTTCTCCGGCGCCGACCTTGCCAACCTGGTCAACGAGGCGGCGCTGCTGGCGGCGAGGGCAAACCGGCGGCTGGTGACGATGGTCGACTTCGAGGCGGCCAAGGACAAGGTGCTGATGGGCAGCGAGCGCCGCTCGATGGTGATGTCGGAGCAGGAAAAGCGGCTGACCGCTTACCATGAGGCGGGGCATGCGATCATTGGCTTGCTCGTCCCCGGCAACGATCCGCTGCACAAGGTGACGATCATCCCGCGCGGCCGGGCCCTCGGCGTGACCATGAATCTGCCGGAACGGGATCGCTACAGCTTCAAGAAATCGGAGTTGCTGGCGCGGTTGGCGATGATGTTTGGCGGCCGGGTTGCCGAGGAGCTGATCTTCGGAGCGGAAAACGTCACCACGGGAGCGGCCAACGATATCCAGCAGGCGACCGATCTCGCCCGGCGCATGGTGACCGAATGGGGGATGAGCGAGAAGCTGGGCCGGCTGCGCTATAGCGACAACGAGGAAGAGATTTTCCTCGGCCGCTCGATCACGCGGGCGCGCAATGTCTCGGAAGATACCGCCCGCCTCATCGACGGTGAAGTGCGCAGCGTCATCGAGGAGGCGGAACAGCGCACTCGCCAGCTGCTGGGCGAGAATATGGAAGCGCTGCATCGCGTCGCACAGGCGCTGCTGGAGTACGAAACCCTCTCCGGCGCTGACGTTGAGAAAATCATGCGCGGTGAACCCATCGACCGGCGCGACTATAGCGAGGCGGTCGACACAAGCGATGGCAATCGCCCGCCGATGCCGGGCGGAGAGGCGCCGTCCCGACCGGCGCGGAAGAGTGGCGGCGGCAGCGTGCCGGGGTTACAGCCAGGTCACTAGCGGCAGGCGCGGCGAGCGGCGTGGGTGGCTCTGTTCGTCGCGCTCGCCCGCCGCTGCGTGCGGGCACGAGCGATCGGCGGCAACCACGACCACTCGTCCGCGCCTGAACGCTTGGTGCGGATGAGGCCGACACGCCGGCGCCGTCCAACCGTCCAGCCATCAAGAGCCTATGACCTGTCTGGCGCCGATCGCTCGCTTGAGAATTTGCAGCGCGGCGTCATGCAGCGCCAAGCTCTGATCGCTGCCACAGGCATGGCCGAGAACGACCGGCTCGATGCCGGCGCTGAAGAGAGCGATGGCGGCGGCCAGCACCGCCGTTTCGGTGGCAATCCCGCACAGGTGAACCCGTGGCGCGGTGTCCGTGCGCAACTCCTCGATGAAGGGCGTATCCACCCCGTATGTGGGCACGTCGCAGATCCGGGCGTCGGCGCGGGGGGTAAAGGCGAGCTGGCCGGCGGCGGCGCCCACGGCAAAGCCGGCTTCGCCAATGAGCTTGCGGTGCAGGGATTTTTGCGGGTTGTAAAAGCGGGTGATGATCACCGCGTCGAAGGATTCCTGCAATGCCGCGACGCGGTCCGGCACGTGCCGCGTCTTGTCATTGACGAACCCGCGTTGAACGTGAACGATCAGCAGACGGCTTTTTGTCATTGCTTAATGCCGATCCTTTATCAAAACGTCATCCGTGCGCCATGTCGGCGAGGAACGTTGGGTTGAGCCATGTACCGGATTCCGCATCGCCGCGTCATCATCAATCGCAAGGCGCTCACAGCCGAGTTGGCGGAGCAGGGGCGGTGGGGACCGCACAGCTCGCGGGCGCGCGGCAACGTCCAGCAGATCGTCAAGGCGGCGCTGTATCGCGGGGTGGCGGAAATCCGCCGCCGCTTCGAACAGGACAAGATCAGCGGCGCGGAAGTCGTGCATGCCAACGCCTTCCTCATCGACCAGCTGGTACGCTGCATTTACGACTACGCCTGCAACCATGCCTTCCCGCCGATCAACGGCGAGACGCCGGCCGGAAAGATGGCGGTCCTGGCCACCGGCGGCTACGGCCGCGGCGAACTCTTTCCCTTTTCGGACATCGACCTGATGTTTCTGATGCCGGTGCCGACACCGGTGCACGGCCTCGATGTCGTTGAATTCATTCTCTATGCGTTGTGGGACTGCGGCCTCACCGTCGGCCAGGCGACGCGCACCATCGATGAATGCGTCCGCCTCGCCAAGCAGGACCTGACGATCCGCACCAGCCTGCTCGAAGCGCGCTGGCTGTGGGGCGATCGCACCCTTTTTGAGGCCTTCGATCGCCGCTTCGACGCCGATGTCGTGGCCGGATCGGGCGCCGAGTTCGTGGAAGCCAAGCTCGCGGAGCGGACGCAGCGGCACGAACGGATGGGCGATTCCCGGTACGTGCTCGAGCCCAACATCAAGGATGGCAAGGGCGGCCTGCGGGACCTGCAAACGCTGTTCTGGATTGCCAAGTACCTGTATCGGGTCAAGGACATGTGCGATCTCGTCGAGCGCGGCGTCTTTACCGCCGGCGACGTGCGGCAGTTTCGCAGCTGCCAGAACGTGTTGTGGAACGTGCGCTGTCAGCTGCACTATGCCGCCGGCAGGCCGGAAGAACGGTTGACCTTCCACTACCAGCAGGTGATCGCCGACCGTCTCGGCTATGGCGACCGCGCCGGCGCCCGCGGCGTCGAGCGCTTCATGAAGCACTACTTCCGCATCACCAAGACCGTCGGCGACTTGACGCGCATCCTGTGCGCGGTGCTCGAGGAAGACCATCGCAAGCCGCGGCTGAAGCTGCGCTTTCCCAGTCTGACCCGTGGCCTGTTCCGCCGTGCCCCCGCCGGGTTCAAACTCGACGGCGACCGGCTGACCGTCGACGGCGCCGAGACCTTCAGCAAGGATCCGGTGAAGCTGCTGACGTTGTTCCGCGAGGCGCAGCGCCGCGGCCTCGACATCCATCCCCACGCGCTGCGGCTGGTCCAGCAGAACCTCCGCTTGATCGATAACCGGCTGCGCGGCGATGCCTCCGCCAATCAGACGTTCATGGAGATGCTGACGGACGAACAGGATCCGGAGACGACGCTGAAGCGCCTGAACGAGGCCGGCGTTTTCGGCCGCTTCATCCCGGATTTCGGCCGCGTCGTGGCGCAGATGCAGTACGACATGTACCACGTCTACACCGTCGACGAGCATACGATTCGCGCCATCGGCATCTTGTCGCGGATCGAGAAGGGTGAACTGCGCGAGAAACACGCGGCGGCGACGGCGGCAGTCGCCGAGGTCCGGTCCCGGCGCGTGCTGTATCTGGCGGTGCTGCTGCACGATGTGGCGAAGGGCCGCAACGGCGATCATTCGGAGCTGGGCGCCGGCATCGCGCGGGTGCTGGCGCCACGCCTCGGCCTCGATGAATGGGAAACCGATACCGTTGTCTGGCTGGTGCGCTACCACCTCATCATGAGCCGGACCGCGTTCAAGCGCGACATCGACGATCCGAAGACCGTTATCGACTTTACCGCGTGCGTGCAGTCGCCGGAACGGCTGCGCATGCTGCTGGTCCTGACCAACGTCGATATTGCGGCGGTGGGGCCGAACATCTGGAACGCGTGGAAGGAGAGCCTGCTGTCCGAACTCTACTACCGGACCCTCGAGGAGATGGACATGACCGGCAGCAAGGCCGATCGCCGCCGCGAGGTGCGCGTCGAGAAGGCGAAGGCGAAGCTGCGGGCACGGCTGTCGGGCTGGCCGGAGGGGCAGCTTGAGGAGTTCATCGCCCGCGGCTATGCGGACTACTGGCTCGGCTTCAGCACCGACGAACAGGCACGGCATTTCGATGCGATGCGGTCGATGGCGGCCACCGGCGATCCGCTGCGTGTGGAAACGCGGCAGGAGCCGACGCTGGCGGCAACCGAAGTGACGATCTATGCGCCGGACCATCCGGGACTGTTCGCGCAACTGACCGGCGCCATGGCCCTCAGCGGCGCCTCGATCGTCAATGCCAGGATCGTCACGCTGGCCAACAGCCTCGCCGTCGACGTCTTCTACATCCAGGACCTGAGCGGCTGTCCCTTCGACACTCCCGACCGGCTGGAGCGGCTGAAGCGGCGGTTGACGGATGCTATCTTCGGCAAGCTTAACCTCGAACGGGAACTCACCGCGCAACGGCGGCGGGGCCAGCCGGCCCGCTCGAAGCTGTTTCGGGTCGCGCCGCGCGTCATCTTCGATAACAAGGCGAGTGCGGCGGCCACTGTCATCGAGGTCAACGGCGCCGACCGCCCGGGGTTTCTTTATGATGTGACCTCGACCCTGACCAGTCTCGGCCTGCAGATCGTCAGCGCCCACATCTCCACCTACGGCGAGCGGGTCGTCGACGTGTTTTACGTCAAGGACGTGTTCGGTCTGAAGATCGACCAGCCGCAGAAGTTTGAGCGGCTGGAGGCCGCGTTGCTCGAGGCGATCGAGCCACCGGAGGAGACGGCGGTGGTCGCCGCGGAGGCCGCGGAGTAGACGGAATTGACCGCACCATCCCCGGGATGGCCGCCGCTCCGGCCGCTTCCTTGCCGGCTGCGCCGGCTCCCGGTTATCGGCATGGCCTCCCGTTTGCTTAACGACGCTGATGGGCCAACCGCCAGGGACGGGGACTTGCATGGACACGGTGATCGGTTTTCTCAACACGATCTTCTGGGGATACGTGCTGATCTACGGCCTGCTGGCGGTCGGCGTGTTCTTCACCATTCGTCTCGGGTTCCTGCAGATCATCCATTTCGGCGAGTTTTTTCGCGTCGTCAGCAGGGCGCGTGAGACCGACCGCGCGGGCATCACACCCTTTCAGGCGCTGACCATCAGCCTCGCCTCCCGTGTCGGCACCGGCAACCTTGCCGGCGTTGCCGTCGCCCTTTACCTCGGCGGCGCGGGCGCCATCTTCTGGATGTGGATGGTCGCCCTGGTCGGCATGGCGACGGCGTATTCGGAAAGCACGCTCGCCCAGCTCTACAAGGTGCGCGATGACGCGGGCCAGTACCGCGGCGGTCCAGCCTACTACATCGCCAGGGGCCTGAATGCGCCATGGGCGGGGATGGTCTTCTCCGTTTGCCTCATCCTGTCGTTCGGCCTCGTTTTCAATGCCGTTCAAGCCAATTCGATTGCCGAGGCGATGGACGGCGCGTTCGGTGCATCCAAGTTTGCCACCGGCCTCGTCCTGGCGGGGATCGCCGGCGTTATCATTTTCGGCGGCCTGCGCAAGATTGCCGCCGTCGCCGAACTGGTGGTACCGTTCATGGCCATCGGCTACATCCTGCTGGCGGTCTATGTCGTCATCATCAACATCGGCAGCGTGCCCGCCGTGATCGTGGCGATTTTCACCAGCGCCTTCGGCTGGCAGGAGGCGGCGGGCGGCGCGGCTGGCGGTGTCGCGGCGGCGATGTTGAACGGCGTCAAGCGCGGCCTGTTCTCCAACGAAGCCGGCATGGGCTCGGCGCCGAACATTGCCGCCTGCGCGACGCCGGTCCCGCACCATCCCTCGTCGCAGGGCTTCGTGCAGGCGCTGGGTGTTTTCATCGACACCATCGTCATCTGCACGATGACGGCCCTGATGATCCTGCTCTCCGGCACCCTCGAGCCGGGTTCCGGCGTTACCGGTACGCAGTTGACGCAGGCGGCGCTGGCGGTGCATTTCGGCCCTCTCGGCAAATACTTCGTCGCTATCGCGATTTTTTTCTTCGCATTCACTTCGATTATCGGCAACTACTCATACGCGGAGAACGCCGTCATCTATCTCGGACATGGCCATCTCGGCGGCATCACCGTGCTGCGGGTGCTCGCACTGGCGATGGTGGTGTGGGGGGCGGTGCAATCGGTGGGGACCGTGTTCGATGCCGCCGATGCGTCGATGGGGCTGATGGCGACGATCAACCTGATCGCCATCGTGCTGTTGTCCGCGACCGTCGTGAAGCTGACGAAAGACTACTTTCGGCAACGCAAGGCCGGCAACGAGCCGGTATTTGATGAGGCGGGCTATCCG
>JALOTH010000024.1 GCA_025458035.1 Rhodospirillales bacterium
ATCGGCGCCTCCAACGCATTGTTCAAGCTCGCCGGCTGCTCGATGGTGGTAAGCTCCTACCGTGACAGCCGCGAGCGGATCATCGGCGCCATCGGGGTGATCGGGCCAACGCGCATGAACTATGCCCGCATCATTCCGATGGTGGACTACACGGCAAAACTGATGGGCCGTCTGCTCGGCTGAGCGGGCGGTGGCGATCCGACGGCGATGGGACACCAGGCGATGAACGAGACCAACGATCCGATGAATGAAGCGCCGGCAGCGGCGGCGGCCGGCGAAGCCGCAGCCGACGCGTCGGCCGTCCAGGACGTGGCGGCGCTGCGGGCGGCGCTGGAGGCGGCACGGGGGGAAATCGCGCAGCTCAAGGATGAACGCCTGCGCGCCCTGGCGGAAGTCGAAAACACCCGGCGGCGCGCCGCCCGCGATCGCCAGGACGCCAGCCAGTACGCGATTTCGGCGTTTGCCCGCGACCTGCTGGCGGTCGCCGACAATCTCGAGCGCGCCCTGGCCAGCGTGACCGCTGAGACGCGGCAGGCCGACCCGCAGCTGGACGCGCTGATGGGTGGGATCGAGGCGACGGAACGGGCGCTGAAAACGACGTTCGAACGCCACGGCATCACGCCGATCGCCGCGCAGGGCGCCCCGTTCGATCCGCACCGGCACGAGGCGATGTTCGAGGTTCCCGACAGCAGCGTCGCCCACGGCACCGTCGTGCAGGTGCTGGAAGCAGGCTATACGATCCACGACCGCACCCTGCGGCCGGCACGGGTCGGGGTTGCGCGCGGCGGCCCGAAGGCCGGCAGTGGCGGCGGCGGCGAACCCGCCGAGGGCGGCGAAGAGGCGGACGACAAGCTGGCGTTCGGCGCCGGCCGCGGTTACGGCCAATCCGGCCACGAGCACGGCGCCGGCTCGCGGATCGACGAGCGCTCGTGACACGGCGGCGGCGGCAGCCGGCCTCGCCGGCGATCCCGCTGCCGGGCGCTGGCCCTGCTAATGCAGGCGGCCGACCGCCGGGCCGTCGATGATGGGCTGGCGTACCGAGGGCGGCG
Organism: Rhodospirillales bacterium; assembly: GCA_025458035.1. GTDB lineage: Bacteria > Pseudomonadota > Alphaproteobacteria > Rhodospirillales > Defluviicoccaceae > Defluviicoccus. The sequence continues at coordinate 1,050 of JALOTH010000024.1, forward strand.
GCACGGGAAGCGTTTGCCGCGGCGTCCACGGGGCCGCCACCGTGCGGCGCGCCTTGCCGGCATCCAGTGCCCAGCTCAATGAACGCTCGTAAGTCCAGTCGGCGGGTGTAACCAACTCCATCACCACGTCCGGCAGGGTTGCCCCCCACTGGATCCACGGATTGTCGCAGAACCAGCAGGCGGCGATGCGCCCGCCGCGGCCGTAGGCGAAGGTCCCGAACGACACCCAGCGGCACGGATCGGTCGGTCCGTCAACCTGGTCGACGCGGCAGAAGTCCGCCGCCTCCCCAGCCCGGAGGTGGACGAGGCCGCGCGCCTCGATCAGCTCGGCGAACTCCGCCGCCTCGCTGGCGGTCAGGAAGCCGACGCGGACCAGCGCGTCGTCGGCGCAAAGCGTTGCATTGGGAACTTCGCCGGCAAAGCGTTCAAGGCCACCGGGGTAGGTCCGATCAATCGCTTCCCTGCGAATGACTAGCGAAATCGCTTCGATGAGCACTGCCATGGACCGTCTCCCCGATCGCCGCTTGGCACTTTAACAACGATCACGAGATTATTTCTTGAGCGTAACTTTCAGCTTAGCATATCGTAAATGCAAAATCACGCGCCCTTATGTCAATCGACGAGATTTTAGGGCGACGGCCGGCGCCGCAACAGGCTCCCCCGCGGCCGCCGGCGGCGGCGGCGGCGCGACCGGCGCCTGGGGGTGGGGCCGGTTGCGAGCCCTTTGCCATCATCATATATCTGCCGCTGGATCGGCACGGGCCGGTCTCACGGCTGTCTCCAATCGGGGATCTCGCGCGGTGCCTTGAGCGCGGGTCGCGGGGATCCGCCAACACAGAGGTGAGAGCATGGGCAAAGTCATTGGCATCGACCTTGGAACCACCAATTCATGTGTCGCTGTCATGGAAGGCAAGGATGTCAGGGTCATCGAGAATGCCGAGGGCATGCGGACGACCCCGTCCATCGTCGCGTTTACGGAAAGTGGCGAGCGTCTTGTCGGACAACCGGCGAAACGCCAGGCGGTGACCAATCCGGAAAACACGCTGTTCGCGATCAAGCGCCTGATTGGCCGCCGCTATGACGATCCGATCACCGACAAGGACAAGAAACTCGTTCCCTACCGCATCGTCGAGGGTCCGAACGGTGATGCCTGGGTCGAAGCCGCCGGCAAGAAGTACAGCCCCAGTCAGGTCTCCGCCTTCATCTTGCAGAAGATGAAGGAAACGGCGGAAAGCTTCCTCGGCGAGGAGGTCACGCAGGCCGTCATCACCGTGCCGGCATACTTCAACGACTCGCAGCGCCAGGCGACCAAGGATGCCGGCAAGATCGCCGGCCTCGACGTGTTGCGCATCATCAACGAGCCGACGGCGGCCGCCCTCGCCTACGGGCTGGAGAAGAAGGGCGCCGGCACCATCGCCGTCTACGACCTCGGCGGCGGCACCTTCGACATTTCGATCCTGGAAATCGGCGACGGCGTCTTCGAGGTGAAGTCGACCAACGGCGATACCTTCCTGGGCGGCGAAGACTTCGACCAGCGCATCGTCGATTATCTCGCCGAAGAGTTCCGCAAGGAGCAGGGCATCGACCTGCGCAAGGACCGCCTCGCGCTGCAGCGCCTGAAAGAAGCGGCGGAGAAAGCGAAGATCGAGCTGTCGTCGACGATGCAGACGGAAGTCAACCTGCCGTTCATCACCGCTGACCAGACCGGTCCCAAGCACCTCGCCATCAAGCTGACCCGCGCCAAGCTGGAGGCGCTTGTCGAGGAGCTGATCGAGCGCACCATCGAGCCGTGCCGCAAGGCGCTGAAGGATGCCGGACTGACCGCCGGCGAAATCAACGAGGTCGTTCTCGTTGGCGGCATGACGCGCATGCCGAAGGTCATCGAAACGGTCAAGACCTTCTTCGGCCGCGAGCCGCACAAGGGGGTCAATCCCGACGAGGTGGTCGCGATCGGTGCCGCCATCCAGGCCGGCGTGCTGAAGGGCGAGGTCAAGGACGTCCTGCTGCTGGATGTCACGCCGCTGTCCCTTGGCATCGAAACGCTGGGTGGCGTCTTCACCCGCCTCATCGACCGCAACACGACCATTCCCACGCGCAAGAGCCAGACGTTTTCCACCGCCGACGACAACCAGGTGGCGGTGACCATTCGCGTCTTCCAGGGCGAGCGCGAGATGGCGGCGGACAACAAGCTGCTCGGCCAGTTCGATCTCGTCGGCATTCCGCCGGCGCCTCGCGGCATGCCGCAGATCGAGGTGACGTTCGACATCGATGCCAACGGCATCGTCAACGTTTCTGCGAAGGACAAGGCGACCAGCAAGGAGCAGCAGATCCGCATCCAGGCGTCCGGCGGGCTGTCGGATGCCGACATTCAGCGCATGGTCAAGGAAGCGGAACAGCACGCGGCGGAAGACAAGCGCAAGCGCGAGCGGATCGAGGCGCGCAACCAGGCCGACGCGATGATCCATTCCACCGAAAAAGACCTGAAGGAGTATGGCGACAAGATCGCCGCCGCCGACAAGCAGGCGATCGAACGTGCCGTCGCCGACCTGCGCGGCGTCATGGACGGCGACGATGTCGGCGCCATCCAGTCGAAGACGGAAGTCCTCGGACAGGCGCGCATGAAGCTGGGCGAAGCGATGTACCGGGCCGCGCAAGGGCCCGGCGACGGCGGCGACGGCGCTGCCACCGCGGGTCCCGGCGGTGCTGGCGGCGGCGCCGGTCAGGAACGGGTGGTGGACGCCGAGTTCGAGGAAGTCGACCCCGATCGCGAGAAAAAGGCGGGCTGAGCGGATCCGGGGATCACGCAGCGGCGCACAGACGAACGGTACCGGCAGCGGTAGTCTCGCTCCGGTACCGCAGCGCCGGTCAAGCGCTTCAACGAGGGCCTGCCGTCAATGGCGAAAGCAGACTATTACAGCGTCCTCGGTGTCGGCCGAGACGCCAGCAAAGATGAGCTGAAGAAGGCCTATCGCAAGCTGGCGATGAACTACCACCCCGATCGCAATCCGGGGGATCAGGACGCGGAGCGGCGCTTCAAGGAACTTAACGAGGCCTACGAGGTGCTGCGCGACGACCAGAAGCGCGCGGCCTATGACCGGTTTGGCCATGCCGCGTTTCAGGGCGGCGAGGGCGGCGGCGCCGGCTTCGGCCCGAATTTCGGCGCTGGCTTCGCCGACATCTTCGAAGAAATGTTTGGCGAGTTCATGGGCGGCGGCCGCCGGGCGCGTCCCACCGGACGTGGCGCCGACCTGCGCTATAACCTTGAAATCTCCCTGGAAGACGCCTTTGCCGGGGCCAAGACGACGATCCGCGTCAGCGCCGCCGCCAATTGCGAAACCTGCAAGGGATCGGGGTCGGCCGGCGGCAAGGCGCCGGAAACCTGCGGCACCTGTCGTGGCATGGGACGCGTGCGCTCGCAGTCGGGCTTTTTCACCGTCGAGCGAACCTGCCCCACCTGCGGCGGCACCGGCCAGACGATCCGCGATCCCTGCCGACCCTGCAACGGTTCCGGCCGCGTGCAAACGGACTCGACCCTGCAGGTGCAGATCCCGGCGGGGGTCGACGACGGCACCCGCATCCGCCTCGCCGGCAAGGGGGAGGCCGGCGTGCGCGGAGGTCCGGCGGGCGATCTTTACGTCTTCGTCAGCATCCGGCCGCACCGCTTTTTCCGCCGCGAAGGCGCCGACCTGCATTTCCGCCTGCCGCTGCCCCTGACCAAGGCGGCGCTCGGCGGCACCCTCGAAGTGCCGACCATCGGCGGCGAGCGGGCGCGGCTGACCATCCCGCCTGGCACCCAAACGGGGGAACAGTTTCGGCTGCGCGGCAAAGGCATGAGCATTCTGCACAGCCAGAACCGTGGCGACATGTACGTCGAGACGTTCGTCGAAACGCCCCGCAACCTGACCGACAAGCAGAAGAAACTGTTGCAGGAATTCGAGGATGCCGGCGGCGAGGACAAGCACAGCCCGGAAAGTCATGGCTTCTTTGCCAAGATGCGCGAGTTGTGGGACGATCTGACGGAATAGCCGGCGGCGCGGCAGGACCATCGCCGGCAGGGGGTTGAGCATGCGGATCGCAATCGCCGGCGCCGCCGGGCGCATGGGGCGGATGCTCATCGGCGAGGTGCTGGCAACGCCCGGCGCGGTGCTCGCCGGCGGCATCGACCGGGCCGACCATCCGGCGATCGGCGCCGACATTGGCGTCCTTGCCGGCGCGCCGGCGTGCGGCCTGATCCTCGGCGGCGATCCGTCGGCGGTGTTTTCGCTCGCCGACGCGGTCATCGATTTCAGCACCCCCGCCGGCGTCCTCGCGCACGCCCGGCTGGCCGCCGAAACCGGCACGGCGCTGGTCGTCGGCGTCACCGGCCTTGCCGCCGAGCATCAGGCGGCGCTCGCCGCCGCCGGCGCCGCCGTACCGGTGGTGCAGGCGGCCAACATGAGCGTCGGCGTCAACCTTCTGCTTGGACTGACGCGCCAGGTGGCGGCAACGCTGGGCGCCGATTACGACATCGAAATCGTCGAAATGCACCACCGCCACAAGGTCGACGCCCCGTCCGGGACCGCGCTTGCCCTTGGTGAGGCGGCTGCCCATGGCCGGCGCGTCCGCCTCGCCGATGTTGGCGTCCGCAGCCGCGACGGCCACACCGGCGCCCGTCCGGCGGGCGCCATCGGCTTTGCCACCCTGCGCGGCGGCGATGTTGTCGGCGAGCATACGGTGATCTTCGCCGCCGAGGGCGAGCGCGTCGAACTCACCCACAAGGCCAGTTCCCGCGCGGTGTTCGCGAAGGGTGCGGTACGGGCGGCGATGTGGACGGCGGGCCGGTCAGCCGGCGTTTACGGCATGGCCGACGTGCTTGGCCTCGCCTGAGCCCGCATCGCTGGCGGTCAGCTTGCACAGCTCGCGGCGCAGGGCCTGCGCCAGGGCCACCCGTTCGTGCGGCGGCAAGAACCGGCCGATGATCAGCGAGCGGCCCCGCGACCGCAACTCGAGACGATTGTCGTCGGCGGCCATCGGCTCGATGTTCACCTGCAGCCACTGCGGCTGAAACGACGTTTCGGTTTGCACGCCCCAAGCGTTCGCCCGCCGTACGGTCAGCGCGCGGCGCGAAAGATTGATCGCCTCGAACTCATTGCCGGCGCGCAGGTTCCAGCGCAGCGCCGCATACAGGATGAGCACGTCAAGCCCGAGGAACGGCAGCACCGGCCACGCACCGAGGGCGAGGAACATCAGCCCCGGGATGGCGCTCGCCGCCAGCACGAGGGCCACGACGAGGCGAATACCGCCAACACTCAAGCTGCGGTGCGGTCTCAAGACGGCGCTGTAGACGACGCTCACGTCGGTTTGCGGGCTCATCGAACGGCGGCGCGGATGTTGCGATTGCTTTACACTCACACCATACCAGCGGGGTTGCCTCCCGCCAAGCGCAACGGATAACCCGGCATGGCCTCTCCCGCTCCCGCGCCGTCGCTGCTGACGGCGGACGAAATCGACAGCTTTTTCGCCTATCTCGCCGCCGTCGACCCCGAGCCGCGGAGCGAACTCGCCTATCACAATCCGTACACGCTGCTGGTGGCCGTCGTGCTTTCGGCGCAAGCAACCGACGCCGGCGTCAACGCGGCGACGGCGGAGTTGTTCCGCGTTGCCGACACCCCCGAGGCGATGGTGGCGCTGGGCGAGGAGGGCCTTCGCCGCCACATCCGCACGATCGGCCTGTTCAACACCAAGGCAAGGAACGTCATCGCGTTAAGCCGGCACCTCATCGCCAACCACGGCAGCCAGGTGCCGGCGGACCGCGAAGCGCTGGAGGCGCTGCCGGGCGTCGGCCGCAAGACCGCCAACGTCGTGCTCAATGTGGCGTTCGGCGAACCGACGATCGCCGTCGATACCCACTGCTTCCGCGTTGCCAACCGCGCCGGCCTCGCCGCCGGCAAGACCGTCCGGGAGGTGGAGGACCAGTTGCTGGCGCGCATCCCGATGCGGTGGCGCCAGCATGCCCACCACTGGCTGATCCTGCATGGGCGTCATGTGTGCAAAGCGCGCAAGCCGGCATGTGGGCGGTGCGTCGTCCGCGACCTCTGCCGTTTCAGCGCGAAAACCGGCGACCCGCCGCCGGCCGGCCGCTAGCTGGCCCGAGACGGCTTCCGGCTGCGCAGCAGCGCGGCGAGGCAGGTGGTTTCCGGCATCCCCCGCAGTCCGTGATCGCGCGCTTGCACGTGCTCGACGCGGGACTCGCCGGTGGCGGTGTTCTCGTAAACGAACACATCGAGCACACAGGCATCGTTGCGGTACTGCATCAGCCGGGCCGGACCGTCCTTGCGCTTGAACTGCGGCGGCCCCAGCAGCGCGTCGAGCTGCGCCGGGCCGAGGCCGGTCAGCTGGATGCGCGGCTGATCCCAGCCGCCGGCCGGCGGCCCGTGCAGCACCTCGCGATCGCCGGGGGACGCGCACGCCGCCACCAGCGAAACCGCCACCGCCGCCGCCGCAATGCGCTGGCCGCCGTGGCCCCTTCGTTGTCGGGCAGCCATCAGTCTGCCGGTGCCGCCAGTTTCATATCGGCGAACGGCGTCACCGGGGATGCCGCACCGCCCGCGGCGCCATCCACCACCGCCGATGCGCCACCCTGATCCACCGCCGCCACATCGCCGGTCAATTCGCCGCCGGCCTCGATGACGATCTGGCCGTAGCGGACGCGGCCCCGCACCTGTCCGGAGGCGCGGATGGTCAGCCGCTCGCGGACCGTCAGGTCCCCGTCGAAGCGGCCGGCGATGTCCGCTTCAGCGACGTCGGCGCCCCCCGTAAACAGGCCGGAGGCGCCGATCTGCAGCAGTCTCGCGCCGGAGACGGTCAAGTGCGCCGAGCCATCGACGATCAGCCGATCGCAGACCGAGACCTCGCCGCGCATGTCGACGTCGCGGCCAATCGCCAGGCTCTTGTCACGGCCGCTCGCCGCCTGGGCGGCGTCGCCGCCGCGTCCGGCGATCTGTGCCAGTTCGCTGGAGCGCCGCGAGATGTCCATGGGGAACGCCGTATGCGGCAGGGGGCGCGCCGCCGGAAAGGGAACGTTGCGCCGCGGTTCGGGCTTCGCGACTTCGGGCTGCGGCAGTACGGCCTCGACGGCGGCGGCCGTTTCGGCGGCTGGCTCTGAGCTCGGGTTCGAACCCTTTTTGCTGCGGAACATTGCTGTTTTCCCCTCGCGCAAGGATCTCATCCGTTCGGTTACCCCGAGGAACGCGATTGGGTCAAGCTTGTGGTTTGCAACCGCGCCCACAAATGTACCATCGCCGCCGTCCCCACCACCGGCACCACGACATTGAGCACGGGAATGGTCAGCAGGATGGCGATGAGGATGCCGGCGGTGACGAGGGGGAGCCGGTGACGGCGCCAAATCGCGCGCGCGGTGGCGAAATCAACGCGCCGCAGCGCCACCGTCTCGAAGTATTCGCGGCCGAGCAGATAGCCGTTGACGGCATAAAAGACGAACGGAAAGACCGGCGGGATTACCAGGAATACGAGTATCGCGATGTTCAGAACGATCAGCACCGCCAGCAGCCGCAGGGTCGCGGCGATGACCTCGCGAATCGGTTGCTGGCGGGGAGGCGGCCACGAAGGGTAGTGGCGGGCTTCGACCGCCGCTACCACCTGATCGAGGAACAGCCCGACGACCCCGCTCAACACCGCTGGAAACAGCACCCAGGTGATGACCAGGGTGGCCAAGCCGCCGAGCACGTCGACGGCGGTGTCCAGCCAGCCGATGGTAAAAATCGCCGTTTGCGTCAGCAGGAAGCCGACAACGCCCCACAGCGCGATGAAGACGGCGATGGCGAGACCGGCGCTGATCCAGATGATCTTGCGCACACGAGGATCGGCCAGTTGCCGAAATCCCTTGACGAATGCGGTGAGCAAGCGGCCTCCCGGCGATGGCTTCCTTTAACTAGCGGTCATCGCCGGCACGCTCAAGCGCATTGCGTGCCGCGCCGTATCCGGTCATCGTCCGCGGCGGAGTGGGCGAGACAGGGCCGACGGAGCGCGGCGAAGGACGTGGCATGATCGAACCGCTGTTGCTGGCCGCGACGCCGATCATCACGTTCGAGGATGAGCGGCGATTGACCAACGCCACCGGGTTCTTTTTCCGGCGCGACGACCGGTTGTTCCTGGCCACCAGCCGGCATGTCGTCATCGACGAGCCGACCGGGCATGTTCCCACCTCGCTTTCCATCGAACTGCACACCAACGCCGACAATCTGGCGGAGGCCGCGGACTTCCTGATCCCGTTGTACCGCAACGGTCGGGCGGTGTGGCGCCAGGGCGAGGATTCCTCCGGGGAGATCGACGTGGCGGTCATCGAGATCGATGTCTCGGCGCTACCCGCCACGGCCGTCTATGCCGCCTTCACCCCCGAGCACCTGGTTGATCCGGCGCTGCTGCCGGAGGTCGGCTCGTCGCTGCTGATCGTCGGCTTTCCGCTGGGCTTCTATGACCGGCTTCACCACCTGCCGGTGGTCCGGCAAGCGGTGATCGCGTCCTCCTTCGGCTTTCGCTTCCAGGGCGAGGGCTATTTTCTCACCGATGCGCGCACCCACCGCGGCACCAGCGGCGCACCCGTCGCCATGCGGGTGCACAAGCCGGCCATCACCCGCTCCCTCGGCGCGTTGCCGTGGCTGCTGCTGGGCGTCCACTCCGCCCGGCTCGACGTCGGCACGCGCGACCTGAAGCTCGACGAAGCGCTTGGCCTCAACTGCGCCTGGTACGCCGACATCCTGATGACGCTGACGACGCGTTGACGCCGTTGCCGGTGGCGCTCGCCGCTGGCGCCGCGGTCAGCGCTGCACGCGCTGGCTGATGGTATCGAGTTGCCGGCGCGCCGCACGATAGGCGGACAGCGATACCGTCGCCTCCCCTTCCAGCTCACGCACGGCGGCTATCGCCCGTTGCAGGTGCTGGTAGCGTCCCTCCGGCGAGCGCAAGCTGAGCTCCCGCTCGATGGCGGCGATGAACGCGTCCGCCTGCTCGCAGCGCTCCCGCCGCAGGCGCATCACCGGCGCGTGGCGGACGTGGTTTCGCCAGCGCTTCCAGTCGGCGAGGGCCGCCCGCAAATCGGTGTCGGGAAGGGCCGCTAAGTCTTCGATGCGCATGCTCACCCCCTTCGCCGGCGCCGTCCCCCACGGTACCGGCGCAAGCCGCTTTACGGAATGGCGGGTGCCGCCGGCTCTGCCAGCGGCACCGACGCGGTCTCCAGGTCGAACGCCGCCGCGATCAGCGCCCGGGTGTAGGCGTCCTGGGGTGTCGCGAAGATCGCCGCCGCCGGTCCATGCTCCACCATGCGGCCGTCCTTCATCACCAGGATCTGATGCGCCAGCGCCCGCACCACCCGCAGGTCGTGACTGATGAAGATGTACGTAAGGCGGTGCGCGCGCTGCAAGTCCCGCAGCAGGTCGACGATCTGTGCCTGCACCGACACGTCGAGGGCGCTCGTCGGCTCGTCCAGCACGATCAGGTCGGGCTTGAGGATCAGCGCCCGGGCGATGGCGATGCGCTGACGCTGGCCGCCCGAGAACTCATGGGGATAGCGGTCCTGCGTCGTCGGATCGAGACCCACTTCCTCCAGCGTGCGCGCGATCAGCGCCCGCCGCTCGGCAGCGGTGCCGCCGATGCCGTGGATGCCGAGCCCCTCGCCGACGATCTCGCCCACCGACAGGCGCGGGCTCAGGCTGCCGAAGGGGTCCTGAAAAACGATCTGCATGCGCCGGCGCAACGGCCGCAGCTGCGACCAGCCGAGCCCCTGCACCTCCTGCCCGTCGAAGCGGATGGCGCCGCGCGACGCCGTCAGCCGCAGCAGCGCCCGCCCCAGCGTGCTCTTGCCGGAGCCGCTTTCGCCGACGACGCCGAGGGTGTGACCGCGGCGCAGGGTCAGCGAAATGCCGTCCACCGCCTTGACATGGCCCGCGGTGCGGCGGAAGACGCCGCGCTTGATGGGAAACCAGACCTTGACATCGTCCGCCGCCACCAGCTCCGGCGCGTCCGCCGCCGCCGCCTCGGCGCGGCCCTTCGGCTCCGCCGCCAGCAGCTGGCGGGTGTAGGGATGCTGCGGCAGCTTGAACACGCCGGCCACCCGCCCCTGCTCGACGATCTCGCCGCTCCTCATCACACAGACGCGCTCGGCCACCTTGCGCACGATGTTGAGATCGTGGGTAATCAGCAGCAGCGCCATGCCGAGGCGCGCCTGCAAGTCCTTCAGCAGCTTCAGGATCTGCGCCTGGATGGTGACGTCGAGGGCGGTCGTCGGTTCATCGGCGATGAGCAGGTCGGGATCGTTGGCGAGCGCCATGGCGATCATCACCCGCTGCTGCTGGCCGCCGGAAAACTCGTGCGGCAGGGCGGCGAGCCGGCGCTCCGCCTCGCCGAGGCCAACGAGATGCAGCAGTTCGATGACACGGGCGCGGGCGGCGGCGCGCGACAGCCGGCGGTGCAGCCCCAGCACCTCGGCGATCTGCTTTTCGATGGAATGCAGCGGGTTGAGCGAGGTCAGCGGCTCCTGGAAGATCATCGCCATGCGGTCGCCGCGCAACTCGCGCATCGCCGCCTCGCCAAGGCGCAGCACGTCGCGGCCGGCGAAGCGGATGGCGCCCCTGGGGTGCCAGGCGTGCGGATAGGGCAGCAGGCGCATCATCGACAGCGCGGTGACCGACTTGCCGGAGCCGCTCTCGCCGACCAGCGCCACCGTCTCGCCCTTGGCGATGGAGAAGGACACGCCGCGCACCGCTTCGACCGCCCGCGCGCCGCGGCCGAAGGTGACGGCGAGGTCCTCGACCTCCAGCAACGGTTCCTCTCGTCCCGCGGCAGCCATCTCAGGCCTTCTTCGCCGACGGTGCGCCCGGCAGGCCGGGGGCGATCGGCTCGCCGGCGAAGGTCTTGCGCGGATCGAAGGCGTCGCGCACCGCCTCGCCGATGAAGATCAGCAGCGACAGCATGATGGCGATGACGAAAAAGCCGGTGAGGCCGAGCCACGGCGCCTGCAGGTTGGCCTTGCCCTGCGCCAGCAGCTCGCCCAGGGACGGCGAGCCGGGCGGCAGGCCGATGCCGAGGAAGTCGAGGCCGGTGAGCGCCGTCACCGAGCCGGCGAGGATGAACGGCAGGAAGGTGATCGTCGCCACCATGGCGTTGGGCAGCACGTGGCGGAACATGATCAGCGGATCGGAGGCGCCGAGGGCGCGGGCGGCGCGCACGTAATCGAAGTTGCGGGCGCGCAGGAACTCGGCGCGGACGACGCCGACGAAGCCCATCCACTGAAAGAGGAGGAGAATGCCGAGCAGCCACCAGAAGCTGGGCTCGACGACGGAGGCCAGGATGATCAGCACGTACAGGGTGGGGATCGACGACCAGACCTCGATGAACCGCTGGAACAGCAGGTCGACAATTCCGCCGAAATAGCCCTGCACGGCGCCGGCGGCGACGCCGACGACGGCGGAAATGACGGTCAGGGTGAAGCCGAAGATCACCGACAGGCGAAAGCCGTAGATGACGCGGGCGAGCACGTCGCGCGCCTGATCGTCGGTGCCGAGCCAGTGCACGCCGTCGGGCGGCGACGGCGCCGGGATCGGCAGGTTCCAGGCGACGGTGTCATAGCGGAACGGGATCGGCGGCATCAGCATCCAGCCGCCCGCGTCGATCAGCGCGCGCACCGCCGGGTCGGAGTAGTCGGTGGCGGTGGGCAGGGTGCCGCCGAAGGTGGTTTCGGGGTAGGTGTTGAATACGGGGAAGTAAAAGGCGCCGTCATGGAAGACGACGGACGGGCGGTCGTTGGCGAGGAACTCGGCGAACAGGCTGAGCCCGAACAGCACGGCGAACACCCACAGCGAAATCCAGCCGCGGCGGTTGGCGCGGAAGTTGGCCAGCCGCCGCGCCGTCAGCGGCGAGATGGCGATGCCGAGGATGCGAGGCGGCGCGCTGCTCATCTCACACCTGCCGGCTTTCGAAGTCGATGCGCGGATCGACGACGGTGTACATGATATCGCCGACCAAGTTGAGGACCAGCCCGACCAGCGAGAAGAAATAAAGCGTGCCGAACATCAGCGGATAGTCCCGCGCGAAGGCCGCCTCGAAGCCGAGCAGGCCGAGGCCGTCGAGGGAGAAGATGATCTCGATGAACACGGTGCCGGTGAACAGGATGCCGACGAAGGCCGACGGAAAGCCGGCGATGACGATCAGCATGGCGTTGCGAAACACGTGGCCGTAAAGGACGCGCCGCTCGCTCAAGCCCTTGGCGCGGGCGGTCAGCACGTACTGCTGGTGGATCTGATCCAAGAACGAGTTCTTGGTCAGCATCGTCAGCGTCGCAAAGCCGCCGATGACCATCGCCGTGACCGGCAGCGCCAGGTGCCAGAAGTAATCGAGGATGCGTTCGGGCCAGGGCAGCGCCGCCCAGTTGTCGGAGACGAGGCCGCGCAGCGGGAACCACTGCACATAGCTGCCGCCGGCGAAAACGACGAGCAGCAGCACGGCGAACAGGAAGGCGGGCACGGCGTTGCCGATGACGACGAGCACGGAGGTCCAGACGTCGAAGCCGGAGCCGTCGCGCACCGCCTTGGCGATGCCGAGGGGGATGGAGATGAGATAGACGAGCAGCGTCGTCCACAGCCCGAGCGAGATCGACACGGGCATCTTTTCGAGGACGAGATCGACGACCGAGCGGTTGCGGAAGTAGCTCTCGCCGAAGTCGAAGACGATGTAGTTGCCCATCATGTCGATGAACCGCTGCCACAGCGGCTTATCGAACCCGAACTGCTTTTCCAGCTGGGCGATGAATTCGGGATCGAGGCCCTGCGCCCCGCGGTACTGGCTCTGCGCCGCCGCCCCGAGGCCGCCGCCGTCGCCGCTGCGCACCTCGCCGCCGGCGCCGCGGGCGATGCGCTCCGTCGCCGCCGCCCCCTCGCCGGTCAGGTTGGCGATGATCTGCTCGATCGGGCCGCCCGGCGCCGTCTGGATGATGGCGAAGTTGATGACCATGATCGCCAGCAGCGTCGGGATGATCAGCAGCAGGCGGCGGATGATGTAGGCGAGCATCGGCGGCGCCCCTAACGGCGGCGGGCGCGGCGGCGGGCCCGCGCCAGGAACGCCAGCACCGCCAGGGAACCCAGGGCGACCGCCAGCAGCCACGGCGTCGGCCCGGCACGCGGCGCCTCGGCCACCCCCGGCGCCGTGCCGGAGTTGGCGGCCGCGGCGGTGCGGCTTTCCAGACGCGCCGCCTTCGCCGCGTCGACCCACCACGTCGCCAGCCGCGCGCCGATCGGCTCCTCCGGTTCGGGGTAGCCGAACTTGTCCCAGTACAGCACCCGGTCGTTGTTCACGTGCCAGTTGGGAATGACATAAAAGCCCCACAGCAGCACCCGGTCGAGGGCGCGGGTGCGATGGATCAGCGCGTCGCGATCGGGGGCGGTGATCACCGCCTCCACCAGCTCATCGACCACCGGATCGCGAATGCCGGCGAGGTTGCGCGAGCCGGGGCTGTCGGCGGCGGCCGTCGTCCAGAAGTTGCGCTGTTCGTTGCCGGGGGACTCCGATTGCCCCCAGCCGAACACCATCATGTCGAAATCGAAGGCGCGGATGCGGTTGATATACTGGGATTCGTCGACGAGGCGCAGGCGCACGTCGATGCCGAGGCGGCGCAGGTTGTGCATGAACGGCAGCATTACCCGCTCGAACGTCGGCTGCACGATCAGAATCTCGAACGCCATCGGCTCGCCGGTCGCCGCGTTGACGAGGCGCAGGTCGCGCACCACCCAGCCGGCGCCTTCGAGAAGCTTCAGTGCCGTCTCCAGGTTCTGCCGCGGCCAGCCGGAGCCGTCGGTCACCGGCACCCGGAACGGCGCATCGAACAGGTCCGCCGGCAACTGGTGGCGATGGCGCAGCAGCAGCTCGCGCTCGCCGCCCTCGGGCAGGCCGCGCGAAGCCAGCTCGGAATTGGCGAAGTAGCTTTCGCTGCGCGTGTACTGGTCGAAAAACAGGATCCGGTTGGTCCACTCGAAGTCGAAGGCGTAGTTCAGCGCCTCCCGCACCTGCCGGTCGGCGAACACCGGCCGGCGGGTGTTGAAGACGAACGCCTGCATTCCCGCCGGACGGTTGTGGGGAAACGCCTTCCTGATCAGCCAGCCGTCGCGCACCGCCGGCGTGTCGTAATCGAGCGCCCAGGCCTTGGCCTGGTTCTCGACGCGGAAATCAAGGACGCCGGCCTTCAATGCCTGGCGCAGCACCGTCTCGTCGCGAAAGTAATCGGTGCGAATGCGATCGAAGTTGTTGATGCCGCGGTTGACGGCGAGGTCGCGCCCCCAGTAGTCGGCGACCCGCTCGACGACGACATGGCGCCCCGCCTCGAACGCGGCGATGCGGTAGGGGCCGCTGCCCAGCGGCGGTTCCAGCGTCGTCCGCTCGAAGTCGCGCGTTTCCCAGTAGTGCTTGGCGAGCACCGGAATCTCGCCGGCAATCAGCGGCAGCTCGCGGTTGCCCGCCTGATTGAAGCGAAAGCGGACGGACCGCTCGCCCGTCTGCTCCGCCTTTTCGATCGGCCGGTAGTAGAAGCGATATTCCGGCGCCCCCTTCGTTTTCAGCGTCTCAAAGGAAAAAATGACATCGTCGACGGTGATCGGCCGGCCGTCATGCCAGCGCGCCTCCCGGCGCAGCGTGAACTCCACCCACGACCGGTCCTCGGGCCAGGTGATCGTCTCGGCGATCAGGCCGTAGCGGGTGAACGGCTCGTCCGCGCTCGCCACCGTCAGCGTCTCGGCGTCGATGCCGGCGGCGGCGTTGCCCTTGATGATGTAGGGGTTGAAGCTGTCGAAGGTGCCGGCGCTGCCGAGGCGGATCTGGCCGCCTTGCGGCGCGTTCGGATTGACGTAGGAAAAGTGCTTGAAATTGGCGGGATAGCGGGGCTCGCCGAACATCGCGATGGCGTGCGAGGTGCGCAGCCCCGGTGGCGGCTTCGGTGTCTCGGCGATGCCAGCGTCCGGCGCGCCGAGAACGACGGCAACAACGAGGGCGAGCCAGCGGGCGATGCGTTGCATCGGCAAAGCCGGTCCGCCGCGATCAGCCGGCAAGAACGGCGAGGGCGGCGGCATGGGCGCTCCTGTCGCCGGCGGCGAGGACGCGGCCGTCGCCGTCGAGGCCAAGCGGCCTGCCCTGCCAGTCGGTGGCGATGCCGCCGGCGCCTTCGATAATCGGCACCGCCGCGCAGTAGTCATAGGGTTTGAGCGAGCCCTCGCACACCAGATCGACCCGGCCCCGCGCGATCAGGCCGTAGGCATAGAGATCGGCGCCGTAAACGGCGGTGTAGCACGCCGCCCGCAGCCGCTCGAACGCCGCCGCATTGGCGCCCGCGAACATCTGCGGCGACGTCGCGTAAAGCCAGCCCCGCGCCAACTGCGGACAGGGGCGCACCCGCACCGGCTGGCCGTTCCACGTCGTCGCCCGGCCTTCGGCGCCGACGAACCGCTCCGCCAGCGCCGGCATCTCGATGATGCCGAGCACCGGCCGGCCCTCGCGCAGCAGGGCGATCAGGGTGCCGAACAGCGGCTTGCCGGACACGAACGACTTGGTGCCGTCGATGGGGTCGATGACCCAGACCCAGGTGGCGCCGAGCCGATCGCCGCCCTCCTCCTCGCCGAGCACGCCATGGTCGGGGCAGGCGGCGGCGATCATCGTGCGGATGGTGTGCTCCGCCTCGCGGTCGGCGATCGTGACCGGACTGGAGTCATCCTTGATATCGAAGGCGATGTCGTCGCGGAAGCGGGCGGCGAGGCGGGGGCGGACGGCGTCCGCCATGGTCTCCGCGAGCGCGACGAACCGCTCGATATCGCTCATGGCAAGGGGGGCGGATTGGGCGTGTTGGCGCGCATGAAGGCGATGACGTTGGCCCGGTCCTCGGCGCTTTTCAGGCCGGCAAAGCTCATCTTGGTGCCGGCGACGTAGTCCTTCGGGCTGATCAGGAACTGGTTGAGCTCCTCATAGCCCCACTTGCCGCCCTTCGCGCCCATGTCCGCCAGCGTCGCCGAATAGGTGAAATCCTTCATGTGCGCCTTCGGTCCGCCGACGACGCCCCACAGGTTGGGGCCGACCTTGTTGGCGCCACCCTCCTCGACGCCGTGGCAAGCCTTGCACTTGCCGAAAACCTTTTCGCCCTTCGCCGGATCGGCCTGCGCCAGCAGGGTATCGAAATCGACCTCCGCGCCCGCCGACGCGGCCTCGGCCGGCGCCGCCCGCTCCACCGCGGCAACGGCGATCGCCGGTTGCTCCAGCGGCGTCGCGTTCACCAGCATGCCGCTCAGTTGATTCGCTCCATAGATCGTCCAGGCGCAGATCAACACCGCCGCGCCGAGTTTTTCGAGCAAAGAAAAATGCATTTTCGTTCCCGTTTCGTAGCCCACAGCAACCCTACAGCCGGTGGGCACTCTAGAACGATTGTGCGGATGCGTTCAATCGGATGCGAACGCGAAACTGGCATTTCCTCGCGGCGGCGTGCTATCAGCCGGCGCCATGACCTTAACCGCTTCCCGGTCCACCGGTACCGCCGCTGCACCCGCCTGCGTCGTCGTCATCCCCGCACGCATGGCCTCCACCCGCCTGCCCGGCAAGCCGCTCGCCGACATTCACGGCGCGCCGATGATCGTCCACGTCTGGCGCCGCGCCATGGAGGCGGCGGTGGGGCCGGTGATCGTCGCCTGCGCCGAGACGGAAATCGCGGCGGCGGTGATGGCGGCCGGCGGCGAGGCGGTGCTGACCCGCGCCGACCATCCCTCGGGGTCCGACCGCATTTTCGAAGCGCTCGCCATCGCCGATCCTGAGGCCGCTGCCGACATCGTCGTCAACGTGCAGGGCGACCTGCCGACCCTCGATCCGCGGCTGTTGCGGGCGGCGCTGGCGCCGCTCGCCGACGGGCACGTCGACATCGCCACCCTGATCGCGCCGATTGGCGCGGCCTCGGAACGGCAGAACGAAAACGTGGTGAAGGTGGCGGTGGCGCCGGCGGCCGCTCCATCGGGGCTGGCCATCGGCCGCTGCCTGTATTTCAGCCGCTCGCCGATCCCCTGGGGCGACGGCCCGACCTACCATCACATCGGCCTTTACGCCTATCGGCGGGCCGCCCTCGCCCGCTTCGTCGCCCTGCCGCCGGGCGTCCTGGAACGCCGCGAGCGGCTCGAACAGTTGCGCGCGCTGGAAAACGGCATGCGCATCGACGCCGCCCTGGTCGACACCGTCCCCCTCGGTGTCGATACTGCGGAGGACCTCGAACGGGCGCGCGCCCTGCTCGCCCCCTGACCCGCGCGCCACCGGGAAGCCCGCCGCAATGGTGATGACAGCATGAGCGATCCCTCCCGCACCATCGCCTTTCAGGGCGCCCCCGGCGCCTACTCCGACCTTGCCTGCCGGACGGCGCGCCCGGAGCTGGAAACGCTGCCCTGCCGCGCGTTCGAAGACACCATCGCCGCCGTCCACGACCGTCGCGCCGCGCTGGCGATGATCCCGATCGAGAACTCGGTGGCCGGCCGCGTCGCCGACATCCACCACCTGCTGCCGAACTCCGGCCTGCACATCATCGGCGAGCACTACCAGCGGGTGAACCACCACCTGCTCGCCGTGCCGGGGGCGCGGATCGACGACCTGACGCATGTCCACAGCCATATCCACGCCCTCAACCAGTGCCGCCGGCTGATCGCGGAACTGAAGCTGATCCCCGTCATTCGCCTCGATACCGCCGGCGCGGCGGCCGAAATCGCCGCGGCAAAGGATATCTCACAGGCGGTGATCGCCTCGGAACTGGCGGGAGCCATCCACGGCCTCATCTCCCTGCGCGCCAACATCGAGGACGCCGAGCACAACACCACCCGCTTCCTGATCATGGCGCGGGAGGCGGTGGTTCCGCATCCGAAGTCGGGACCGACGATGACCAGTTTCGTCTTCCGCGTGCGCAACGTGCCGGCGGCGCTGTACAAGGCGCTGGGCGGCTTTGCCACCAATTCCGTCAATATCACCAAGCTGGAGAGCTACCTGGTCGGCGGCCGCTTCAACGCGGCGCAGTTCTATGCCGAGGTGGAGGGCCATCCCGACCACCGCAACGTCAAGCTGGCGCTGGAGGAACTCGATTTCTTCTCGCGCGAGGTCAAGATCCTCGGCGTCTTTCCGCAGCACGCCTACCGCTGGCAGGGGAACGGCGAAGAGGCCTGAGGGCGGCGGCGTCAGTACAGGTGCTGGCCGCCGGTGATCCACAGCTCGGAGCCGGTGACGTAGCCTGAGTCCTCCGAGCACAGGAAAAAGATGGCGGCGGCGACATCGCGCGGGCTGCCCATGCGCTCCATCGGGATGCGCGGGATCAGCACCTCGTATTCCGGCTGGATCATCTCGGTTTCGATCTCGCCGGGCGCCACCGCGTTGACGCGGATGTCGAGGGCGGCGCACTCGTGGGCCAGCTCGCGGGTCAGCGCCGACAGCGCCGCCTTGGAAATCGAGTAGGCGGAACCGGCGAACGGGTGCACCTTGTGGCCGGCGATGGAGGTGACGTTGACGACGGCGCCGCGGCCCCGGTGCAGGGCGCCGGCGAGTCCGCGAACGAGCCGCAGCGGCGCATAGAAGTTCAAGGCGAACACGTCGCGCCAGGCATCGAGGTCGCCGTTCAGACAGCCCAGCCGCTCCCGGTAGGGGGTTTTCGGCGAGCGGCCGGCGTTGTTGACCAGGGCATGCAAGGCACCGGTGCCGAGGCCCGCGTTCACCTCGGCAATGAACTGATCGAGGCTGGCGGCGTCGGCGAGGTCGGTGGGGACGTGCATCGTCCAGTTGCGGTCGCGGCGGCAGGACGGCGGCACATCGTCGCGCGAACAGGTGATGATGCGCCAGCCGCGCTCCAGAAACAGGACCGCCGTGGCGTGGCCGATGCCGCGGCTGGCACCGGTGATGACCACCGTTCGGCGGCTTTCGCTCGTCTCGCCCATGCCGGCTCCTCTCCGGCCGGCAGAGGTAGCACGCCTTCGCCCCCGCCGTCACCCCCCGGCGGCGACCGGCGGGCGGGGGATCAGAAGATGCCGGCGATCGAGCGGGCGGTTCCCGCCTTCAGCTGCGGCAGCGCATCCTCGAACGACAGATTGACCTGGTTCGCCGAACTCATCACCCGCGTCTGATAGCGCTTCCAGTCCGACGTCTCCTCGGCGCTGACGTCGCGGGTGCCGCTGCGCCCCTGCTGCAGGCGCTGGTTGGTCGTTTCGCGCACGGCGACCTTCGATCGCTCGGAGACCTGCACGTCGGTGATCAGCGAATAGGTCACGTCCTTGACCGCCGCGTCCGCCACCGTCGCCACCGCCGCGCCGACGAGACCGCCGATGCCGGCCCCCATCCAACTGCTGCTGGCCAGCGCGCCGATGGTGGCGCCGGCGGCGGTGGTGCCGATGGCACTGCCGTAGCCGGCGAGGTAGAAGCGCTCCGCCGCCGACGGGTCCATCTTGCCCACCTGCAGCACGTTGACCTGAAGCAGGTAGTGGGCCTTGGCGACATCGCTGACGACGGTAAAGCCCTTGGCCTCGAGGTCGCCGATGATGGGCGCGTTCAAATCCAGATCGGGCTTGTCGGAGGAATTCCGCACCTGGACATAGATGCTCCGCTGCGAGGGCGAAACGGGGTCGAGGAAAATCGTATCGGTCATCTTGTTCTGAACGTCGAGGTCGCTTTTTGAAATCGCCGTGTGCACGGCAGCGCAGCCGGAAACGGCGGCGAGAGAAAGAACGAGTAGCGACGTGCCCATGAATTTGTGCATCGATGGCCCCTGCGCGGTCAAACTGCGGTCAAAGTGCCGCCCACCCTACGCGGCGGAGCTTTCCGCAACCTTAACGGCCGCCGCTTGCGCCGTGCCGGACGGCGGCGCATGAATGCCGCCATGACCGATGCCCCCGCCCGCGCGCCGCTGCCCGCCATCTACCTTACCGCCGGCCATGACCGGCGCGTCGCCCACGGCCATCCGTGGGCCTTCTCCAACGAGGTGCGCATGGACGCCGCGGCCAAGGCGCTCAGCCCCGGCAGCCTGGTCACCCTGCACCGGGTCGACGGCAAGCCGCTCGGCGTCGGCACGTTCCACCCGCACGCGCTGATCGCCGTCCGCGTCTTCGACCGCGACGCGCGCGCCGTCATCGATCGCGACTGGTTCGAGCGGCGTCTCGCCGCCGCGCTGGCGCTGCGCCAACGGCTGTTCGCGGCGCCCTATTACCGGCTCGTCCACGCCGAGGCGGACGCCATCCCCGGCCTCGTCTGCGACCGCTACGGCGATGTCCTCGTCTGCCAGTTCAACACCGCCGGCATCGATGCCCTGGCCAGCGAGGCGCTCGCCGCCCTCACCGGCCTGCTGCAGCCGGGGGCCATCGTCCTGCGCAACGATGCGCCGGCGCGCGCCCTCGAAGGCTTGCCCCAGGCGGCGGCGGTGGCCAGCGGCGATCTCGGCGGCGATGGCCTCGTCGCCGTCGAGGAGGACGGCCTGACGTTCTTCGCCGATCCGCTGAAAGGACAAAAAACCGGGTGGTTCTTCGACCAGCGGCCGAACCGCCTCGCCGTCGCCGATCTCGCCGCCGGCGGCGCGGTGCTCGACGTATTCTGCCATTCCGGCGGCTTCCTGGTGCGGGCGCTGACGCGCGGAGCCGTGGCCGGGCTTGGCATCGACAGCTCCGAGACCGCCCTCGCCCTCGCCGAACGGGCGCTCGCCGCCAACGGCGTCGCCGGGCGCGGACGGCTCTACCGCGGCGAGGCGTTTGCCGAGCTGGAACGGCTGGCGGCGGCGGGCGAGCGCTTCCGCCTCGTCATCGCCGACCCGCCCGCCTTCGTCAAGGCGAAGAAGGATCTGGGCAGCGGCCGGCGCGGCTACCGCAAGCTGGCGCGGCTGGCGGCCGCCCTCGTCGAACCCGGCGGCGCGCTGTTCATTGCCTCCTGCTCCCATCCCGTCGACGCCGCCGCCTTCCGCGACGAGGTGGTGCGCGGCATCACCGCCGCCGGCCGCGGCGGGCGCCTCCTGCGGGAGGCCGGCGCCGGCGCCGATCATCCGCAACATTTGCATTTGCCGGAGAGTGCCTATCTGAAAACCCTCACCATCCAGCTCGACTGACGGGCGAGCCGGGCCGGACGAATTCGCAGGTGCACACGGCGGCGCGGCGGCGGTATGGTACGGCCCGTAAAGCCCCGAAGGGCGCCGAGGGAGGACTTGCGATGCTCGACCGCCGACACTTTCTCATCGCCGCCGGTGCGATGGCCGCGCTGGCCCCGCTCGCCCGCCGGGCGCACGCCGCGCCGCCCATCCGCGTCGGCGAGATCAACAGCTATTCCGGCGGCGTCACCGCCTTCACCTTCCCCTACCGGCACGGCTGGCAACTGGCGCTGGACGAGATCAACGCCGCCGGCGGCGTCCTCGGCCGCCCGATCGAGGTGATTTCCCGCGACGACGGCGGCAAGCCGGCGGACGCCATCACCGCCGCCAACGAGCTGGTGACCGGCGAGCGCGTCACCCTGCTGATGGGCACCTTCCTGTCCAACGTCGGCCTCGCCGTCAGCGACTTCGCCCGGCAGAAGGGGGTCCTGTTCCTCGCCGCCGAGCCGCTGTCCGATGCGCTGATCTGGGAAAAGGGCAACCGCTATACCTTCCGCCTGCGGCCGTCGACGTCGATGCAGGCGAACATGCTGGCGGACGCGGCGGCGAAACTGGCGCCGCAGCGCTGGGCGAGCATCGCCCCCAACTACGAATACGGCCGCTCGGCGGTGGCCGCGTTCAAGGCGGCGATGGCGGCGCGCCGCGGCGACCTGGCGTGGGTCGAGGAGCAGTGGCCGCCGCTGTTCAAGCTGGACGGCGGGCCGACGGTGCAGGCGCTGCTCAACGCCGGCCCGCAAGCCATCTTCAACGCCACCTTCGCCCAGGACCTGTCGGTGTTCGTGCGCGAGGGCGAGGCGCGCGGCCTGTTCAAGGACCGCGAGGTGATCAGCCTGCTTACCGGCGAGCCCGAATATCTCGAACCCCTGGGCGCCGAAGCGCCCCGCGGCTGGCTGGTCACCGGCTATCCCTGGTATGCCATCGACACCCCGGAACACAACGCCTTCCTCGCCGCCTACCGGGCGCGGGTCGGCGATCATCCCCGTCTCGGCTCCGTCGTCGGCTATGCGGCGATGAAGAGTGTCGCCGCGATCCTGGCGCGCGCCGGCGGCACGGAAACGGAGCGGCTGATCGCGGCGGCGCGGGGCGTCGGCGTCGATACCCCATTCGGCCCGATCGTCTACCGCCCCGAAGATCATCAGTCGACGATGGGCGCCTTCGTCGGCCGCACCGACGTCAAGGACGGCAAGGGGATCATGGTGGACTGGGTCTACGCCGACGGCGCCCGCTTCCTGCCGCCGGCGGAGGAGGTGCGCAAGCTGCGGCCCGCCGAGTAGGTCACGCCAGACCGGGGCGGCCCGCCGGCGGCCGATGTCCGAGCCTCTCGCCTTCGTCGTCGTCCAGTTCCTGGCGGGGCTGGCCAGCGCCTCCGACCTGTTCCTCGTCGCCTCCGGCCTGTCCATCATCTTCGGGGTGACGCGGATCGTCAATTTTGCCCACGGCTCCCTCTACATGCTGGGCGCCTACCTCGCCTGGAGCGCCGTGCGCGCCTTCGGCACCGGACCGCTCGGCTTCTGGGGCGGCGTCGCCGTCGCGGCGCTGGCGGTGATGGCGTTCGGCATCCTCGTCGAGATGACGCTGCTGCGGCGCATCTACCGGGCGCCCGAGCTGTTTCAGCTGTTGGCGACGTTCGCCGTCGTCCTCATCGTCCAGGATCTCGTCGTGCTCACCTGGGGCCCGGAGGACCGGCTGGGACCGCGCGCCCCCGGCTTCGACGGATCGGTGACCATCCTCGGTCAGCGCTTTCCGGAATACGACCTGCTGCTCATCGCCCTCGGTCTCGCCGTGCTGGTCCTGCTGACGCTACTGTTCAAGCGCACCCGCTGGGGAATTCTGGTGCGGGCGGCAACCGACGACCGGGAGATGGTCGCCGCCCTCGGCGTGCATCAGCGCTGGCTGTTCACCTCCGTGTTCGCCCTCGGCGCGCTGCTCGCCGGCCTTGGCGGCGCCTTGCAGGTGCCGCGGGTGCCGGTGCACGCCTCGATGGATCTGCAGGTGATCGTCGAGGCGTTCGTCGTCGTCGTCGTTGGCGGTCTCGGCAGCGTTTCCGGCGCCTACCTCGCCGCCGTTCTCATCGGCGTCCTTAACGCCTTCGGCATCGCCATCTTCCCGCAGATCAGCCTCGTCCTGGCGTTTCTGGTGATGGCGTTCGTCCTTGCCGTTCGCCCGCACGGCCTGCTCGGGCGCCCGCAAGCCGGCGGCCGGCCGGCGGGCGCGGCGGCGGCGCCGATGCTGGTGCCGGCGGGACCGCGCGGCCGCGCCGCCGCCGCCCTCATCGTGGCCGTCTTCGCGGCAATGCCGCTGGTCGTCGGCGACTACAGCCTCGCGGTGCTGACGGAGGTGCTGATCTTCGCCATCTTCGCCGCCAGCCTCAACCTGCTGCTCGGCCCCGCCGGCCTCATCTCCTTCGGCCATGCCGCCTACTTCGGCGTTGGCGCCTACGGCGCGGCGCTGATGATCACCCGCCTTGGCCTGCCGTTTGCCGGCGCCGTCGCCGCCGGCATCCTCGCCGGCGTGCTCGCGGCCGCCGCCTGCGCCGCCGTCTGCCTGCGCCTCAGCGGCGTCTACCTGGCCATGCTGACCCTCGCCTTTGCGCAGATCGTCTGGTCGATCGCCTTCCAGTGGTACGATGTCACCGGCGGCGACAACGGCATCCTCGGCGTCTGGCCGCCGGCCTGGCTGTCGTCCGCCAGTGCCTTTTACGGGATGACGCTGGCGATCGCCGCGATCGTCTTTGCCGGGCTCCGCCACCTCGTTTTTTCGCCCTTCGGCCTCGCCCTTCGCGGCTGCCGCGACCACCCGGTGCGCGCCGAGGCGGTGGGCTTGAGCCCGCAGCGGCTGCGCTTCATCGCCTTCACCGTTGCCGGCGGGCTGGCCGGTCTCGCCGGCAGCCTGCATGCCGTCTTCAAGGGCTCGGTGTTCCCCGACACGCTGGCCATCCCGCTGTCCGTCGAAGGTCTGGTGATGGTGCTGATCGGCGGCATCAACACCCTGACCGGGCCGGTCGTCGGCGCCGCCGTCTATAAGCTGCTGCACATCCTGCTCACCAGCTACGCCGACTCCTGGCGCCTGGTGATGGGCTGCCTGATCGCGACCGTCGTCGTCGCCTTCCCCGAGGGCATCGTCGGCGGCGTGCAGCGGCGCCTCGCCGGCGATGTCGGGAGCGGCCGGCGATGAGCGCGCTGATCGTGCGCGGGCTGAAAAAGGCGTTCGGCGGCGTGCGCGCCCTCGACGGGATCGATTTCAGCGTCGACGAAGGCGAGCGGGTCGCCCTCATTGGCCCCAACGGCGCCGGCAAGTCGAC
>JALOTH010000124.1 GCA_025458035.1 Rhodospirillales bacterium
GGACCCTGGGGAGACGGCGGCGCCAGCGGCACCGACCGCTTCGCCAGCCGCTCCGCCACCCGCAGCGCCGCCGGCGCCACCACCGGCGCCACCACCGGCGCCACCACCGGCATCACCACCGGCATCACCACTGGCATCACCACCGGCATCACCACCGGCAGCGGCCCCCGCTACCGTGAACCCCGCCGTCCTGCTGGCGCGCGGCGAGGCCCTGCTGCGTCACGCCGATGTCGCCGCGGCGCAGTCCTTTTTCCGCGTCGCCGCCGAGCAGGGCAGCGCCGCCGGGGCGATGGCGCTCGCCGCCAGCTTTGATCCGATCGCGCTGAAGGAAGCCGGCATCCGCGGCGCCCGCGCCAATTCCGGGGAGGCGCTGGCCTGGTACCGGCGGGCCGCCGAGCTGGGCGAGGCGAGCGCCGAAGCGCGCCACCAGCGGCTGATCGACCACCTGCGGCGGGCGGCGGCGGGGGGCGATCCGGCGGCGCGGGAAGCCCTCGACGAACAGCGCTGACCGACTGTTGACCGGCGCCGCTCAGCGGGGCCGGCCGCCGCCGCTCAGCCAGCTTTCCGCCGCGGCATGGCGGGTCCAGCCCGGCAGCGCCGCCGACAGCGTCACCTCCTGCCATTTCGGATGGGCGGGCGGCTGCAACAGGTCGTCGAAGCGCGCCAGGAAGCTGTCGATGAAGCGGGCGACGCGCCGATAGCGGTCGGTATCGGCGGGCCAGTTGTAGACGATCATCGCCGCGCCCACCGCCAGCGTCGGCAGCGGCGGGCCGCCGTCGGTCAGCTGCGGATAATCGGCGCCGTCGAACTGCGCCGGCAGGTAGCTGGCGAGCAGGTCGGCGGTGCGCGGCACCGGGATCAGCCGCAGTCCGCTGCCGGCGGGAAGCTGCCGCAGCAGATCGACCGGCTTGCCGGCGACGTAGACGAGGGCGGCGATGTCGCCGGCGCGCAGCCGCTGCAGTGCCGTCGCCTGATCGAACAGCGTCGCCTGCACCGGGATGCCGAGGGATGAGAATAGGGCGGTGGCGGTGACCGCGCTGCCGCTGCCGCCGACATCGAAATTGACCCGCCGCCCGGCGAGGTCGGCGAGCTGCGAGATGGTGTTGCCGGCGAGAACGTGGATCTCCTCGTTGAACAGCTTGCTGATGAAGCGGATGCGCTTGTCGAGATTGGGATAGAGGCGCTCATCGCGGATGGCGGCGAGGGCGTCCGCCTGCACGAAGGTCACGTCGATGCCGGGCAGATAAAGCAGATCGGTGACATTCTGCACCGAGCCGGCGCCGGCGAAGGGAAGGATGCGCAGCTCCTCCGGCCGGTTCAGCACCCGCGCCAGATCGGCGGCTGCCCTGAGGTAGGTGCCGCCGACGGCACCGGCGATGATCGGCAGCGTCGGCGCGGTGGTACGAACGGCGGGCGGCGCCTCGACGCGCTGCGCCGAAAGGGATGACGGCGCCAGCAGGGCACTGGCGAAGCTGGCGGCGGAGGCGGCGACGAGACGCCGGCGCGTCAGGGACATCGGCAAGACCCGCGGTCGGCAGGTGAGGCGGCGCGGCCTCGGCGGTGGGCCCGGTTGGCGGAGCGCGGCGAAATCTTGGCGGCGGCGGGCCACGCCTGTCAATCTCGGCAGAGCGGGGTCAGCCTTCGGCGGGTCTGGCCGCGAAGGCCGCGCGCCGCGGTTATCGTGAAACTGTCGTGAAACCGTCATCGGGATGAAATCTTCCGATGATTAGTTACGGGCACGGGGTCGCCAAAGGCGCCGGCGCCGCGGCATCGGGTGCGAAGCGGATCCGATGACGGCTGGCGGCTGGCGCTTGCTCGGCTGCCCGCTCGACCTTCCAGACATGGCAACGCGGTACAGGAGATTGAGATGACGATCCGCCTGCTCGGCGCCCTTCTCGTGCTGGGGATGCTCGCCGCCCCGGCGCTGGCGATGGACCCCCGCTACACCGACGCCAACGGCGATATGGTCGCCGACACGCCCACCGATCCGTCGCAACTCATCGATCCCAACCCGCTGATCTTTGCCTACACGCCGGTGGAGGACCCGTCCGTCTATGCCAAGGTGTGGGAGGGGTTCCTTGAGCACATGGAGACGGTGACCGGGCGCAAGGTGCAGTTCTTCCCGGTGCAGTCCAACGCCGCGCAGATCGAGGCGATGCGCGCCGGCCGGCTGCACGTCGCCGGCTTCAATACCGGCTCCAACCCCCTCGCCGTCAACTGCGCCGGCTTCGTGCCGTTCGCGATCATGGCGTCGAAGGACGGCGCCTACGGCTATGAGATGGAGATCATCACCTATCCCGGCAGCGGCATCGAAAAGATCGAGGACTTGAAGGGCAAGAAGCTGGCGTTCACGGCGGAAACATCCAACTCGGGATACAAGGCGCCGTCGGCGCTGCTGCGCGACAAGTTCGGTCTCGAAGCCGGTCGCGACTTCGAGGCGGTGTTCTCCGGCAAGCACGATAACTCGATCATCGGCGTCGCCAACAAGGACTATCCCGCCGCCGCCATCGCCAACTCGGTGATGAAGCGGATGATGGCGCGGGGCGTCGTCAAGCCGGAACAGATCACGACGATCTATCGCTCGCAGACGTTCCCGACCACCGGCTATGGTTACGTTTACAACCTGACGCCGGCGTTGCAGGGGAAGATCAAGGAGGCTTTCTTCACCTTCGACTGGGAGGGAAGCGCCCTGCTCAAGGAGTTCCAGAGCGCCGAGCCGCCGCAGGAAACGTTCATTCCCATCACTTACAAGGAACAGTGGGCGGTGGTTCGCGACATCGACAAGGCGATGAACGTGTCCTACACGTGCAAATAGCCGGCCGGGCAGGCCTCGCCGATGCTGCGCCTTGAGCATCTCGCCAAGCGCTACCCCACCGGCGACCTTGCCCTCGACGGCGTTTCGCTGACCATCGACGCGGGTCAGGTGGTCGCCCTGATCGGCCCGTCCGGGGCCGGCAAGTCGAGCCTGATCCGCTGCGTCAATCGCCTGATCGAGCCGACGGCGGGGCGGGTGTTCCTCCATGGGGTCGAGATCACCGGCCTTGGCCGCCGCCGCCTGCGCCGCGTCCGCCGCCGCATCGGCATGATCTTTCAGGAGTTCGCGCTGGTCGAACGGCTGACGGTGATGGAGAACGTGCTCTCCGGCCGCCTCGGCTACGTGCCGTTCTGGCGCAGCCTGCTGCGCCGCTTTCCGCCGGCGGACGTCGAGGCGGCATTCGGCCTGCTGGAACGCGTCGGCCTTGCCGAGTTCGTCGACAAGCGCGCCGATGCCCTCTCCGGCGGCCAGCGGCAACGGGTCGGCATCGCCCGGGCGCTGGCGCAGAACCCGCAATTGCTGCTGGTCGATGAACCGACGGCGAGCCTCGATCCGAAGACCGCCCGCCAGATCATGCGGCTGATCTGCGAGATCTGCGCCGAACGCCGGCTGCCGGCCATCATCAACAGCCACGACGTACGCCTCGCCGCCATGTTCGTGCATCGCATCGTCGGGCTGCGGGCGGGGCAGGTGGTGTTCGACGGCCCGGCCAGCGCCCTGAATGACGACGTGCTGACCCGCATCTACGGCGCCGAGGACTGGGGCACGCCCGGGCTCGACACCCCGGAGGAGGAGGAGGAGGAGGAGGACGAGGGCGCGGACGGAGGGGATGCGGCGCTGCGCCCTGACCTCGATCGCCAGCGCCTCGCCGGGCTCGCCGGATGACCGCCGGCGCACCCCGCCCCGCCGCAACGCGCCACTGGCGGCGGCCGCCGCTGATCAAGGACCGGCGCCGCCGCTACGGCCTCTACGGCGCCGCTGTCGCCTACCTCGTCGCCGCCCTCGCCACCGTCGAGATCAACTGGCAGCGCATCGCCGACGGGCTCGACCGCGGCTGGCGCTTCGTCGAGGGCTTCCTCGCCCCCAACTTCAGCCACCGCTGGGACGATATCCTCCTCGGCATGGAGGAGAGCCTGACGATGACGGTGACGGCGACGGCGGTCGGCATTCTGATCTCGCTGCCCATCGCCATCGGCGCCGCCCGCAACCTGTCGCCGCCGCCGGTCTACCTTGTCTGCCGCGCCATCATCGCCGTCTCCCGCAGCCTGCAGGAAGTGATCATCGCCATCTTCTTCGTCGCCATGTTCGGCTTCGGCCCATTTGCCGGCTTCGTCACCCTGTCATTCGCCACCATCGGCTTTTTCGCCAAGCTGCTGGCGGAAGACATCGAGGACATCGACGAGAGCCAGGCGGAGGCGATCCGCGCCACCGGCGCCAGCTGGCTGCAACTGATCACCTACGCCGTGCTGCCACAGGTGATGCCGCGGATCATCGGCCTCAGCCTCTATCGCCTCGACATCAACTTCCGCGAGTCGGCGGTGATCGGCATCGTCGGCGCCGGCGGCATCGGCGCCACCCTGAACACCGCCATCGACCGCTACGAATACGACTCGGCCGCCGCCATCCTGATCCTGATCATCGTCCTCGTCATGGCGGCGGAATACGCGTCCAGCCACGTGCGCCGGTGGGTGTCCTGATGCCGGTGGCCAGCGACCCCAGAGGCTTGCCGATCTGGCGGCGGCGGACGACGCGGCAGGAGTGGGCGCTGTGGCTCGGCTGGCTGGCACTGGTGGCGCTGTTCGCGGTGTGCTGGCGGCTGATGACCGAGAACACCATCTGGGCGTTCGTCTTCGACGCGCCGCGTCAGGCGCTGGACATCGGCTCGCGCATGCTGCCGCCGCGCTGGTCCTACGTCGATCAGTTGTGGCGGCCACTGTGGGATACGCTCAACATCGCCACCCTCGGCACGCTGCTGGCGGTGCTGTTGGCGGTGCCGGTCGCCTTCCTTGCCGCCAATAACACGACGCCCAGCCGCCGCCTCGTCCGCCCCGTCGCGCTCCTCGTCATCGTCGCCTCGCGCTCGATCAATTCGCTGATCTGGGCGCTGCTGCTGGTCGCCGTGCTCGGCCCCGGCATCGCCGCCGGCATCCTCGCCATCGCGCTGCGCTCCGTCGGCTTCATCGGCAAGCTGCTGTATGAGGCGATCGAGGAAATCGATGGCGCACAGGTGGAGGCGATCACCGCGACCGGCGCCTCGCCGGCGCAGATCATCGATTACGGCATCGCCCCGCAGATCATGCCGGCGTTCGCCGGCATCACCGTGTTCCGTTGGGATATCAACATCCGCGAATCGACGGTGCTCGGCCTCGTCGGCGCCGGCGGCATCGGCTTGCAGCTGGAATCGTCGCTGAACACGCTGGCGTGGCCGCAGGTGACGGTGATCCTGCTGATCATCCTCGCCACCGTCATCGTCAGCGAATGGGTCTCGGCACGGGTGCGCGCCGCCATCACCTGACCCGCGGACGGCAGCCTTGTATGCGCGGCGCAAGGCTGCTTTGCTGCCGCCGATGAGGCCGGCGGGAGGGCGAGCGATGGGTTTTTGCGATCTGACGGGCAAGCGGGTGCTGATCACCGATGCCGGCCAGTTCATGGGCCCGGCACTGTGCGCGACGTTCGCCGAGCAGGGCGCCAGCGTCATCGCCGCCGAGCAGCCGCTGCTCGATCCCGGGGCGCCGGCGGCGGTGGTGGCGGCGGCGGGCCGCATCGATGTGCTGATCGCCAACCTGGCGCTGCCGGCGCCGTCGACGGCCGCCGTCGATGCCAGCGATGGGGAGTGGCGGACGGTGTTCGCGCACCTCGTCGATCCCCTGCCCCGTCTCGTTCGCGCCGTGCTGCCGCAGATGATCGAGCGGCGGTCCGGCAAGATCCTGCTCATCGGCAGCGCCTCGGCGCTGCGCGGGATGAAGCGCACGTCCACCTACAGCGCCGCCCGCGGGGCGCAGCTCGCCTACATCCAGGCGGTGGGCGTCGAGGTGGCGCCGCACAACGTGCAGGTCAACGCCATCGCCCAGAACTTCGTCGACAACCCCACCTACTTCCCGCCGGAGGTGCAGGCGAAGCCGGCGTTCCAGGAGCGGCTGAAGCGGGAGGTGCCGCTCGGCCGGCTGGTCACGGCGGCGGAGGACACCCGGTTCGCCGCCTATCTGTGCAGCGATGCGGCGGACTGTTTCGTCGGCCAGGTGTTCCCGCTCTGCGGCGCCTGGGTGACCCGCTAATCCCTTGACGTAAAGGCTGAATTCACCGTCCGCAGCGGCGGTGCTACGGTGTCGGCATCGCCGGCCGGCGCAGGCAGCGCTCGGCGATGGCGAGGAAATGGTCGAGGGTTGGCACCGCCAGGTCCCGCTGCTTGCCCGCGTCGTCCCAGCGGCGCAGGCGGATCGCATCGGCGCCGGCGGGGTTTGCCGCGAAGGCCGCCGCGTCCGCCGCCGGCAGCGGCCCCCCCTGCAACGCCAGCGAGCGGCGGGACGCCGCCGAGAGCCGGTCGAGGTAGCCCGCCTCGCACGCGCAGAGGTAGCGCTTGGCCCGCACGTGCAGGGCGACCGGCGCCGCCACGGCTGGACCGAACCATTCGCCGAGGACCTCGGCGCCGATCCGCTCGTGCCCGTCGTCGATGCCGGCGGCGAGCGCGCCGGCCGCATCCCGGTGCAGCATGTGGCCGATGTCGTGCAGGAAAGCGGCGGTGATCAGCGCGTCGCCGGCGCCGTCCCGCTCGGCCAGCGCCGCACATTGCAGCGCATGCGCCCGCTGCGTCACCTCTTCGCCATAGGCATCGCCGCCGCGCGCCCTGAACAGCCGGCGGATGATGTCGATGGGCGAGGGTTGCGGCGCGGTCATCGGTCCCTCCCCTGAATACCGGCCGGATGGCCACCGGCCGTATCTGATAGCCCAGTGCCGCGACCCCGCCGAGATGTTTTTTGCGGGCTACGCAGCGTCTCCCGGCACCTGCACGCTCACCGACTTGAGCAAGGCCAGCACCGGGACGCCCGGCGCCAGCCGCAGCTGGTGCACCGCGTCCTGGGTGACGCGGGCGAGCAGCCGCGTGCCGCCGACGGCGACGCTGACGAGCGCCAGCGACCGGTTGGACAGGCACCCGACGTCGACGACGCGCCCGGCGAGAACGTTATGCAGGCTGATCCCCTCCGGCCGCTGCGTCGCCAGCGCCACCTCCCGCGCCGCGATGCGCACCCGCAGCGGGGTGGCGACCGGCAGGTCGAGGATGGGGATCAGCAGTTCGCCGCCGGCGAAGCTCAGCCTTGTGAGCTGCCTGTCGCTCAGGTGGCCGGCGACGATGGCATCGAAGACGCCGCCGGGGTCGAAGAATTCGGCGAGTTCGGGCCGATCGGCGCGGCTGGTCACCTCGCCGAGGCCGCCAGCGGCGACGGCGGTGCCGCGTTCCAGGATGACCAGGCTGTCGGCGAGCCGCGCCACCTCCTCGAAATCGTGGGTGACGAGAACGATGGGAATTTTCAGCGACCGCCGCAGCGCCTCCAGTTGCTGGTAGAGCGCGCGGCGGACACGGCGATCGACCGCCGAGAACGGCTCATCGAGCAGCAGCACGCCGGGATCGCGCGCCAGCGCCCGGGCGATGGCGACCCGCTGCTGCTGGCCGCCGGACAGCTCCGCCGGCTGCCGCTGGCTGAGCTCGGCGAGATGGACGAGGGCGAGCAGCTCGCGCCCCCGCTCCCGCCGCCGCCGCCGCGGCAGATGATGCAAGGCCGCCTCGACGTTGCCGAGCGCGCTCATGTGCGGGAACAGCCCGTGATCCTGAAAGACGAAGCCGACCGCCCGCCGGCGCGTCGGCACGTCGATCCGCGCCGCCGCATCGAACCATGTCTGGCCGCCGCAGGCGATGCGGCCGGCCGCTGGCCGATGCAGGCCGGCGATGCAGCGCAGCACCGTCGTCTTGCCGCTGCCGGACGGGCCGAACAGCGCGGTGGTGCTGCCGGGGGGACAGTGGAACCGCAGGTCGAGCGGGATCGGCTGTTGCTGCT
>JALOTH010000125.1 GCA_025458035.1 Rhodospirillales bacterium
CCATGCCGAAATCGATGTAACGTGGGCTGCGATGACCGATCATGCTGTCGAGGGTGTTGACGGTCTTGTACAGGTATAATCCGGGCAAGCCGAGCGCGACATACCACAGTGCCGGTGCAACGACGGCGTCCGAAAAGTTTTCGGCGCAGGACTCGATCGCGGCGCGGGCGACGCCGTGCGCATCCAGGGTGGTGACATCGCGACCGACGATGTGAGCGACGGCGCGCCGGCCGCCCTCGACACCCTGCTGCGACAGGCCGATGGCAACCGCCGCGACATAACGATAGAGGTTGCGTTGGGCCAGCATCGGCACCACCGCGATCAGTTCAATGATCCAGCCATAGGGCAGGGCGCGTGCAGCCATGGCGATCGCATAACCCACGGCGGCCGCGCTGGCGGGCACGATGAGGGCGACGGCAAGGCCGCGCACCCGCAGATCGGTCGGCGACCGCTGCGGGCGGTTCAGTTTGTTTTCAAGGATGTCGACCGCGCGGCCGATCAGTCGGACCGGATGGGGCAGGCGGGCCAGTGGCCCGCGCGCCTCCCCGAACAGGAACTCAAGGGCGAATGCCGCCGCCAGCAGCAGCAGTGGCGTGGCGGCAAGGCCATAGGCAGCGGGGCCGATCAGCAGCATCAGCGGTGAGATTTCCCTGCCCGCCGCTCGCCGTCAACGACAGGGTTCATCCGAGGTCGCCTTGTTGACCTGGCGGGTTTGCCCGCCACTCTCGCCCCAAGGGCTGCCGGAAGGCGCGGCGAGGTAGCGCTCGTCCGCTTGCGCGGCGAGGAACTCGGCAAAGTGCCTGTTGATCTTTGGAATTCTGAACAATGCGCCGAAGCTCTTCTTGCGGGTCTTGGTGATGACGGCGGAGGGATCGAAGTAGGCGCGGGCGTTGTCGACGGTGAGGACGAAGGGGGGCCGGCCGGCGGCGGCGAGCACCCAGCTCATGATCAGCGCCCCGGTTCGGTGATTACCCTCAATATACAGCTGAGGCTCGCTGATCACCCGCACATAGATGCCGGCGGCGCGCTTCCACTCCGATTCGCCGCGATGCCGCTGGTACCAGTCGGCGACGTCACCGATGCCGTAGCCATTTGCATCGTAGAAATGCCGTTCGGTGGCTGCCAGGTGCTGCTGCGCTGCGGCGCGATCATTGCGGTCGGTGCCGCAAAGGACCCGGGCATTGAGTTCGAGGAGATGCGGCGAGTTGCCGAGCGCAAACAGGTCAATGCCTTCGGACAGTAGCGCATCGACATAGGCATAGCCGCTGAGCATGCGGACGATGATGATGTCTTCCAGCCGATCGCGCGGGCTCTTCAGCAGCTGATTGATCTGCGTGAAGTTGGCCTGCACGGCGCGCAGGGCGGACTCGATGGCGGGCAGGTTGAGACGGCGCGCTGGCATGGTCGTCTCCCGACCCACGCAAAGCCGAGTGGCAGCTTTCGATGCGGCGGCGCCGAGCGGCGGTGTCCGGCCGGCGCCCTCCCATGTCGCTCGTGTGCTGTTTACCCGAGGTCAGAACCGAACGCCAGCCACCGCAGCTTGGCCCCGTGATACGACCGGCGGAGGCAAGGCAAGATAGCCAAGGTCGCTGCCGAGCACCTGCCCCTCCGTCAGTCCCCAGGTGACGAAGTTCGTGAGCGCCTCTCCTTTACGCCCATCTTTGTATTCGCCGTACACCAACAGCCAGCTGAACGTGACGATGGGGTAGGCCTGTGGGCTGTCGGGATCGAGGGTCAGAAGCCGAAGATCCTGCGCCCTCGTTGCCTTCCCTTCAGCAAGGGCCACTTGTCCGGCCTTGTCGGTCGGCCGAACGAACTCGCCAGCGTGGTTCTGCAACGCCGCCACCGGCAGCCCGAGGCGTTTGGCGAAACCGTATTCGACGTAGCCGATCGCGCCCTCACTGATCTTGATGCGCGAAGCGACGCCCTCGTTGCCGCGGGCGAGCATCGCCGTTCCTGGCCAATTGACGAGCCGGCCGGGCTTGAGGGTTGGTCCACGCCACGCCTCGCTGACGGCGGCGAGGTGCTGGGTGAAGGCGTCGGTGGTGCCGCTGCCGTCCAGGCGAGCCACCAGCGCGATATTGCGCTTCGGCATCTTGATGTCCGGGTTGGCCGCCTGAATACGCGGATCATCCCAGCGGGTGATCTTGCCGGCAAAGACGTCGGGGTAGACATCGCGGGGCAGCTTAAGCTCGCCTGTCAGACCGGGAAGGTTGTAGGCGGCAACGATCATGCCGGCGGTGCCCGGTATGGCAATGACGCCGCGGGTGACGCGGGCA
This sequence comes from Rhodospirillales bacterium, assembly GCA_025458035.1. Taxonomy (GTDB): domain Bacteria; phylum Pseudomonadota; class Alphaproteobacteria; order Rhodospirillales; family Defluviicoccaceae; genus Defluviicoccus. The sequence continues at coordinate 2,280 of JALOTH010000125.1, forward strand.
ACCTCGGCTTCGGTGAGCGGCGAGTCGCTGGCGCCGAAGTCCACCGAACCCGTCACAAAGCGACTGACACCCTCGCCGCTCCCCACCGCGTCGTAGGTGATTGAAACTCCGGGGTGCGACTTGGTGTAGGCGTCGATCCATTTCTTATACAGTGGCGCCGGAAAGGTCGCGCCCGCGCCCTGCACCCAGATCTCGGGCTCGGCGGCGCGACTCGTCGTCGCTGCGGCGACGACGACGGAAGCCACGGTGGCCGCGACGGCGGCCCATAGGGAAATACTGCGCATCGTTTGCCGCCCTTAGCTGAATTCGCCGCGGATGTACTGCTTGGTGAGCTGCTCGCGCGGCTCCTCGAAGATCTGCTTCGTCTCGCCCATCTCGACGAGGTAGCCGGTGCGCCCGCCCTGCGAGATGTCGACGCCAAAAAAGGCCGTGATGTCGGCGACGCGCGTCGCCTGCTGCATGTTGTGGGTCACGAGAGCGATTGTATAGTCGTCCTTTAATTCTAGCATAAGCTGTTCGACGCGACGGGTAGCGATGGGATCCAAGGCCGAACAGGGCTCATCCATGAGCAGGACGGTGGGCTCGGTGGCAACGGCGCGGGCGATGCACAGACGCTGCTGCTGACCACCCGAAAGCGACAGCCCGCTCGCCTTCAGCTTGTCCTTGACCTCGTCCCAGAGGGCGGCGCGCCGCAGTGCATGCTCGACCTTGTCATCGAGATTGCCCTTGAAGCGATTGAGGCGCAGGCCGAAGGCGACATTATCGTAGATGCTCATCGAGAACGGGTTCGGCTGCTGGAACACCATGCCGATGTAGCGGCGCACCACCACCGGATCGACATAGCTGGCGTACAGGTCCTGACCCATGAAGTGGACGTGACCTTCCAGCTTGAAGCCGGTGATCATGTCGTTCATGCGGTTGAGACTGCGCAGCACGGTGCTCTTGCCGCAGCCGGACGGGCCGATGAAGCCGGTGATCTTGCCCTTTTGCACCGGAACGTGGCTGTCCCGCACGGCCAGGAAGTTGCCGTAGAAAATTTTCTCGACGCGGCAATCGATGGCGACGTCGGCGGCGGGCGACGGTGCCGCCGCCCCTTTCGGACTTGCAGCCGAACCGATAGTCTGCGTGGCGGTCATGTCCCATTCTCCCTGGCTTAAATTTTCGGCCGTCCGATCAGTCGGCTGAGAAGGTTGAAGACGAGCACCATCATCACGAGCACCAGCGAGGCGGCCCACGCCAACTCGATCTGGTTTTCGAACGGCATGCTCGAGAAGTTGAAGATGAGGATCGACAGCGACGCTGTCGGTTCGCGCAAGCTTGACAGCCAGTAGTTGCTGAACAGCGCGGTGAACAGCAGCGGCGCCGACTCGCCGGCGGCGCGGGCAATGCCAAGGATGACGCCGGTGAGAATGCCGGGCAATCCGGTCGGCAGCACCACTTTGATGATCATCTGTGTGCGGGTGCAGCCCATGCCGAGGGCCGCATCCTTCATCTTTCGCGGCACCGTCTTCATCGCCTCCTCGGCGGTGAGAACGACCGTCGCCAGCATGCCGACGGCGAGGGCGATGCCACCGGCGATCGCCGAATAGGTTCCCATCGCCAGCACCAGGGCGGCGTAAATGAACACACCGGCGAGGATCGAGGGGAAGCCGGTCAGCACCTTGGCGAGGAAGCGCGACCATTTCGCCACTTTGCCGTCGGGATTGAGTTCCGCCAGGTAGATGGCGGAAAGGACACCGATCGGGATGCAGACGGCCGCCGCAATCAGCAGCATCACCAAGGTGCCGACGATGGCGTTGCCGAAGCCGCCGCCCGTTTCAAAACCGGCCGGTGGCAGTTCGAGGAACAGCGCCGGGGCAAGCCGCGCGCCGCCCTTGAAGACCAGCATGTAAAGCACGGAAAACAGCGGGATGCTGGCGAGGATCGCGACAACCCATGCGCCGACGGTGAGCAGGCTGCTTTGCAGCGCGCGAGCTTCGCTCATCGACCGCCTGAGGTCCGGAACGCCGGCCGCGAGGGGTGCCGGAGAGACTGCGGGACTAGAGACTGCCGAACTCTTGCTCATGATTTCCCCGAAATCCGACGCTGCGTGACTTGCAGAATGCCGATGCCGGCGATGTTGACGATGAGGGTGATGAGAAGCAGGACAAGCGCCGCATACATCAACGCCTCGACCTCGATCGGCCCCGCTTCCGGGAAATTCGAAGCCAGCAGGGAGGCGAGGGTTTTTGCCGGCGAGAACAGTGACAGGCTGATGGTGTTGGAATTGCCGATCAGCATGGCGAGCGCCATCGTCTCGCCGAGGGCGCGACCGAAGCCGAGAACCATGGCGCTGAAGATGCCGCCGGCCGCCGTCGGCACCATCACCTTCAAAATCGCTTCCCAGCGGGTGGCGCCCATGCCGTAGGCGGCTTCCTTGGTACGGTACGGCACGAGGTTGAGGGCATCCTGGGAAATGGCGGCGACGGTCGGCAAGATCATGATGGCGAGCACGATCGTCGCCGGGGCCAGCCCCGGCCCGCTCAGCGACGTACTGAAAAAGGGGATCCAGCCGAAACTCTCGTGTAGCCAGTTGGCCACAGGTCGGATCGCCGGAATGACGACGAATATGCCCCACAGGCCGAAGACGACGCTGGGGATCGCCGCCAGCATTTCGATGATGGTGCGGAAGACGAAGGCCAGTCGCGGCGGCAAGAAGTCCTGGCTGAGGAAGATCGCCACGGTCAGGCCGAAAAAGCCGCCGATGAGCAGCGCGAGCAGCGAGCTATACAGCGTGCCCCAGATCACCGGCAGGATGCCGAAGACGCCGTCCTGAACGTTCCAGGCGGAGGTCGTCAGGAAGTCGATGTGATACTTGGAAATCGCCGGCCAAGCCTGACCGCCGATCTCATAGAGGATATAGGCCATCAGGGCGATGATCAGCACGGCGCCGACGAGCGCCAGCGATCGGAACGAGCGGTCGACGAGATAGTCGCGGCCGGTGGGCGGCTGCGTGATCGCACCCGCGACGGCGGCGGCAGAGAACGGATTGGATGCCATCTTTCTTCAGTCCCGCGGTTTCGTTGTCTCTCACTCTGGCGCGGCCGGCGCGTCCCTCCTCGCGCCCCCGCAGCCAACTGCCGCGAGGCCGGCGCCGTGCCCCATGCCACGGCACCGGCCGGTCGCGACCGGCGGCTATTGAACCTGCTTGGCTGCCGCCAACACCTTTTCGACCACGGTTGCTGGCAGCGGGATGTAGCCGAGGCTGTCGGCCACCTTTTGCCCGTCGGTGGCACAGAACTGCACGAGGTTGCGCAGCACTTCCGCCTTCTTCGCATCCTGCTGCTTGTAGAACAGCAGCCACGTGAACGTGGCGATGGGGAAGGCATCCGCACCCGCCGGATCTTCAACCCAGCCGCGCAGATCGGGGGCGAGTTCGGCACTCGCCAGCGCCGCGGCACCGGACGCTGACGTCGGCATAACGAAGTTGCCGGCCTTGTTCTGCAACTGCGCGACGTTGGCCTTCGTCAGTTTGGCGTACCCGAATTCGATATAGCCGATGGCCCCCGGCGTCTGCTTGATGGTGGCCGTCACGCCGTCGTTTTTCGGCGCGCCGACGAACTTGTCGCTCTTCGGCCATTCGACGGTCGTGCCCGTGCCGATCGCCGCTTTGAACGCTGGGCTGATGGCCGACAGGTGCTGGGTGAAGACGTAGGTGGTACCGCTGGAGTCGGAACGGCGCACCACCGTGATCGGCAGGTCGGGCAGCTTCACCCCGGGATTGGCGGCGGCGATGCGGGCATCGTTCCAGCGCGTAATCGTTCCATCAAAGATCGCGGGGTAAACATCCCGTGCCAGTTTCAGACCCGTCTCGACGCCCGGCAGGTTGTAGGCGACGACGATTTTGCCGGCGGTGATCGGGATCAGCACCACCCCGCTGGGCACCTTGGCGATCTGCTCATCGGTCATCGCCGCGTCGCTGCCAGCGAAGTCAACGGTCTTATTAATGAAGTCCTGAATGCCGGCGCCGCTGCCTTTGGCTTGGTAATCGACGGTAACGCCTTTCGTGTTCTTGCTGAACTCCTTGAACCAAACGGCGTAGATCGGCGCAGGAAAGCTTGCACCAGATCCTATAAGCCGGATCTCCTGCGCGCTGGCCGGCGGCATTACCGCAGAAAACGAAATTATAATTATGGAAAAAATGGCGAAATGCCTGATTGCGCGCAGTGTTTTCCGCATTGGTCCCTCTCTCGATCCAAACTTCTTCGACAACCCCAAGTCAGACCATAGCAGAGCCGTGTTACAGTATTGTGACAATGTTGTGGTGAATCCAATTGTTCAGCGGCATGAGCCGATTGCCATTGGATTGCGTTCTCCGGTTACAGATTTGATCGAGCGAATAATGTGCCTCGAATTCGCCAGCGCCGACATTCGCGCCGGCCGCCATGCGAGTGCGTTGGTTGAGGTGTTGCGCGAAGCCCCCGTGCTGACACACTTAAATAGGCCGGTGGAGGTGGGGCTCGCGGCGGGCGCGGGCCGCGGCAGTGGAGTTCGGTCGTCTGATGTCAACGCGGGATCCCACGGCGTGGATGTGGCAGGAGGCCTGCGCGATGCTCGATCGCGCCGAGCGGCTGCAGCGCGAGTTCTTTCAGCTCAGCGTGGAGCGTGAACGGGGGCCCGCCTGGCAGCCGCCGATTGACGTTATCGAGACCGAGCACGAGGTGGCGGTGGTCGTTGCGTTGCCGGGCGTACGGCCGCATGACGTTGCCGTCGCGGTGGAAGATGGAACCCTTGTCATCAGTGCCGTCCGCTCCCTTCCGCGCGCCGGCAGTGGCAGTGTCATCCGCCGGCTCGAAATCCCCTACGGTCGCTTCGAGCGCCGCGTCGTGCTGGACGGGGAGACTCTGCGCCTCGATCGGCGCGACTTCGCCAATGGCTGCCTGATGCTGACCTTCCGCAAGATCGGTTGAAGGGCGGGTGGAGGGCCAACGGTTCATGAACGCAACGCCCGCAGACACGCTGATCCTGCTTCCCGTGCGCGACCTGGTTCTGTTCCCGGGCATGGTCGTGCCCATCGTCATCGGCCGCCCCGGTTCCATCGCCGCGGCGCAGGAAGCGGCACGCAGCGAGGCGCCGATCGGCGTCATCCTGCAGCGTTCGACGGGCGTCGACGACCCCCGCTCGGAAGATCTCCATCGTGTCGGCACCGTTGCCAACATTTTGCGCTATCTCACCGCTCCGGACGGTTCGCACCATGTCGTCTGTCAGGGCGTGCAGCGCTTTCGCGTTCTCGACTACCTTGAAGGCAAACCGTTCCTCATCGCGCATACGGAACGGATCAGCGATCCGGAGACCACGAGCACGGCGATCGAGGCGCGCGCCCATCAGCTCCGCGAGCGCGCGGAGGAGGCGCTTCGACTGCTGCCCCAGGTGCAGGCCGAGGTGATCAGGGCTGTCGAGACCGTCACCGCGCCGGGGATGCTGGCCGATCTCATCGCCGGGCTGATGGACCTGCAGCCGGCGGAACGCCAGACGATCCTCGAGACGTT
>JALOTH010000126.1 GCA_025458035.1 Rhodospirillales bacterium
GCCGCCTTCGAGGCGGCGGTCACCGCGCTCGGCGCGGCCGGCTTTCCGCGCGCCGACGTGAGCGTGCTCACCTCGCACGCCTCCCTCGATGCCGCCGGCCGGCCCGGCCAGTCGTGGCGGGATGCCCTGCTCGCCCTCGTCGGCGAGATCAAGTACGAGGTGCCGCTGGTGGCCTCGGGGGCGGTGATCCTCGCCGGCGGGCCGGTGGCGGCGGCGCTGTCGGCGGTGATCGGCGCCGCGGTCGGCGGCGTCGCCATCCGCGAGGTGTTGACCGAGGTCACCGCCAAGCCGCACACGGAGGAGTTCGCCCGCGCCGTCGATGCCGGCGCCATCGTGCTGTGGGTCTATGGCGAGACCATCCGCCGCCAGCAGCAGGCGGCGGAAATCCTCGAAGCGGCGGGCGCCACCAACATCCACCTCGTCACCCGCCCGCCGGCCCCCGCGGGGTGAAAGAGTCGTTACAAGGCAAGCGCTATGTCGATCCCTGATTTTCAGTCGTTGATGCTCCCGGTTCTCCGGTTCGCTGCAAATGGCGAGACGTCCGTTGGCGATTGCATCGAGGCTCTTGCCGGGGAATTCAAACTCACCGAAGAAGAACGCGAGCGCTTACTGCCCAGCGGAAAGCAGGCGATTTTTTCCAATCGGGTGCATTGGGCTAAATTCTACCTCGTGAAAGCAGGTTTGTTGCAAGCGACGCGTAGAGCGCATTTCCAGGCGTCCCAGCGCGGCCTTGATGTCCTGTCGACCCATCCACCGCGCATCAATATCGCGTTTCTCCGTCAGTATCCTGAATTCTTGCAGTTTCATGGAGGCATCGCCCCTGCCAGAGACGCTGGCAAGGTCGAACCATTAGCCGAAACCGGCGCAGTCCTTGATGCAGCGACGCCGGTGGAACGTATTGAAGCTGCATTTGAGGAAGTGAATGTCGCACTGCGAGAGAGCCTACTCGATCGCATCATGCAGGCCACGCCGAAATTCTTCGAGGGCCTGATCGTGGACCTCATGATCGCCATGGGCTATGGCGGATCGCGACCGGAGGCCGGCAAACGGCTGGGGCGGAGTGGCGACGGCGGCATCGATGGGCTGATCAACGAGGATATCCTCGGTCTTGATAGCATCTACCTTCAGGCGAAGCGCTACGCGCCCGGGAACGTTATCGGCGTCGAAAAGGTTCGGGAGTTTGCTGGATCGCTGGTCGAACGCGGAGCGACCAAGGGCGTATTCGTCACGACCAGCAGTTTCGCTGCCGGGGCGGCAGTCTACGTCGAGCGTATCCCGCAAAAACTGGTGCTCATCGACGGCGAAGAGTTGACACGGTTAATGATTCGCTACGATGTCGGCGTTCGCGTCACCCGCAGAATCGACCTGAAGGCCGAGGATTTGGATTACTTCGATGAAGATGACGGCACGTAGTCGACGCCGCCCGCCGGCCCCCACCGCCGGAGGCTGAACCTCCGGCTGCACCTGCCCACCTCGTCATGGCGAGGAGCGGAGCGACGACGCCATCCAGACCGCTCCCCTTCCCCCTGGATTGCTTCGCCTTCGACTCGCAATGACGGATAGGGTTTTTCTCGTCATGGCCGGCGAAGGCTGGCCATCCACGTCTTCCCAGGCGGTGATGCGCATCGTGAGGCGTGGATGCGCGGAACACGTCCGCGGATGACGAAAAGAAGGGCAGCTAGTGCAGCGGCGCATTCAAAGAATGCACGGTCTCTGCACGCAACCCATTGTTTTTATTGCACATATGACCCATTGGGCTGACTCATCCGAATGGGTCTGTGCACTAGCCCGCAACGGATCGCCGCGGCCCCGCCATCGCGCACCTAGGCGCCCTTCAGCGCGGCTTCGTGGGCGGCGGCGGCTTCCGGGCCGAAGCAGCAGAAGATCACCCGCTCCGGCAGGTCGTGCTCGGCAAGGAAGGCGCGCACCGCCGCCACCGCGATGCGGGCGGCGCGGTCGGCGGGAAAGCCGTAAACGCCGGTGCTGATCGCCGGAAAGGCGAGCTGGCGCACGCCATGGCGCTGGGCGATTTCCAGGGAGCGCTGGTAGCAGCAGGCGAGCAGGCCATCCTCGCCGTGATCGCCGCCCTGCCAGACCGGGCCGACGGTATGGATGACGTGGCGCGCCTTCAGCCGGTAGCCGCGGGTGATCTTCGCCTCGCCGGTCTCGCAGCCGCCGAGCTGGCGGCATTCGGCCAGCAGCTCCGGCCCGGCGGCGCGGTGGATGGCGCCATCGACGCCGCCGCCGCCCAGCAGCGAGCGGTTCGCCGCGTTGACGATGGCGTCCACCTCGAGGCGGGTGATGTCGGCCTCGACGATGCCGATCCGCTCGTCCTCGCCCATCCGCCGGCGCGCCGCCCGCGCTCAGGCGCCGCCGTTCGCCGCCGCCGCCCGGGCGACGCCGGCGCGCACCATCTGGAACGCTTCCTCCGCCTCGCCCCAGCGCTTGACCTTGACCCACTTGCCCGCCTCCAGGTCCTTGTAGTGGGCGAAGAAGTGGGCAATCTGGTCGCGCAGGATCTGCGGCAGCTCGCGATAGGAGGCGACATCGGCGAAGTAGGGGTGGAGGTCGTCCACCGGCACGCACAGCAGCTTCTCGTCGATGCCCTTTTCGTCCTCCATCAGCAGCACGCCGATGGGCCGCGAGCGGATGATGACGCCGGGCGAGACCGGCGCCTGGCCGATCACCGCCGCGTCCACCGGATCACCATCCTCCGACAGGGTGTGCGGCACGAAGCCGTAGTTGAAGGGGTAGTACATCGCCGTATGCAGGAAGCGGTCGACGAACATCAGGCCGGAGGCCTTGTCCAGCTCGTACTTCACCGGGTTGCCGCCCATCGGAATCTCGATGAACACGTTGAGGTCGTAAGGCGGGTTGTTGCCCACCGGAACCAGCGCCAGATCCACCTGCCTGCCCCTTTTCCTGCCGAGACGTCCGCGATCCGCCTTGTTATCCCGCCGGCGCGGCGCGATCAACGCCGCGGCCGTCGCCGAGGCTGTCGATGGTGCGCCGCATCCCGCGCAGCAGCAGCAGCCCCGGCAGCGCGGCGAGGAAGGTGATGAAGAAAAAGACCGCCCAGCCGGCGGCATCGACCAGATAGCCGGCGGCGGGACCGACGTAGACGCGGCCGATGGCGGCGAGCGCCGACAGCAGCGCGTATTGCGTCGCGCTGTAGCGCAGATCGCACATCGCCATCAGCAGGGCGACGAAGGCGGCGGTGCCCATGCCGCCGGCGAGGTTCTCGAAAGCGACGGCGAGCACCATCACGGGATAGCTCTTGCCGATGACGGCGAGCCAGAGGAACGTCAGGTTGGAGACCGCCTGCAGGATGCCGAAGATCATCAGCGCGCGATAGAGCCGCAGCCGCACCATCAGCATGCCGCCGAACAGGGCGCCGAGGATGGTCGCGGCAAGACCCAGGCCCTTGTTGATGGCGCCGACGTCGGTGGGGGTGAAGCCGGCGCCGCGGATCAGGAAGGCGGTGGTCAGGCTGCCGGCGAACGCATCGCCCAGCTTGTAAAGGATGATCAGCAGCAGCAGGGCGAGCGCACCGTGGCGGCCGAAAAACTCCCGCAGCGGCTCCGTCACCGCGGCTTTCAGCGTGCGCGGCGGCAGCACTTGCCGCGCCGGCTCCGGTGCCGTCAGCGTCGCGGCGACGCCGATGAGCAGCAGCCCCGCCATCAGCCAGTAGGTTTCCGACCAGCCGATGGCATCGGCGATGATCAGCGCCAGCGCGCCGGAGGTGAGCATGGCGACGCGGTAGCCGAGGACGGTGACGGCGGCGCCGGCGCCCCGCTCCTTCTCCGGCAGCACGTCGGTGCGGTAGGCGTCGAAGACGATGTCCTGCGAGGCCGAAGCGAGGGCGATGAACAGGGCGAGCGCGGCGAGGGCGAGCGGCGCCGTCGCCGGATTGAGGCCGCCCATGCCGGCGATGGCGGCGATCAGCGCCAGCTGCGTCAGCGCGATCCAGCCGCGGCGCCGGCCGAGGAAGGGCGGCACGTAGCGGTCCATCAGCGGCGCCCACAGAAATTTCCAGGTGTACGGCAGGCCGACGAGGCTGAACAGGCCGATGGTGCGGATGTCGACGCCCTCCACCGTCATCCACGCCTGCAAGGTGCCGCCGGTGAGCGCCAGCGGCAGCCCGGAGGCGAAGCCGAGCAGCAGCAGCGCGGCGATGCGGCGGCTGCGGAACACCTCGAGGTAGGGGGCGAGAGTCATCGGGCGGGCGAGGGGCGGGTGCGGTGAGACGGGCAGGGCGCCGGACGGCGGCGGCAGAGGGCGGCGGCTCAGCCGAGGCGGCCGTTGACCAGCTCGGCCAGCGACGTTTCCGGCCGGGCGCCGAAGTGGGACAGGATCTCGCCGGCGACGATGCCGCCGATGCGCGCGCAGGTCTCCAGGCGCAGACCCCGCGTCAGCCCGTAGAGGAAGCCGGCGGCGTAGGCATCGCCGGCACCGGTGGAATCGACGACGTGGTCCACCGGCTCGGCGTCGACGACGTGCACCTCGTCGCCGGCGATGACCACCGAGCCCTTCTCCGAGCGGGTCAGCGCCGCCACAGCGCAGTGATGGCGCACCCGCTGCAACGCGCCGTCGAACGAATGCTCGCGGTAGAGGGAGACGATCTCATCCTCGTTGGCGAACAGCACGTCGACATGGTGGTGGATCAGTTCGAGGAAATCGACGCGGTGGCGGTCGGCGCACAGGGGGTCCGACAGCGACAGCGCCACCATGCGGCCGGCGGCATGGGCGATGTTGGCGGCCTTGATGAAGGCATCGCGGGCGTTCGGCCGGTCCCACAGGTAGCCTTCGAGGTAGGTGATGCGGGCGGCGGCGATCACCTCCGCATCGACGTCGTCGGGGGCGAGCTCGCCGCAGGCGCCGAGATAGGTCTGCATCGTCCGCTGCGCGTCGGGAGTGACTAAGATCAGGCAGCGGCCGGTGGCGGGGCCGTCGGCGGCCGGCCGGGTGGGGAAGGCGATGCCGAGGGAGACGATGTCATGGCGGAAGATCTGCCCCAGCTGGTCGGCCTTGACCTTGCCGATGAAGGCGCCGCTGCCGCCCAAGGAGGCGAGGCCGGCGATGGTATTGGCCGCCGAGCCGCCGGAGACCTCCACCGCCGGGCCCATCGCCTCGTACAGCCGGTCGGCGGTTTCGCCGTCGATCAGCCGCATCGTTCCCTTGATCAGGCCCTGCGCGTCGATGAAGGCGTCGTCGGCATGGGCGAGAACGTCGACGATCGCGTTGCCGATGCCGACGACGTCGTAGCGGGCGTGCGCCATGGTGCGGGGATTCCCTTGCGGCGAGGGGTGCGGGCGCCGGGAGTATAGCCGCCGCCCGCGCCCCGGCAACGCCCGCCGGCGCGGGTCTCGCCGTGAGTTGCGGGTTCCCGCCGTCAGTTATTGAACACGCGCGTCCAGGTGGGGGCGATCAGCTGTCCCGCCAGCCCGCCGCTTTTCGCCGCCGAGAACACTTCCAGCGCCAGCGGGCGCGGGCCGCGCCGCTCCGCCTTGACGATCACGAAGTCATAGACGATCGGGCCAAACGGCGCGGGAAAATCGATCGTTGCGGTACCGGTGCCGTCGGGCTTGACCGAATAGGTGCCCTCGGCATCGAAGCTGCTGCTGCCCCGTTGGCAGGCCACGCCGGGCGTCGGGCACGGCAGGCTGGTGATGAGCCGCAGGGTGAGGCCGCCGGCGCCATCGAACACGATGGGCCCGAGGCTGGCGACATCGCCGGTATTGTTCACATACGCGTAGTCGCCGCGCAGGCTGCTGTTGCCGAAGGCCGGCGCGTTGCCCTGCGCACTGGCCGCGCCGGGCTGACCGGCAAGGAAAGCCGAGGCCAGCGCCGCGCAGGTGAGACCTTTCAAAGCGCCGATCCCGATCGAACGATCCGTCATCATTGCCGCTCCGTTGTTATAGGAAAGGGTGAGAGGGCCCGGGCCGGCGGCGACGGGGCGGGACCCGCCGTCCGCCGCCCCCCATTTGTAGGAACCATGTGATGTCCCAGCGGGCGAGTAGCATATGGCCGCCCCGCCGCGCAAGCGCGCCGTCGCGAGTAGGGTCGCGCCAAGCCTTCTGTCATCTGCGGTGCAGGGGGGCCTTCTGCGGAGCGGCTTCGTTACCGTGGTCAGGCCGCAGCCGATGACTCGACCTCGTCGTCGATATCTTCCCGGGGGAGCAGCCGGTTGTTGACGAGATGTGTGCGCACGGTGAGCGGCGAGACCTCGAAGTATTGTGCGGCGCTTTCGATTGCATCCTGCGAGTAATCGCCGTCAAGCTGCGTCTTCAGCGCGTCCAGGGGACAAAGTAATTCCGCGGCGAACGCCCTTTGCAGCTTTTGGCGATATGTGTAGGCTCGCGTTGCCGGCAATAGGGGCTCGTCATTTCCTCTGGCAACGCGATCACCCACGAGCCTGGCGAGTTCGAAACGTCGGCTGGTTCGCCATTTCGGGCGAAGCACCACCCGACCCGAGTTCAAGGTTCTGTCGAGAGCGAACGAGAAATCAGCGCCAACATCAGACCTTTGAAGAATTGCCGGCGCAACGCCGGCGATCTCCGCCAAATGATCGTCAGACAGCGGCTCATCGCCCAAGTCTTCTTGCTTGCGTAGCGCTTGGGCGGCCTCATAGCCGCGTTGCCAAGCCGGCACAGTTCCGCTTGGTGATAAGGCGGCCAAAGATTGCAGGTGAACGGCATCGGCCGGGTTTGCGTCCGCACCAAGTCTCAAAGCAACCTCGTTTATCGCTTCGGCGTTGAGGGGCGATTCTGACGGCGCATGGCCGGCAGCTATCTCATCGATCGCTCTTCGCCCCAGCTTCGCCGCATCGTCAACGAGCTGTTCGATTACCGCCGGGTCGGCTTCGTCCGGATCGCGTCCCAGCAACGCCTCAAGCCGGCGTCGTGTCGCGATGCCGGTTTGGTAACGTTCCGCGGTCAGTTCCTCCCAGATCCGATCGAGGTTCGTTCCGGCGACACGGTCACTGCGTAACCGACCCTGGACTTGACCCACATAGCGCTCGATCGCGTGCTCGAAAGCGGCTGTTGGCAGGACGACAACCCAGTCCGCCGTAGTCCGGAACGATGCGAACCCTCGCTTGCGGCTCGGTCTAGCGACGAGGCAGGTTCGTTCCAGATCCGACCAGATCGTGATGTTCGGCCATACGTACCCCTCGCCGATGGTCGCCAGGGAATGGGCGAAGGCCCACTCCGGTGTTTCCCGGCTTCCCTTTGGCTCCGCAGTCAACCGCCACCAGTTCCATGCCAACCACTCGGCCAAGTGGTAATTCGATACCAGCGGTCCGTCGCGACGGCTGTTGACGTAGCCGTCGACCCCCTCACTGAGGAGAATCTGGCCAGACCGCAGCGTCACCGTGCCAAAGCAAGCTCGTTCTTCTGGCGGCCCCTCGGTCAGCCGTTCCCAAGCGGCTTCGATTTCGAAAGTCTCGGTCACCGGCGGTTCCATGCCCTCAGTACAAGCTCTCGCATGGATCGCTCATCCTCACAATCCAACCGATACCCATGATAGCCATCATTGCCGAGTTTGGCCTCGTAAACCTCGCCGTCGGCATCAACGCTCCAAACGTATTTTGGCAGGGTGTCAGCCGCTGGAACAGGGCTCATCAAACCTCTTGCAATTCCTTCCTCAAACAACTGGCGCGCCTCCGCATAGGGAACGGGCCGCAAATCATCGCACAAGGACTTGTGGGGACGGGGGCTAATCGGCGGATGAAAGCCGTAATCGGCGGGCGCCC
>JALOTH010000025.1 GCA_025458035.1 Rhodospirillales bacterium
CAGACGGCGGCGCCGCGGGGCGAGGAACCGGCGGCGCGGGACGAGGTGCCAAGCCTCCCCGTTTGGGTTAGGCAGGCGGCGCCGTCCGAACCGCTGCCACCGCGGCCGTTGGCGCCGTCGCGATCCGAGAGCGAGCCGCCGGTGCGAACGCCCCTCGCCGCCGGTGGTGGCAGCGGGCTGAAGCGCGGCCGCCTTGTCCATCGCCTGCTGCAATTCCTGCCGGTGCTCCCGCCGCCGGAGCGCGCCGCCGCCGCCACCCGCTGGCTCGGCCAGCCGGTGCACCGCCTTGCGCCGGCGGAGCAGGAAGAATTGCTGGCGGAGACCCTTGCCGTCATCGCGACACCGTTGGCGGCACCGCTGTTCGGCCCGGACAGCCTTGCCGAGGTGCCGCTCGCCGGCGAGGTCGGCGGCCGGCTGATCGCCGGCCAGGTCGATCGCCTGATCGTCACCCGGGACCGGGTGATCATCCTCGATTACAAGACCGACCGGCCGCCACCGGTGCGCGACGAGGACGTGCCGGCCCCCTACATCCGGCAGATGGCCGCCTACCGCGCGGCGCTGATGCGCATCTACCCCGAGCGCGCGGTGGACTGCCTGCTGCTGTGGACCTATGGGCCGCGGCTGATGGCGCTGGACGGGCGCCGCCTTGACGCGGTCGTGGCGTGATGGCTATGGCTTGACCGCTCCCTGACCGCTCGCCTATCTCTGCGCAGGCCGGAGGCGCGGCGGCAGTGCTTTTCACAGGATTTATAGGAACAGATCATGCCCAAGACGGTCACCGACGACTCCTTCTCGCAGGACGTCCTGAAATCGGACAAGCCGGTGCTTGTCGACTTTTGGGCCGAATGGTGTGGACCCTGCCGGCAGATTGCGCCGACATTGGAGGAAATCGACAACGAGATGGAAGGGCGCATGGTCGTCGCCAAGCTCAACATCGACGAAAACCCGATGATCCCCTCCCGCTACGGCGTGCGCGGCATTCCGACGCTGATGCTGTTCAAGGATGGGCAGGTGGCGGCGACCAAGATCGGCGCGCTGCCGAAGGGCCGCCTCGTCGAATGGATCGAGTCCGTGCTGTGATGACGGCGAACGGCGTGCCGGCCCGTGTGATGCCCGTCCGCTGATCCCCGACCGCCGATGCCCGTCTGGTGATCCCGTCCGTGGACCGGCTGGCGCTGCTCGACGCCGGTTTCGCCGGCCATGGCGCGCTGCTTGAGGCGACGCGGCTCGCCGTCCGCGAGGCGTTCGAGCGGCTGGCCGGCATCTGCAGCCGCTCCCTGCGCGCCGGCGGCAAGATCATCCTGTTCGGCAATGGCGGCAGCGCCGCCGATGCCCAGCACCTTGCGACGGAACTGACCGTCCGCTACGCCCGCGATCGGGCGCCGATCGCCGCGCTGGCGCTGACCACCGATACCTCGACGCTGACGGCGGTAGGCAACGACCTCGGCTTTGCCGAACTGTTTGCGCGGCAGGTGGACGCGCTTGCCCGCGCCGGCGATGTCTGTATCGGCATCTCCACCTCCGGCCGCAGCGAAAACGTCATCCGCGGGCTGATCATGGCGCGCAGCCGCGGCTGTACCGCCGCGGCGTTGGGCGGCGGTGACGGCGGCCGCCTCGTCGGCCTTGCCGATCCGCTGCTGCTGGTGCCGAGCCGGGAGACGGCGCGGATCCAGGAAATGCACATCCTGGTCGGCCACCTGCTGTGCGCCGCGCTGGAAGCGGAGCTGGCGCCGCGGTGAGCCCGCCGCATCAGGGGCGGTGCCGGTGACCGCCGCCAGCGGGACCGCAGCGGGTGCGCCGTTCCCGGAGCTGGCGGGTGTGCGGGTGCTGTGCGTCGGTGATCTCATGCTCGACCGGTTCGTCGCCGGCAGCATCGAGCGGATCTCGCCGGAAGCGCCGGTGCCGGTGCTGCACATCGCTCATACGACAGCGATGCCGGGGGGCGCCGGCAACGTTGCCCGCAATGTCGCGGCGCTCGGCGGCCGGGTGCGGCTGATCAGCGTCATCGGCGACGATGCGGCCGGCGCCGAGTTGAGCGCTGCCCTCGCCGCCGACCCCAACATCACCGCCGAGCCGCTGATCGAGGCGGGCCGCCGGACGACGGTGAAGACCCGCTTCATCGCCGCCAGTCAGCAGGTGCTGCGCGCCGATGAGGAGACGACGGCGCCGCTGTCGGTGGCGGGGCGCGCGGAAGTTGAGGCGCGCGCGATCGCGGCGATCGCCGACAGTGATGCGGTGCTCCTGTCCGACTACGCCAAGGGGGTGCTTGGCGAGGGCATGGCGGCACGGCTGATCGCCGCGGCGCGCGCCGCCGGCCGGCCGGTCATCGTCGATCCCAAGGGCCGCGATTTTCGCCGCTACGCCGGCGCCAGCGTGATCACTCCCAACCGCCGGGAGCTGGCCGAGGCCTCTGGCGTGATCGTGGCGACGCCTGAGGACGCCGTCGCCGCCGCGCGATCGCTGCTCGCCGGCGCGGGCATCGACGCGGTCGTTGCCACCTTGGGCGGCGACGGCCTCGTCGTCGTCAGCGACGGCGGCGCGGCGGTCCGCCACCTGCCGGCGATCGCCCGCGAGGTGTTCGACGTCACCGGCGCCGGCGATACCGTGGTCGCGGCGCTGGCCTTGCTGATCGCCGCCGGCACTCCCCTCGCGGAGGCGGCGGCCATCGCCAACGTCGCCGCCGGCATCGTCGTCGGCAAGGTCGGCACCGCCGTCGCCACCGCCGCCGAGATCGCCGCCGCCTTGCGGCAACGGGAGCTGGCGGGCGCCGATGCCAAGCTGTGCAGCCGCGCCGGGGCGCTGGAGCAGGTTGCCGCCTGGCGCCGGCAGGGCCTCGTCGTCGGCTTTACCAACGGCTGCTTTGATCTGATCCATCCCGGGCACCTGTCGCTGCTGCGGCAGGCGCGCGCCGCCTGCGACCGGCTGGTGGTCGGGCTGAACAGCGATGCGTCGGTGCGCCGACTGAAGGGCAGCGGCCGCCCGGTGCAGTCGGAAGCGGCGCGGGGACTGGTGCTGGCGGCGCTGGCGGATGTCGATCTCGTCGTCATCTTCGATGAGGAGACTCCGGCGGCGCTGATCGAGGCACTGCGTCCCGGCGTCCTCGTCAAGGGGGCGGATTATCGCATCGACGAGGTGGTGGGCGCGGCGTTTGTCCGCAGCATCGGCGGCAGGGTGCTGCTCGCCCGGCTCGAACCCGGCTACAGCACCTCGGCGACGCTGGCTCGCCTCGCCACCGGTGAAGGCGACGGCGACGGTGATCAGGAGGCGTCGAGCGCCAGTACGCGGCCGGCAAGATAGAGCGAACCGCAGATCAGCAGCCGGCGCGGCGGCGCTTCGGCACGGCCGTCGGCGAGGGTGGCGATCGCCCTGTCCACGCTGTCGGCGGTCGTTGCCGGGACACCAAAGCCGGCGGCGGTAGCGGCGAGATCGGCCGCGTCGGCGCTGGCGTCCTCGCCGGGAACGGCGACGCAGACGAGGCGATCGGCAACCTCCGCCAGCGGCCGCAGGAAACCGGCCGCGTCCTTGCTGCGCAGCATGCCGATAACGAGGTCCAGCGGACGATCGGCCCAGGCACCGCGGGCATGCGCCGCCAGCACCGCCGCCGCCGCCGGATTGTGGCCGCCATCGAGCCACAGTTCCCAGTCGGCCGGCAACAGGCGTTGCAGCCGGCCGTCCGCCAGCCGCTGCAGGCGCGCGGGCCATCGGCAGGTGAGAAGGCCATGGCGCAGCGCTGGCGGGTCGACGGCAAGCGCGTCGATGTTCACCGCGGCGGCGATGGCCAGGCCGGCATTGCGCCGTTGATGGTCGCCCGGCAGCGCCGGCGGCGGCAGCGCCAGATCGAGACCAAAGCCGGCGAAGGTGATGCCGCCGGCGGTCGCGTCGAGGCGCCAGGCGTCTCCCTCGGTGAGCAGCGGTGCGCCGAGGGCCGCCGCCCGCGCGGCGATGACCGGCGCCGCTTCGGTATGCTGGCGGGCACTGATGCAGCGCACGCCCGGCTTCAGGATCCCCGCCTTCTCGCCGGCGATCGCCGCCAGGGTATCCCCCAGGAACGCCTGGTGGTCGAGGTCGATGGCGGTGAGCACCGTCAGCGCCGGCCGGGCGACGACGTTGGTGGCGTCGAGGCGGCCGCCGAGGCCGGTTTCCAGTAGCACCACATCCGCCGGCCGGGTCGCGAACAGCAGCAGCGCGGCGGCGGTGGTGATCTCGAAGTAGGTGATCGGTGCGCCGGCGTTCGCGGTCTCGCAGGTTTCCAGCGCGGCGATCAGCGACGGCTCGTCGATTTCGTGCCCGGCGACGACGATTCGCTCGGCAAAGCGGACGAGGTGGGGCGAGGTGTAGACGTGGCAGCGATGTCCCGCCGCTTCGAGGATGGCGCGCAGCATCGCCACCGTCGAGCCCTTGCCGTTGGTGCCGGCGACGTGCACCACCGGCGGCAACCGCCGCTGCGGATCGCCCAGCGCGCCGAGCAGCCGCTCGATGCGCCCCAGCGACAGATCTATCACCCGCGGATGCAGAGACTTCAGCCGCGACAGCACCCGTTCGCAGCCGTCGGCTGGGGCCTTATCGCTCGTCGGCGTGCGCCTCCCCGGCGCTGGTGGCGGTTGGTGGTGGCGCCGACGACGCCTCGTCGCGGGCGGCCGCTGCGCCGGCGGCGTTCGGCAGCGCCAGGCTGGGCGGCTCTTCCGCCGTCAGCACCGGTTTCAGCAGCAGTAGCAGCACCCGCGCCAGCGTCGCCTTCAACTCATGGCGGCGGACGACCAGGTCGACCATGCCGTGTTCGTAAAGGTATTCCGCCGTCTGAAAGCCGTCGGGCAGGCTTTCGCGGATCGTCTGCTCGATCACCCGCGCGCCGGCGAAGCCGATGACCGCGCCGGTCTCGGCGATGGCGATATCGCCGAGCATGGCGAAGGAGGCGGACACCCCGCCGGTGGTCGGATCGGTGAGGATGACGAGATAGGGCAGGCCGGCGGCCTTGACCTCCTGCACCGCCACCGTCGTCCGCGCCATCTGCATCAGCGAGAGGATGCCTTCCTGCATGCGGGCGCCGCCGGAGGCGGGAATGGCAATCAACGGCAGCCGGTCGGCGATGGCGGCACGGGCGGCGATGAGCAGCCCGTCGCCGACGGCGATGCCCATCGATCCGCCGAGGAACTCGAAGTCGAGGGCGGCGACAACGACGGCGTGGCCGCCGATGGTGCCGCGGGCGACGAGGAGGGCCTCGCTCTGCCCGGTCTTCGCCTGCGCCTCCTTCAGCCGGTCGGGATAGCGGCGCAGGTCGCGGAACTTCAGCGGATCGGCGGTGACGGCGGGCAGCGGGATCAGCTCATAGCGTCCGTCGTCGAACAGCATCGCCAGCCGCTCCTTTACCTTCAGGCGCAGGTGATGCTGGCAATGGGGGCAGACGCGCAGATTTTTCTCCAGTTCCCGGTGAAAGATCATCTGCTCGCATTTCGGGCATTTCTGCCACAGATCCTCGGGGATCTCGCGGCGCACGCCGACCAGTTGCTGCAGCTTCGGCCGCACGACATTGGACAGCCAGCTCATCGCCGCATCTCCGTCACCGTCGCTGAGCCTTCGCGGACGCCGCGCGCGAGGTCTTCAACGAGGCCGGTGACGGCATCGACGAGGCCAGGGCCGGCGCCGCCGCCAGCATCGAGATGGGCGGCGATGGTGGAAACCAGGGCCGAACCGACGACGGTGGCGTCGGCGATACCCGCCATCGCCTTCGCCTGCGCCGCCGTGCGGATGCCGAAGCCGACGGCGATCGGCAGCGTGCAGTGCCGGCGGATGCGCGTGATTGCCGCCGCCACGTCCGCCTCCGCCGCCGATGCGGTGCCGGTGATGCCGGTGATCGAGACGTAGTAGAGGAAGCCGCGGGCATGGCGCAGCACCGCCGGCAACCGGTCGTCGCTGGTGGTTGGCGCGGCGAGGAAGATCAGGTCGAGGCCGTGGGCGCGTGCGGGCGCCAGCAGTTCCTCCGCTTCCTCCGGCGGCAGATCGACGACGATCAGGCCGTCGACGCCGGCGGCGGCGGCATCGCGGCAGAACGCCTCGCCGCCGTAGACGTAGATGGGGTTGTAATAGCCCATCAGGACCACCGGCGTTGCCGCGTCGTCGCGGCGGAAGGCGGCAACCATGGCCAGGGTGCGGCGCAGTGTCTGCCCCGCCTTCAACGCCCGCAGCGAGGCGGCCTGAATGGCCGGGCCGTCGGCCATCGGATCGCTGAACGGCACGCCCAGTTCGATCAGATCGGCGCCGCTCGCCGGCAGCCGGCGCAGCAACCGCAGCGAGGTCTCGCCGTCGGGATCGCCGGCGGTCAAGAAGGTGACGAGACCGCCGCGGCGCTGGCGCTTGAGTTCGGCGAAGCGGGCGGCGATCCGGCCTTCACGGGCACCGGCACCGGCACTGGAGGCGCTCACGTTTCGACTCCAAGGGCGCTGGCGACGGTGAACACATCCTTATCGCCCCGTCCGCACATGTTCATGATCAGGATCTGCTCCCGGCCCATCGTCGGCGCCATGCGAGAGACGTGGGCCAGCGCATGGGCCGGCTCCAGCGCCGGGATGATGCCTTCCAGTCTGGCACACAGTTGGAATGCGTCCAGCGCCTCGGCGTCGGTGACGTTGACATACTCGACGCGGCCGAGGTCCTTCAGCCACGCGTGTTCCGGCCCGACGCCGGGGTAATCGAGGCCGGCGGCGATGGAGTGGCCATCCTTGATCTGGCCGTCGGCGTCCTGCAGCAGGTAGGTGCGGTTGCCGTGCAGCACGCCGGGGCTGCCCTTGCTCAGCGACGCGCAATGCGCATCGCCGCCGAGGCCATGGCCGCCCGCCTCGACGCCGATCATCCGCACGTCGGCGTCGTCGAGGAAGGGGTGGAACAGGCCCATGGCGTTGGAGCCGCCGCCGATGCAGGCGACCAGCGCGTCGGGCAGCCGGCCCTCCGCCTTGAGGATCTGCTGGCGCGCCTCGCTGCCGATCACCGACTGAAAATCGCGGACCATCATCGGATAGGGGTGCGGACCGGCGACGGTGCCGATGAGGTAATAGGTATCGTCGACGTTGGCGACCCAGTCGCGCAGGGCGTCGTTCATCGCGTCCTTGAGCGTCGCCGTACCGGAGGTCACCGGGCGCACCTCGGCGCCCAGCAGCTTCATGCGAAAGACGTTCGGCGACTGCCTGGCGATGTCGGTGACGCCCATGTAGACGACGCATTTGAGGCCGAACAGGGCACAGACGGTGGCGGTGGCGACGCCGTGCTGCCCGGCGCCGGTCTCGGCGATGATGCGGGTCTTGCCCATGCGGCGGGCGAGCAGGATCTGCCCGAGGGTGTTGTTGATCTTGTGCGCGCCGGTGTGATTGAGTTCGTCACGCTTGAAATAAATCCTGGCGCCGCCAAAGTGATCGGTCAGCCGCTGCGCGTAATAAAGCGGGCTCGGCCGACCGACGTAGTGTTCGAGATAGGATTCGAACTCGTCGCGAAACGCCGCATCGAGGCGCGCCGCGGCGTAGGCCCGCTCCACCTCCAAGATCAGCGGCATCAGCGTTTCGGCGACATAGCGACCGCCGTACAGGCCGAAATGACCGCGATCGTCCGGTCCGGCGCGAAAGGTGTTGGGAACGTCCATCTCGGTTGCCAATCGTGTTTGCACGCCGCGCGGGCGGCCCGGCGTTCCGCTCATATAGGCCTTGCGCCGGCTTGGGGAGAAGGGGGAAACGACGGTCCGTCCGCATCGAGGGTGCGGGCGAGCGCCAGCAGTTCGCGAATTTTCACCGCGGATTTGACGCCGGGCGCCGCTTCGACACCGGACGAGACGTCGACGGCGCGAGCGCCGCTGGCGGCCACCGCCGCGGCGAGGTTGCCGGCGTCAAGACCGCCGGCGAGCAGCCAGGGCCGGGCGAACGACCGGCGCCGCAGCAGCGACCAGTCGAAGCTTCGGGCGTTGCCGCCGGGGCGGGTGGCGCCGGGCGGGGGACGGGCATCGAACAGCAGCCGGTCGACGGCATCGGCGTAGGCGTCGGCGCGGTCGAGGTCGGCCGCGTCGGTAATGGCCAGCGCCTTCATCACCGGCAAGCCGTAGCGGGCGCGGATCGCCGCGGCGCGGGCCGGGGGTTCATCGCCATGGAGTTGCAGCAGATCGATGCGAACCGCCGCGAGGATGGCGTCGAGGACGGCATCTTCGGCGTCGACGGTGAGCGCGACGCGGATGACGGGATCGCGGACGCGCGCGGCGAGCGGCGCCGCCTGGGCCGGCGTCAGCGAGCGCGGCGACGGCGGAAAAAAGACGAAACCGACCCAGCGCGCCCCCCCTTCAACCGCCGCATCGACGGCCTCGGCGGTGGTCAGGCCGCAGATTTTCACGTCAACCGGCATCGGCGATCTCGGCGACGAGGCGGCGCGCCGCCGCCAGGGGGTCGGCAGCGGCGGTGATCGGCCGCCCGACGACCAGGGCATCGGCGCCGGCGTTCAACGCCGCGGCGGGCGTCATCACCCGCTTTTGGTCATCGCTGCCGGCCCAGACCGGGCGCACGCCGGGCACCACCAGCACACAGTCGCCGCCGAGGCTGGCGCGCAGCCGCGCCGCCTCCACCGGCGAGCAGACGACGCCATCGGCGCCGCACTCGCGGGCAAGGCGCGCCAAGCGTTCGACCATCACCGCCACCGGCTCGCCGACGCCGAGCGCAGGCAGGTCGGCGTCGCCAAGGGAGGTGAGGATGGTGACGGCGAGTACCAGCGGCCGCTCGCTGCCGGCGGCGGCGGCGGCGGCGGCAACCGCCGCGGTAATCATCGCGGCGCCGCCGAGGGCGTGGACATTCAGCATCGCCGGCCGCAGCGGCAGCGCCGCGGTGACGGCGGCGGCGACGGTGTTCGGGATGTCGTGAAACTTCAGGTCGAGGAACAGCGGCAGCCGCGCGTCAAGCGTCAGCTGCCGGACCGCCGCCGGCCCGTTGGCGGTGAAAAACTCCTTGCCGAGCTTGAGGCCGGCCCCAACCGTTCGCGCAACCTCGGCCAGTCGCCGCGCATCGTCGACGGACGGCGTATCGACCGCCAGCCACAGCCGGACCGGCAGCGGCGGCCGGCGTGGCACGGCGTCAGTTGCCGGCGGTGCGGGCCGGAAGGGCCGGCGCGGCCGCACTTTCCAGCGCGGCAAGACGGGTCCGCAGCGTCTCCACCTCCCGCTCCGCCGCGTGGTGTTGCCGCGCCAGCTGGCGCAGCCGCGAGCGGGTGCCGCCACCCTGCATCCAGGCGACGAAGCCGCCGAAGACGAAGCCGATGAACAGGCCGATGAGGGCGAGGCTGTGCATCGGCATCATCACTTTCTCGTCGAGCACTGGCCACAGGCTGATGTCGACGGCGCCGCTGTTGTTGACGGCAAAGACGATGACGACGAGAAACAATGGCAGCAGGATAAGCCAATAGGCGAACCTGGACACGGGCGTCCCTTTCCTTTCCTTGCTCTTGTCAGCGGCGCCGGAGCGGCTACTCGTCGGTATTCAGCCGTTCCCGCAACTGCTTGCCGGTCTTGAAGTAGGGCACCGCTTTCGATGTCACGTCGACCGATTCGCCGGTACGGGGATTGCGGCCCAGCCGGGCGCCGCGCTTCTTCACCGAGAAGGCGCCGAAGCCGCGCAACTCCACCCGCTGTCCACGTGCCAGCGCCACCGAGATCTCCTCGAAGATCGTGATGACGATGCGCTCGACGTCGCGCTGATACAAGTGTGGGTTGGCCGCCGCGATTCTCGCGATCAGCTCCGATTTCGTCATCGACCAGGGCCCCCTGCAAAAAGCCA
The DNA here is from genome assembly GCA_025458035.1 of Rhodospirillales bacterium. Classification (GTDB taxonomy): domain Bacteria; phylum Pseudomonadota; class Alphaproteobacteria; order Rhodospirillales; family Defluviicoccaceae; genus Defluviicoccus. The sequence continues at coordinate 9,792 of JALOTH010000025.1, forward strand.
CGCCGGCCCCGCGCCGTCCCCGCCCGTGGCCCTTACACCTATCTTCCAAGTTGCCAGAGTGAAATCAGGCCGTCAAGGGTAAGCCTTTCAGAAAGCTGAGATTTTCCAAAGAGCGTGGCGAACGGGTCGAACCACGGACGACCGCGGTCGCCGAACTCCACCTCGCGCACCGGCAACCTCGCGTCGATGCTGCGGGCCTCCGCCAGCCACGCGCGCGCCTCCGCCTCGCCGCCGATGGCATCGATCAGGCCATTGGCCACCGCCTGCCGGCCGGTGAAGATGCGGCCGTCGGCGAGCGGCGCGAGTTGCGCGCGCTCCATCTTGCGCCGGTCGGCGACCATGGCAACGAAGCTGTCATACATGTCCATGATCACCTCGCGCGTCGCCTCCCGCGCCTCGGGCGTGAACGGCTCGAACGGATTGGGCTGCGCCTTCAGCGGCGCCGACTTCACCGTCTCCGGCCGGATGCCGATCTTGTCGAGCAGGCCGGTGACGTCGGTGGCCTGCAGGATGACGCCGATGGACCCGGTGATGGTGCCGTCGCGGGCGAAGATGCGGTCGCTGGCGATCGCCGTCATATAGGCGGCGGAGGTGCCGAGCTCGCCGATGACGGCGACGACCGGTTTCGCCGCCGCCACCTGCCGCAACTGGCGGAACAACGCCTCGCCGCCGACGACGGTGCCGCCGGGGCTGTTGATGTGCACGATCAGGGCGCGGACGCGCTGATCCTCGGCGACGAGGGCGAGCGCCTCATCGCGCTCCGGGTCGTCGACGATGATCCCGGAAATGGCGAGGCGGGCGACGTGCGGGCCGAACGACAGGCCATGGTGGCGGCCGGCGGCGAAGACCAGCGCGGCGATGACGGCGATGACGGCGGCGACACGCCAAACCGTCAGCCGCAATTTCAACCGGCGCCGGTCAATCAGGTAGTCCGCTTCGATCGCCATCGCCCCTTAAGCCCTTCGCGCCGGCGGCCTTGCCGCCCGGCGGCGCTAAGACGACTTGTCGCGGCTGCCGTCGCTGGCGGCCGCCTGTTCGGCCCGCTCCGCCGACTCCCGCTTCTCGCGGAAGGCGGCGCCCAGGATGTCGCCGAGGGAGGCGCCGGAGTCGGTCGAGCCATAGGTGGCGACCGCGTGCTTTTCTTCGTCCAGTTCCCGGGCCTTGATGGAGAGGATGACCTTGCGGCCGGTGTGATCGATCTGCACCACCTTCGCGTCGACCTTTTCGCCGGGGGCGAAGCGGTCCGGGCGCTGATCGCTGCGGTCCCGCGACAGATCGGACTTGCGGATGACACCGGTGATGCCGTCCTGGACCTTGACCTCGATGGCGTTGTCGAGCACCTGCGTGACCGTGCAGGTGACGGTCTCGCCACGGCGCAGGCCGGCGGTGCCGCTTTCGAAGGGGTCGCTCACCAGCTGCTTGATGCCGAGGCTGATGCGCTCCTTTTCGACGTCGACGTCGAGGATCCTGGCGCTGACCATGTCGCCCTTCTTGAAGTGGGCGATCGCCTCCTCGCCGGTCTCCGACCACGACAGGTCGGACAGGTGAACCATGCCGTCGATGTCGCCGTTCAGCCCGACGAACAGGCCGAACTCGGTGATGTTGCGGATCTCGCCCTCGATGACGTCGCCCACCGGGTGCTTTTCGAGGAAGTCTTCCCACGGGTTGGCCATGCACTGCTTGAGGCCGAGGGAGATGCGGCGCTTGTCCTTGTCGACGTCGAGGACGATCACCTCCACCTCCTGGCTGGTGGAGACGATCTTGCCGGGATGCACGTTCTTTTTCGTCCAGCTCATCTCGGAGACGTGGACCAGCCCCTCGACGCCGGGCTCGAGCTCGATGAACGCGCCATAGTCGGTGATGTTGGTCACGCGGCCGGTGAAGCGGGTGCCGACCGGATACTTCAGGGCGACGCCCTCCCACGGGTCGGCTTCCAGCTGCTTCATGCCGAGGGAGATGCGCTGCGTTTCCGGATTGAAGCGGATGACGCGAACCTTCACCGTCTCGCCGATCTGCAGCGCCTCCGACGGGTGATTGATCCGCCGCCACGAGATATCGGTGACGTGGAGCAGGCCATCGACGCCGCCGAGATCGACGAAGGCGCCGTAATCGGTGATATTCTTGACCACGCCTTCCAGCACCTGGCCTTCCTTCAGGCTGGCGATCAGCTCCGAGCGCGCCTCCGCCCGCGTCTCCTCCAGCACGGCGCGGCGGGAGACGACGATGTTGTTGCGGGAGCGGTCCATTTTCAGGATCTGGAACGGCTGCGGCGTGTGCATCAGCGGCGTGACGTCGCGGACCGGCCGGATGTCCACCTGGCTGCCCGGCAGGAAGGCGACGGCGCCGGCGAGATCGACGATGAATCCGCCTTTGACGCGGCCGAAGATGGTGCCGGTGATTCGCTCGCTTTTCTTGAACGCCTGTTCGAGGTGGTTCCACGCCTCTTCCCGGCGCGCCTTCTCGCGGCTGAGGATGACGAGGCCGTCCTTGTCCTCGTAGCGCTCCACATAGACCTCGACCGCGTCGCCCGGCGCCAGCTTCACCGGCTGGCCGGGAACGCCGAACTCCTTCAGCGGCACCCGGCCTTCGGACTTCAGCCCGACATCGACGGTCACCGCATCGTTGTCGATGGAGACGACCCGGCCCTTGACCACTCTCCCCTCGAAACCGGCCCCGAGGCCGAGCGTCTCATCCAGCAGCGACGCAAAGCTTTCCATGATTTGCCCCGCGTGCTCCTGGGCGGTGGTGTCGGGGGTGGTTGCCATCATCGTCGTCTCGTTCCTCTCCTCAAAGTCACTCGCGTCGTCCGTCGCCGCTCGCCATCGCTGGGGTCGCGGCAAAACACATCGAGCCGGCGCCTGATCGGTTCCGGTAACGGTGGTGAGCCGGCCGGCGCAGGCGCCGCCGCCGCGAACACCAGTTACCGGCACCAGTTACCGGGAGCGCTGCGCCGCGCCGACGGCAGCCAACGCCATCACCAGCACCGCGTCGGGATCCAACCCGCTGGTGTCGATGATGACCGCATCCTTGGCCGGCTCCAGGGGAGCGACGTCGCGCGTCGCATCGCGGGCGTCGCGCTCCTGCATATCCTGCAAAACCTGCATATGTATAGCCGCCAGCCCCCGCTCCCGCAACTCCCTCCGGCGACGTTCGGCGCGAACGCTCAACGGGGCGGTGACAAATAGCTTGAGCGCGGCATCGGGGCAGACAACGGTACCAATGTCGCGACCGTCGAGCACGGCGCCGGCGGCGCCGCCGGGTGGTTGGGCGGCGAAGTCCCGCTGAAACCGCAGCAGGGCGGCGCGCACCGCGGGGATCGCCGCCACCTGCGAGGCCGCCTGCGCTGCCGCATCGCCGCGCAGCGCCGGTGCCGAGAGGTCGGCGGCGGTCAGCGCCTGCGCCGCGGCAACGGCGGCGTCGTGGTCGCTGGCGTCGGCGCCGCCGGCGATCATCTTCAGGCCGACGGCACGATAGAGGAGGCCGGTGTCGAGGTGGGGATAGCCGAGATGGTCGGCGAGGCGGCGCGCCAGCGTGCCCTTGCCCGCCGCCGCCGGCCCGTCGATGGCGATGACGAACGGTGCCGCCGCCGCTGCCTTGGTCAACGCCGTTGTCCTCCGCGAAACCTGCCCGATGCGGTTGCTCCGGCAGCCAGCCGCCATTGTCAAGCGGCAATGTCGTGGTCGGAGCAGCGGCGGCGGCGAGGAGCGCTCAGACCGGCACCTTGCCCAGGCGGTGCACCACCTGCGCGCTGAGGGCGGCCCGGGAGCGCACACCGGTCTTGCAGAAGATCCGGTTGATGTGGGCGCCCACCGTGAACGGACTGATCCCCAGCCGGCGGGCGATGGATTTGTTGACCTCGCCCGCCGCAATCAGACAGGAGATTTCCAGCTCTCGTGGCGTCAGCCGGTCGAGAATGTCGCCACCGCCGTCCTCATGCTGATGGCCGCAATAGACCGCGTAGTGACGACCATCAAGGTGCACCGCCCCGACCCGGTGGCCGCGGTCCTCCGATGCGCCATCCGGCGGGTCTTCGGCGACGATGTACAGATCATGGCCATCCACAACGACCCGGGTTGCCGGTGCCGGCTCTTCGCACGGGGCCGGCTCCTCGTACGACGGCAGCGACGCCCTGCCGTTGGATTTCCGCGGCGTAGCATCAACCATCTCACACCCCGCTTTCGTTCGTGGTGCGTGTTGTTAGTCCCGCTTTGCGACAAATTGTTGCCAGCCCCCGGATCCCTGGCTCCGCACCCCGCCATCCAGTTTGCTCGTCCCCAACACCGTCCAGCGCTGCTTTCGAAGCAGCCCGGCGATCTCATCGCCGAGAAACCAACGCTGTCGGTGGGTTTCTCGCACGACATCCCAACTCCCGTCAGCACGAAGTCCCGCTGTGGTCATGTCGACGACACTGCCCCTGCCAGACGGATCGATCCGGATCGACCATCGCGCTGATGTCCCAGGCAGGCTTATGCGTTGCACGCGGTGCCCGTTCCTGGCCGGCCTCCCATTGCCGAGAATCATATCAAAAATCAGCCAGCCTCCAAATGCAGTATTCTGGTGCACGCGCCGGAAAATACGGCCGAGGCCGGCGAGGCTCGATGCGTAATTGAGGGTGGCCCCGTTACAGGTGATCAGGGTGACGGGTTCGGGCAGGCGCAGGTCGGCAAGATCCTGATGCAGGAGGGTGACGCCAAGGCCGGCCAGCCGCTGGCGGGCGAGCGCGAGCATCGCCGGTGACCGATCAACGCCGTAAAGGCGGCGGTCCGCCCGGGCGAGACAGGCGAGGAAGGCGCCGGTGCCGCAGCCGAGGTCCGCGGCGTTGGAAAAACGGATGCGGTAATGGCGGCAGGCACGCCGGAACGCGCGCCAGATCGCCGGCAGCATGGCATCGCCGGTGACGGCATCGTAGATCCGGGCAAACCCGTGATAGGGCGGGACGGCACGGGCCGATGCCAAGCTCATCGCGGCAGGCGGAGCAACCGCAGCGGCCCGGTACGGGCCGCCTCCGGATCGTTGACGGCGGCGATGATGTCCGGCGTCAGGCGGATGCCGCTGTTCAGGCTGCCGGCGGGCGCCAGGATGGTGCCGCGGCGGCAGCCGAACGTCTGCCCCCTCTCGTCCAATAGCCCGGCGGTGTGCACGCCGATGACCCGCCACCCCCGCGCCGTCGTCACCAGGATGGCGCTGCCGCTGTGGCCGGGACAGGTATCGACGGTATAGAACAGCCGCTGCCGGGTGACCTTGCGCACCTGCTCGCTGTGCCGCCACATCGTGCCGAGGGGCCGATCGGAGGGGTAGCCGGCGACGGTCACGCGCTTGAAGGCGGCGAGGTTCGCCAGTTGCTGATCGGTTGCGGCATGCAGCGGCACGAACCGCCGCAGCTCGGGGAAGGGGTGCGGCAGGATAATGACCGCCCAGTCAAACAGCACCCGCTGCGGGCTTTCGAGAAAGGCTCGGGGCACGTAGTAGCGCGTCGATCGGATCGAGCCGTAGGGAACCTCGTTGCGGCTGCGGCGGCCGGGCATGACGCGGATCGATCGGGGTGCCGCCTGGCGTTTCAGGCTCCAGATGCAATGGGCCGCGGTCAGCACCGTGTTCGGCGCGATCAGCAGCCCGCTGCATCCGGCACAGGCGTTGTTGCCGTAGTCGCGGCAGAGATAGGTGACGGTGTTCCACGGAAACCGCGTGGTGTTGATCTCCTGCACGCGGCTGTCGCGCGGCCCGACGACGGCGGCGTCGGCTTCGCCGGCGTACCGCGCCAGCGAATAGTCGGCGGCGAATTCGAGCCCTTCCATGTCAGCCCGCCAGCGAGTCCGTCGGTGTGCCCGTTTCGCCCGGCGGCGATAGCGGTGCCGACGCGGCGGCGGTCGCATCGGGCTCAGCCGCCAACACCCCGTCGCCGGCGCCCGCATCCCGAACGGTGTCTGCCGTCAGCACGCGCTCGCCGATCCTGCGCAGCAACTCGCGCTTCGCCGGCCGGCGGCGCAGCCACGCCGCCACCACGTCGACAAAATCCTCCTCGGCGTCGGTGACGAATGCCGCTTCACCACGGCCGGTGGTCCCCACCTCCACCTCCACCTTCACCTCGCGGTCGTGGGAGACGGCGTCTTGCCGTCGGCGCGGCAGCGGTTCGTCGCCGCCGTCGCCATCACCATGCCGGTGAAGAGCGTCGATCTCCGCCGCGATCAGCCGCGAGAGTTCCCGATAGCTGTCGTTGTCGGGGATCAACGGTTTGCCGGGACGCGGTCGCTCATGCTCACCAAGCATCGGTTTCCTCCTCGTCGTCTTCGAACCCGAGCACCGGGTATTTCGTCAGGTCGTGGCCGATCAGCGGATTGAGCTGCGCCTTCAACTGCTGTTCGATCGCATGCCGCGCATTCGGGTCCGTGTCGTAGTTGACGGGGTCCGTCGGATCCTTGTTGATGCCGATGGGGGTAATGAAGATGTCATCGGGGGTCAGCATCGCCGTCTTTCCTCCGACCGAGACACTGCCGCCGCCCGCGGCTTGCGCGATTTGCAGGAGCTGATTGAGCTGTTCGGAGTCGGTGGGCGCCGCGCCTTTTTTCTTCGTTGTCTTGGGTCGCAAATGATCCCGAATACGCTGCGGCAGCAGGCGCTCGGCGGTCGGCTTGTCCGGCCGCGCCAGCACCTCCCCCACATACAGTGGCCGTGTGGCGTCCAGCTTGGGCGCGTCCCAGATGTAGTGGTGCTGATCCTTCTGCCAGCCGCCGGGGCCCGTCCATTTGGCTTTCTGGCCGCGTGCCAGCTTTTTGTATTCATCGAGAAACTGCCGCAGCGAGACGCGGGTTCCCGGGATCGGCGTCCATTGCGGGCGTGCCAGGCTGAAGGCGGGCGGCGGCGGGACGGCCGCGGCGGCCGCCGCCGGCTGACGGCGCGGCTTCGTCTTTCGCTCGGCTTCGACCGCAAACTGCTCCCCGGCCTGGGCATGGCGCAGCGCGACCGAGAGGCTGTCGCTGGCAAGCCGGTCGATCATCGCGTTGCGCCGGCGGGCGCGGCAGCGCGCGCAGCCGCACGGCGGCCCGTGGTCGCTCACGCTTTCCGCCGCATAGCGGTTCAGGACTGAGGATATCGTCATGGCACGTCGTACCAGATGGCGGTTGCGTGTTCCCAAAGCGCCGTTTCACCGCCCCGTTCGCTGTTCCAGCGGATGTCGACGTCGTCATCATCGAGCAGCAGCGTCTGTCGCGACGGCAGCGCCGCGGCGGGGGCGATCAGGCTGACCGCGGTGAGCCGCAGCAGGCCGCTCGCGACGAGATCGACGAGCCCGGCGTGCACCAGCATCGGCGCCATCGCCCCGCGCAGCAGCCGCATCGCGTTCAGATCCTCAAGCCGCCGGCAGGGGATGCGGCTCATCGACAGGTAGCTGCCGATGTCCGGTGGCGCGGTATCGTCCGGCCGCGTCGTCAGCACGATCGGCCGCTCATCGGCAAGCGCCGCGGCGAGCGCCGCCGTATCCCGCGCACAGTCCGCGAGAACGTCCACATCGCCCACGGCGTCGGCGTTCTGCCGCCGCCGGTCAAGCCCGACGGCGAGGGCATCGAGCCGCTCAAGGATGGCGCCGTCGCATCCCTTGGGAACGACGGCTTCGCCCAGCTTTTCGGCTGGCCAGAAAATCCCTTCCCGCACGTCGAGGCCATAGTCGTCGCGGGCGCGGCGCCATTGCTCGATGACGGCACGAACCTCGGCGCGCGCCGCATCATCGACGGCGCCCTCGGCGATCCCCGACAGCCGGCCGACGAGGCGATCTTGCGCGAGGTAAAAACCGGGATCGTCGACAATCGCCCACACCGTCGGCGACAGCCAGACGCGGCAGACGCGCGACAGCATCATCGTCGCGCCGAGGCCGTAGCAGGACAGGGCAAGCGGGATGTCGACGATGCAGCATGGCTGCGCGATCTGCACCTGCATGGTCAGCGGCGGCATCACGTACATCGGCAACGCCTCCACTCCGACGCCTCAGGGGACCTATCCGGCGACCATCCGCGCATCCTTGTCGGGCAGGCCGACCGCCCAGCGCAGATGCTGCGCGACGCCCGGGAAACGGCGCCCCTCGTTGGTCATGCGGTAGGCGGCGATCCAGGCCTCGGCGCTGGCGCCCGCCGTTTGTGCCTCGACCTGGAACCGCGTCGCGTCCTCGGTGCTGTCGAAGGCGCTGTTGGCGACCCAGAGCAGGACCCGCCGGCCGGTCTCCGCCATCTTCGCCCGCTGCGAGAGTTCGCGCGCTCCGCCGAAGTACTGGTCGAGCAGGCGTTCGAGGACGTCCCACTTGCTGTTGGCGTCCCACGCCTTCTTGATGTCGGGCGCGTCGAACAGCTCCAGGATCTGCTTGAGGTACAGGCCGGTTTCGTGGGTGAGCGCCAGGATGTTGCCGTAGCTCGCCCGGTCGACCGCGTAGCGCAGGTCCGTGCCCAGGCGCTGGATGGTGGCGATCGTACCGTAGGGACGCTGTTCAATGTTCTGGCTGCCGCGGATCACCTCGCCGATCACCAGATCCCGGTAGTACTGGGCCAGCGACGACATCAACGCCACCAGCTGGTAATGGAAGTTGACGTTGACGATGGCGCCGGCAGGCCGCGGCGCCTTGCCGTAATTGAAAACCCGCATGTACGCGATGGCGCGGTCACGCACGCCGTAGCGCAACGGCTGCCATTTCTCCAGCAGGTAGAGGCTGCGAGCGCCGGGACCGCGCTGAATGCGCATGCGCCCATCGCGGAACAGCTTCCTGAGGACCTCGGCAACGCGAAACACGCCCATCCGCTCGTGCTGGAAGACGAAGTAGAGATCGGCGGCGGCGTGCAGCTGGCTGGGAACGATGGCCTCGTCGAAGTCGGCGACGAGATTGGGGTAGGACACATCGCCGAACGGCAGGACACCGTCCTTTCCCAGACCGACGAGGTCGATGAAACTGGCGGTGCCATCGCCGCCGGCGGTGCCCAGCAACTGCGAGAGGCGGTTCTCCATCTCTTGAACGACGGCACGACGCTGCTCGGCGGGCAGACCATCGAGCTCGTCGCGGATGAACCGCTGCCACAAGCGCTGGATTGTTTCATGCGTGTCGTATGCCATGATCAGGACTCGCGTTGCTTGGGCTCCGTAACTTCGAAAGCAAATGGCCGACGGAGATCAGGGTGCGGATCTGCCCCTTTTCTGCAGCTCATTCGTCAGCCGAAGGATTTCCTGCTCGTACTCACGATTTTTCTTCTCCATGGCGGCGAGCTGCTCGGCCATCTCGTCTTGGTCCTTTTTGCAGACATCGTCGTCACCGTTGACTGGCTGACGATCCGCCGTCGGCAAGCCGACGATGCTGACGCTGGCGCGCATGTTGGCGCTGTAGCTCGCCACCTGGCTTGCCAGGCACAGGAATTGCTCCGTATAGACACGGAACTGCTCTTCCAGCTTGACGACGTCGCCGCCGCCGAACTCCTCGTCGGTGGCCGGCCAGCGCCGTCCGCGCGGATCGGGGCAGGGCTCGGCCTTCAGCCGCGAGCGCCAGCCGACGACGAGGTCATGGCTTTTCACCGCGGCGGCGCCGAAATCCGCGGCCACCCGCATCAGGATGGTGGTCGTCTCGATGACGCGCTTGGACGTCAGCTCGGCGACGATATCCATGCTTTGGACGAACTGCTCGCGATCGGCGATCACCGCCGCTTCCCGCCACGGCTGACGCGGCGGCGGGCAGTCCGCCGAAGCGACCTGGACCTTGAACAATCGGCAGTCGCGATCGCCGCCCTCGAAAACCGGCCGTTGAACCCCGAAGAGGCTACTGGGGATGCTCATGTCGTTTCTCCGAACCCGTCGTCATGGTCGAACTCACTGCCACCATTCGCTCGCGCGCGCCTCACGTTCCCGGCGGCCGGAACAGCCCGCCGCGGAGTGGCACGTTGACGGTGGGCTGCGTGCCGTCGCTGAAGCGGAAGTAGGTCAGCCCCGCCATCGACGTCTCGAGCGTCGGCGGGATCGTCACCGATGCGGCTGGGCATGTGGTCGGATCGGTGATCCCGGTCAGCCCGCCGAGAGCCTGCGCCAGCAGGGTATCGATCGCGCCCAGGGCCTGGCTGCCGCGAATGCACGAAGGCGCCATGGTGGCGACGAGGCCCGCCCACTGCTGATCGGTCTGCCGTTGCAGGCAGAGTTCGTCGCGAATGAGTTCCTGCTCGGCGGCGGGCCGGCTCGGCACCGCCAGCGCGGAGTTGGCGAGCAGGCCCGTTTGAATTCCGGCGAGCGATCCCTGCAACTCGCCGATGCGGGAGAAGCAGGCGTTTTGCAGGCACCCCTGGTTGTTGGCGAGAAAGGTCTGCACCAGCCACCCGTAGGCGGCTGCCCGGCGCTCCGGCTCGCCGTTGCCGGCCGGATCGCTGCCGAGGGTAATCAGATCGATGGCGCGGTCGGTGTCATAGAGCAGCTTGTCGAGGAGCACCTGGCAGATGACCTCGTCCTCGCAGCACTCGCAGCCGAGGTAGCAGTCGAGAAGCTCGGCAAGACGGCCGCGCTCGACGATGACGTTGATCAGCCGCTGCGTTGCGACATCGGGACCGCCAATGCCATAGAGACCGTAGAAAACCACCGGCGGACGGGCGATGAACAGCAGGCGATAGCCGCTCGTCGAGCCCTGGAAGGCATCGATGAACAGCTGAAGAGCCTTCAGGAAGCTCGCCAGCGGCGGCGTTTCGGGGTCGACCTCGAGGTTGATGACGTGAACCAGGCGCTGCAGCCTCTGCACCGCAACCTGGGCGGTCGCGCCGAGCGCCCGCAGGCCGCGCGCGTTGGTAACGGATGCCCGGTCAAGCAACTCGTCCATCAGCCGGGCCAGCGTGTTCTCGTCGAGCAAAGCCCGCAGATCGGCGTGGCCGCTCGCCTCCAGGCGCGTCAGCGTCTCGCGCAGGCCATGCAAGCCATAGGGCCAATCGGCCGGCCCATACGCGTCCTGGGTCGAGCCGTTCAGATTGCGCAGCGCGGCCAGCGCCGCATCGCGGCGGGCCTGCAATTCGCTCGCCGGCGCCGACAGCAGGAAGCGGCCGCCGTTCATGCCGACCGACGCCAACGATTCGCCGATCAGCACGAGGATGAGCGCGGCGACCTCGTCGAGGCTCTGCGCCAGCCGCCGGTACAGGGAGCCGACGTTGGGCGTCAGCGCGCCGACCAGGCGTGCCATGCGGGCATAGTCGCCGAGCTGCCGGCGGGCGGCGAACGCCCGGTCGCGGGACCGCGGGTCGAGGGCAAACCGCGCGACCGCCGTACCGTCGGCGATGAGTCCGCGGATCGCCTGGCCCCAGCCTTCCAGTTCGGCGTCAACGTCCTTCAGCTGGCTGTTGGTGACGAGCGCCTTCAGATCGCGCTCGACATCGTCCGTCGCCTGCTCCAGTTCGGCCGATGATGGCCCGGACGCGGCGGATGGCGCCGCGATCGCCGGCATCTTCAGCAGTGGCAGGCCGCTCGCCTCCCGTTCCAGGGCCAGCCGGTCGGTGGGAAACAGGCGTTGCAGGCCGTCCGCCACCTCCCGCGCATTTCTCGGATCGCTGATGCGAAGCCGGCGGCGGATGAGGTTGTCGACGGCGATCGCCGTCGGACTGCGGTCGCGCGGCAGCGGCGAAGCGGCGTCATTGAAGGGCATCGAAGACTGCGACATCGGCTACCTCATGCGGCCAGGCGAGTGGGGACATCGGGCGCGGCGAGGCGCGATCGGGCGGCGCCCCGCGTTGCCGGACGGGAGAGATGGTCGGTGACGAGCTGGTTCAGCGTCGAGGGCGAGGCCCCGCGCTCGATGGCATAGCGGCAAGCGCTGACCAGGAAACGGGGGGGAAGCTCCGCCGGCAGGCGGCCCTCGGCAAGGACCATGCCGCCGCGGAGGATACGGGCCTGGTCATCGGCGGTGAACGGAATGACCCGCGCGAGCGCGCGTTCGCCGAGATTGCGCCGGGTCTGGAACACCACTTCGTCGACGACCGCCGGGATCGTCTTGCTGGCGAACTTGAGAAGTTCGGACGGGATGCGATGGCCGCGCCGCGGCGTGTACAGCGATCGCCAGGCGGCGGTCAGGCGGTCGGCGTCGGCGGCAAACCCAAGCTGACGGAGCTGTTCTGCGAGGATGAGGATCCGCAGATAACCGGTCGGGTGAGGACCGCCAGGGCGGTAGGTCATCACCTTGTCCGACGGGTGCGCCAGAAACTCCGCCATTCCCCATGCCACCGCCGGCCCGCCGAGGAGCACGGCCGCCATGTCGGCGAAGATCTCCTTCTGCCAGCGCCCGAAAATGCTGACGACCTTCGGCGGCAAACGGTCGCTGACGAGACGGGCGATGATCGCTTCCCGGTTTTCGACCCAGAGCCCCAGGTCCGCCTGCAGATTGTGTGACACTTCGTGCAGGAAGACGGCCTGCCACGGCTGATCTCGGTCCCAGGGAATGCGGATCAACGGAAACGGATTGCGCTCACCGAGGAGGCGGGACAGGGTGACGCCGCGCCGCATCGTCGCCGGTGAATACCCGTGTTCCAGGTAGGTGATCGGCGCCAGCAAGGGACCGGGGAAAATCCGCGGGGCGGCCTTGCGGAGCATGTGATAGCAATCGCGGGCAATGGCATCGTGGGCGGCGAGGGCGGGCGCGAACGCCGTGCCGCGCTGGGCGAACACCTCGAAAAACATGCCGAATGCCCGCCGGGCCCGGTCGACCTCGCGTTCGACCATGGCCATGGCGACGAGCTTATCTTCGAAGGACGAGGCCCGAGACTGCTTGTTGAGTTCGGCGAGCCGCTTGCGGATCTGACGATCGATGGCGGCGAGCCGGCGGCCGGCGGCGGCAAAATGGGCGGCACTCGGCGCGTAGGCCATGTCGCTGGGCCTGAGACCGACCTCGTTGGGGGTCAGAGCGATGAGGCGTCGCGCCCTAGAGCGCAGAGCGCGCGCCTTCATCGTCAGGAACTGAGTGGCAACACCGCTCATTGTGCCGGGCCCCGTGCTCATGGCAGGCTGTGGGCGTTTCGCCAAGGCGCTCACGTGACGCTGATCTGGATGCGGGCCGGGCCGGCGACAGTGAAGCTTTGCGAGCGGCCGGTGCCGCCGTTGCGCTGCGCCAGCGCTTGCCCCTTCGGCGACGGCCGCGACAGCTTTTTCAACAGCATGGGGTTTTGCGCCACCTTCGCCGCCGTCCGCTGCAAGACCTGCGGACGCACCGCCGCCGGCGTTCCCTTGGCGATGGCGGTGCGGCGGACGCTCTTGGCGACCTTGGGCAGGGCGCGAACCGCCCGCGGGCCGCCGGCGGCCACCAGAGTGTTTGCCGCCTTCGTCGCGCTGCGCACGGCCTGGCGCCGCTGTTGCGGCGACATGGTTGCCCCCTTGTTCTTGATCAGCGTGCGCGCGGCAAGGCCGGCGACGACGGGCAGGGCGCGGCGATCGCGAACGGCGACCTCGGCAACCGCCTCGAGGGCATCTTCGGTGCTGGCGCCTTCGGCACGCAGATTGCCGAGAAGACCCGCGACCTTGCTGCCAAGCTGGGCGTAAGGATGGGGAATGGCTTTCAGCGCGGGTGCCGCAAAACGCGCGACCTTGCCAACGCCGGACAGGATCTTCGGCGCCAGCTTCTTCGCCGCGCTGAAGATCTTTCCGAAAAACTCGTCCTCGTCCTCGGCACCGAGAGCGGCGCCGAGCATCGGAATGACCCCAGCCTCCATTTCGTCGGCAAAGATCGCGTCGCTCTCATCTTCGAATTCATCTTCGAAATCGGCCTCGAACTCGTCTTCGAAAGCGTCCTCCTCATAGGAGTCTTCGAGGGAGTCGAACTCTTGTTCGTCCTCGAACAAATCCGAAGCGCCCTCCGATTCATATGCCAGATCTTCGAGATAGTCCTGCTCGTTGAAGGCCATATCGCGATCTCTCCTTGACTACGGACCGACGATCCCGCTTGGCAAGATGACCCTGCGAACACCGCTTCGGCCTCGAAAGTTTTCACAATTCTCATGCTATTCTATAAGTTGCTAATGCGAATAGTCGCATGGATTGGCTACGCAGAAATCATTAGTGCTTTTGCTGTACGGCAAATGGACGCCTCGAAAAGCCTGCCCGATCCCCTCCGCGGCTTGACCCGGCCCGGCCTAAACCGTATTGATTTACTATGTGAGATTTCATCCGATTTCGGAGCTGTCCGTGGAAATCGATCAGGCCGAGATCGAGCGCCGCCTGCAACACTTCCATGACGTGGCCCGGCGCGCCGGCGTCAAGTTCACCCACCAGCGGCTCGAGATCTTCCGCGCCGTCGCATCCAGCGTTGAGCATCCCAGCGCCGAAGCGGTCTACCGGGGCGTTCGGGCGAGCATGCCCACCGTCTCCCTCGATACCGTGTATCGCACCCTGTGGCTGCTGACGGACCTCGGGCTGCTCACAACCCTTGGGCCTCGTCAGGACAGCGTCCGTTTCGATGCCAATCTGGCGCAGCACCACCACTACCGCTGTGTGAAGTGTGGGATGGTGCGGGACTTCGAGAGCAGCGAACTCGACGATCTGCCCATCCCGGATACCGTCAGGCGCTTTGGCGACATCGCCTGTGCGCAGGTCGTCGTGCAGGGGGTTTGTGCCGACTGCAAGACCGCCGCCGGCGACGATGACGCCTTCACCGCCGCCGGCGGTTATCGAGAACGCGACGCAACGGAAATGGATCGGGGCGGCGGCCGTTTCCGTCGCATCGGCCCCGTTCAAGCCCAGGAAGGAGACGTGTAATGAATGATCGCAAATGTCCGGTGATGCATGGCGCCAACACGCACGTTGGCGCCTCGAACCTGGACTGGTGGCCCAATGCGCTGAACCTCGACATTCTTCACCAGCACGATACGAAGACCAATCCGTTGGCGAGGGACTTCAAGTATCGTGACGCGGTCAAGACGCTCGACGTCGCCGCCCTCAAGAGAGACCTGCACGCCCTGATGACCGACAGACAGGCGTGGTGGCCGGCGGACTGGGGACATTACGGCGGGCTGATGATCCGCATGGCTT
>JALOTH010000127.1 GCA_025458035.1 Rhodospirillales bacterium
CGGCGCTTCACCCAGGATTCCGCCAGGTCGCCCAGCTGCGCGATCAGACTGAACAGGGCGGCGATGGCCAGCGCCCGCGCCGGGTGATCATGGCCGAAGCCGTAGGCGACGAGGCAGCCAACGGCGGCGGCGGCGGCGACACCGCCGACCGCGCCGGACCACGTTTTGCCCGGGCTGATCCGGGGCGCGAGGCGCGGGCCGCCGAAGGTCCGGCCGGCAAGATACGCGCCGATGTCGGAGGCCCAGACGACGGCGAACAACCACAAAATGGTCTCGCGGCCATCGATCGGATCGCCGCGCAGCCAGATCAGCAGCGCACAGGGCAGGCCGAGATAAAGGGGGCCGGCAGCCGTCCATGTCCGCGCCCAGCCGCGGCGTGGGCCGAGCGCCAGCAAGGCGCCGGTGGCGATGGCGGTGCACCCCAGCGCCAGCGGCATCGAACCGGCGCTGGCGGCAACCGGCGCGGCGGCGACCCCCGCCATCAGCGCGACGGCGGTGATCCGCGAGCCATCGCCGCACAGCCGCCACCACTCGTAACTCAGGACGATCGCGCCGACGACGACCATGACCGCGAACAACGGCGAGCCGAGCCAGATCGCGGCGAGGACCGGTGGCGCCAGGACCAGTGCCGAGCGCAGCCGCGCCAGCGGCACCGCCCGTGTCACCGCCGCGTCAGCGGCCGACGGCGCCGAAGCGACGTTCACGGCGGCCGAATTCGTGGATGGCATGGTCGAGATCACGGGCCGAGAAATCCGGCCATAGCGTATCGACGAAAACAAATTCGGCATACGCGGCTTGCCACAGCAGAAAATTGCTGATGCGCTGCTCGCCGCTGGTGCGAATGATCATATCCGGATCGGGAATATCCCGCGTCTCCAGTGCATGGCCGAGCTGCGCCTCGTCGATCTCGCCGGCGCGCAGTTCACCGCGCTCAACCCGCTCCGCCAGCCGGCGGGCGGCGGCGGCGATCTCGGCACGGGCGCCGTAGTTGAGGGCAACGATCAGCGTCAGCCCACGGTTCAGCGCGGTCGACCGTTCCGTCTTCTCGATCAGCGCGACGATGTCTGCGGACAGTCCGCAGCGATCGCCGATGCTGCGGAAACGGACGTCATGCTGGCGCAGGAAGTCGACCTCATGGGCGAGGTAGAAGCGGAGCAGGCCCATCAGGTCGAGCACCTCGTCCTCCGGCCGCTTCCAGTTCTCCGAGGAAAAACTGAACAGGGTCAGATAGCGGATGCCACGGGACGCCGCCGCCTCGATCGTTCGCTTGACCGCCTCGGCACCTTGCCGATGGCCGGCGCCCCGCTTCAGTCCGCGCGCGCTGGCCCAGCGGCCGTTGCCGTCCATGATGATGGCCACATGCTGGGGCACCCCGCCGTTGGCGAATTCGCCGGCATCCATGGCTCAGACCTGCATGATTTCTTGATCTTTATGTGCCAGCTGCTGGTCGATCTGCTTGATATAGCTATCGGTCAGATCCTGCACCTCGGCGGCGAAATCACGATGCTCGTCCTCTGAGATCTTGCCATCCTTTTCCAGCTTCTTGAGCTCGTCCATGCAATGGCGGCGAACGTTGCGGACGGCGACACGGGATTCCTCCGCATAGCGGGCTGCAATCTTGGTCAGCTCGACCCGCCGCTGCTCCGTCAGGGATGGGATCGGCAGCCGCAGCGTCTGGCCGTCGACGACCGGATTGAGACCCAGTCCCGATTCCTTGATCGCCTTCTCCACCGCCTTGACCAGGCTGCGATCCCACACCTGCACCGTCAGCAGCCGCGCTTCCGGCGTGCCCAGCGTCGCCACCTGGCTGATCGGCATCTGCGCGCCGTAGGCATCGACGACAATCGGCTCCAGCAGACTGATGCTGGCGCGGCCGGTGCGCAGACCCCCGAACTCCTTTTGCAGGACCTCGATGGCGCTTTTCATCCGACGGTGGGCGTCCTTACGCACGGGCTCGAATTCCGGGTGAGACACGGGCGCTTCTCCTCACTGAATGATGGTGAAGGTACCGGCCCCCTTCACCACGTCGATGATGCCGCCCGCCCGCTGGATCGAAAAGACGACGACCGGCAGCCGATTATCACGGGCAAGGGCGATCGCCGAGGCGTCCATCACGCCAAGGTTTTGTGCCAGCACCTGTTGATACGTCAGTCTCTCGAAGCGCTGGGCGTCTGCGACCTTTTTCGGATCGGCGGTGTAGACACCGTCGACCTGCGTGCCTTTCAACAGCACATCGCAGCGCATTTCAATCGCCCTGAGCGCGGCGGCGGTGTCGGTGCTGAAAAACGGATTGCCGGTGCCGGCGGCAAAGATCACGACGCGGCCCTTTTCCATGTGGCGGATCGCCCGCCGGCGGACGAACGGCTCGCACACCGCCGACATCGGGATCGCCGACTGAACCCGCGTGTCGATGCCGATGCTTTCGAGGATGCTCTGCACGGCCAGAGCGTTAATGGCGGTGGCCAGCATGCCCATGTAGTCGGCGCTGACCCGTTCGACGCCATAGGTTGCGGATGAGATGCCGCGAAAAATATTTCCGCCGCCAACGACGATGCACATCTCGGTGCCGCCGTCGTGGACGGCGCGAATCTCGCCGGCAATCCGCTCCACCGTCGTCCGGTCGATCCCGTAGCCGAGGGATCCCATGAGGGCTTCCCCGGACAGCTTCAGCAGGATGCGGCGGTAGGGCGGGGTGTCAGTCATCGGCCCTCTGTTGCCTGCGCCGCAGCGGCAATGTGCGCAATCTCAAGCGGCGGCCGTTTCTGCCGCAGGCTTCTCGACCCCCTCGCCGAGCGACAGCCGCACAAAACCCGACACGGCGATCGGCTGGCCGGCGGTTTTGGCGGCTGCCTCGATCACCGCACCCACCTTCGATTCGCCGTCGATGACGTAGGTTTGTTCCAGCAGGCAGACGTCTTCGTAGAATTTGCTCAGCCTGCCCTCGACCATTTTCGCGATGATCGCCTCGGGCTTGCCGCTGGCGCGCGCCTGTTCGCTCAAGATATCCCGTTCGCGCTCCAGCTTCGCCGGATCCACCTGATCGCGCGAGACCGCCGCCGGATTGGCGGCGGCCACGTGCATGGCGAGCTTCCTGCCGATTGGCTCCAGGACCTCCGACGGCGCCGACGAAGTCAGCGCCACCAACACACCGATGCGGCCAAGGCCGTCGGCCTGCACGTTATGCAGGTAGCTGGCCACCAGCCCCTCGTCGACAGCCAGATAGGCCGTCCGCCGCAGGTTCATATTCTCGCCGATGGTGGCGATCAGGTTGGTCAGCTGGCCCTGCACCGTCTCGCCGCTGCCGGGGTAGGCCATCGCCAGCAGCGTTTCGAGGTTGCCCTCCGCGTCCAGCGCCAGCGTCGCCACCGTCCGCACAAAGGCCTGGAAGTGGTCGTTGCGGGCGACGAAATCGGTCTCCGAGTTGACTTCGACGAGGGCGGCCCGCCGCCCCTCGCTGGCGAGGCCGATCAGCCCTTCGCTGGCCACCCGCCCCGACTTTTTCGCCGCGGCCGACAGCCCCTTCTTGCGCAGCCAATCGACCGCCGCCTCGATATCGGCGCCGCTTTCCGCCAGCGCCCGCTTGCAGTCCATCATTCCCGCCCCGGTCTTCTCCCGGAGCGCCTTCACCAAGCCAGCGCTGATATCGACCATGAGTGACTGTCTCCGATGTTGGGCAGTGGACAGAGCAAACCGTCTACCCGTGAATGGTGGCTGGAACCCGGGCCGGCGGCACCTGCTGCCACACGCCGACGGGCGCCGTCAGCACACCGCGTCAGTGGCGGTCCGGCCGCGCATCGTCCGCGGCGGCGGCGTCGTCGCCGCCCCCGGAACTCAACGCCTCGACGGCGGCGGCAAGGTCGGGAACCTCGAACTCCTCATCGGCCTCGGCGGCGAGGGAGTCAACCGGCTCCTCGATGGCGCCGAGGTCGACCCCGGAAGCCACCATCTCCTGCTGGATGCCATCCAGAACCGCTTCCGCCACCAGATCGCAATAGAGGCTGATTGCCCGCAGGGCGTCGTCGTTGCCGGGGACCGGAAAATCGACGCCGTTGGGATCGCTGTTGGAATCGAGGACGGCGACCACCGGGATGCCCAGCTTCTTTGCCTCCGAGATGGCGATCGCTTCCTTGTTGGTATCGATGATGAACAGGATATTGGGCAGTCCGCCCATCTCCTTGATGCCGCCCAGCGCCTGTTCGAGCTTGTCGCGCTCGCGCGTCAGCTGCAGGGTCTCTTTCTTGGTCAAACCCGTGGTGTCGCTGGCGAGGCGGCCATCGAGTTCACGCAGGCGGCGGATCGAATTGGAGATGGTGCGCCAGTTGGTCATCATGCCGCCAAGCCAGCGGTGGTTGACGTAATACTGGCCGCAGCGCTTGGCGGCATCCGCCACCTTCTCGCTCGCCTGCCGCTTGGTGCCGACGAACAGCACCCGGCCGCCACCCGCGACCACGTCGCGCACCGCCAGCAGTCCCTGATGCAACAGCGGTACGGTCTGTTCCAGATCAATGATATGGGTGCCGTTGCGCACACCGAAGAGGAACGGCGCCATCTTCGGATTCCAGCGCCGCGTGCTGTGTCCGAAATGCACGCCGGCTTCCAGCAGCTGGCGCATCGTGAATGTCGGCAGACTCATGGATGGGGCAACACCTTATGTTCCGGTTGGGCCGCCGCGGCGAGGTCTGGCGCGCCAGACACCGGAACGAGCGCAAGGGAACCGCGATCCCCGACAAGCCCGCACCGCCGCGTGTGAGATTGCCGTTAGATACAAGCCTGCCCTCGCATTTGCAAGCGCAACGCGCCTCGACGATGGGCCCCGATCCTTCGCCACGGCCAGCGCCGTTGCCGCGATTCACTGCGGAGGATCGGCGGTGGCCTGCCAACGCACCCAAATGGTTTTGCCGCCGCCGAACGGCACGAATGTATGGTGGGCGATGAACGTTTCTTCGCTCTTCATGACCAGGGCGCGGTCGACCGTACGGTTGAAGGTTCGGTTTTCGACCCCGACGAGGTTCGAAATGCCCGCCAGGAAGTAAACACCGCGAGGTTGCAGCCGCAACCCCTCCCCTCCACACGAGTAATCGCCATCGTCCATGGCCAGCCGCTCCTGCCCAATGACGCGGCCGCGACTCGCCGATTTGCCATCGCGAAATCCGCTCTGCCAAAGGATGACTTCAATGGCTTGATCGCCGCGTTGAGTTAACTCGACGTGTGTCGTTCCGGCGGAAAAGGCCGGCGTCCGGCTGTCATCATAAACCTCGGCGTAGCCCGTGCCCGCTCCCAGAAGGTTGTAGCTCAGATGTGGACACTTCTCCTGATGCGTGTGGCAGCCCCACGCCGTCACCTCTCCAACCTCCGCATAAAGGCCGGAGATATACGGGCATTGGCGGCCAGCCTCCGTAGCCTCGATGGCGCCCCACGACGCGGGATAAACGTCTTCGTGGACGCAGGCGGTCATGAAAAGCACGACGAACAGGCTGCCGAGGAAGGTTGCAGTGATCGTTTTCATGGCCGTGTGGCCCCGCCGAGGACGTGTCCGGATATCCGGCCATCTCTTTGCACAAATTTATCATGCGGCGCATATAGCGAGATATGCTATCGGCGCAGTTCTCCTCCTGGTTATTTGGCATTCCCTAACGCGCAGGGATCGGTGTCGCGCTGAGGCGCGCTCAACGCGCTGATCACGCCTTCAGGCGCACGCCGCGGCCACCGCTCGTGCTGGTCGCGCCGGCGGCGATCAGTTCGATGCCAAGGGCATCGAGCGCCTCGATCAGCTTGACCAGCGAATCGACGTTGCCGCGAATCGTCCCGTCGCTCGCCTCCATGCGTTGAATCGTCGGCAGCGACAGCCCGGACGCATCCGCCAGTTGCCGCTGATCGATGCCGAGGAGGGCGCGCGCGGCTTTCAGCTGTGCCGCGCTTATCATGTTTCAAACATCATTAATACCGCTTCTAGCTTGACAACAGATTATAGAACACCCGATCTTAACAGCTGTCATCGGAGTTGGTATCGGCGGCGGAAGCGGCGGGAATCGCCCATGCGATGCCATATTAACGGTCGCAAATTTGCAGAGTGGGATCAGCCCATGAGAACTTCGGACTTCTATCAACAGCAGCTGGACGCGATCAAGGCCATAGCCAAGTCGCCGGACGCCGACTGGAAGGTGAGAGTGGAAGGCATCGTCCGCCGGCTGCAAGGTGAAACGACGCCGTTGGCGCGGACGACGTTTCACCAGCTCACCGCCGACATGTCGCGGGACTTGGACGGCCTGTCGCGAAACCAGCCGCAAGGAACCAACGAAGAGGTATTTGCGTTTGCGTCGGCGCTGATTAAGAAGCTTTAAACCGAATTCCGCCATCGTCGCGGGATTGCATGGCTCCCTGAAACATCGAGGCTGTCTTGGTTTACGCGAAAGTGCATCAGTTGATCGGTGAAATCGCCACCGCTGACCAACCCGCCGATACCTGGTTCAGCGAACTCAAGGCGGTGCTCCGCGGCTTTGAGGCGGAGGCGGCACGCCTCGGCGCTCGCGCCGCCCGCCATGTGCGCGATGAGTTGTGCGCGCAGATCGAGCACGAGGCGCTGGTTGCCACCCGCCCGAGCCAGCGCACGATCCTGATCACCGCGCTCAAGAACCTCGAAGCGATCGACTGGCAGCCGGCCCGTTGAGAGCGGCCGCCGGGCTCAGTGGGTGACGCCGACGAGCACCTCGCCCGATGTGATCTGCGGCCGTTCCGGCAACTCCTCCTTGGCCTGGGTGCCGACCCAGGATGCCGCCTGCTCGTTGGAGCGGTGAGCCGACCACGCGGAGTCGAACAGGCTGATGGAAGCCAAGTGGCCATCGCCGCCGTCGACGATGTAATAGGCGACGAACCCTGGATTTTGTTTCAGGATCGGCACCAGTTCCGTTTGCGCCCGCTTCGCCAGGTCCGTGACCGAGCCTTGCACCTTATACCGCCTGACGCTTGCCCACATGCCGTGTTTCCTCCCGCTTTTATGAACGGAGCCACAGCCCACCGGCGCGGCGCCGCCGCTGGGGACTCCTGATCGCAGCTTAAGCGGATTTCGCCGGCCGATCCAGCAGCCGGGGCCGGCCGCTACCGGGCCGGCCCCTGACGCCAGCAGCGGGCCTACTTCGTCGTCATGTGCGGATAGTGCGCGATATGCATCCCCGTCTCCGCCTCCAGCGCGACCGGGTCGGTCGGCTTCGGCACCAAAACGACGGTGACGGTGTCCTCGTAGTCATTGGCCGCGCCCGTGCTGACATCGACGATAAAGCCGATCAGCCCACCCGCGAAGATGTTGCCGGCAACCCAACCGTCCATTCCGACATTGCAGACCTGGTCTGTCTCGTAGTAGCCCTCCTTGTTGCAGTGAACAGTCATTGGCTTGTTGTTCTTGCTAACGGTGATCGCGCCTGGCGCATGGACTTGGCCGAGGATTTGCCCGCCGCGCTCCAGCGTGCAGACAGCAATCGGGGGCACCGTCTGAACCGCCACCGGCTCGCTGGTGCCGCTCACAATCGACGCGCAGCCGGCGAGGGAGAGCAGGACCGCCGCACTGACCATCCCTCGCAATCCAAGTTTCCTGATCATTTCCCCTCCTCCTCCGGCCGATGGCCAGGGG
>JALOTH010000128.1 GCA_025458035.1 Rhodospirillales bacterium
CGGCTGCGGGGCGGCGGGCAGGCTCGCCTGCCGTTCCATCACGCGGCCGAGGAAGGCGGGCAGGAACGCGGCGAGGCGGGCGAAAATCCCGTCGATTTCCGCGGCACGGCCCCCCGGTTCGTATTCATCGAGCAGCGCGTCATAGGGGGTGAGGCCAAGCCGATCCGCCTTCGCCGCCGCCACCTCCCGCACCAGCGCGAGCAGGGCGGCCAGCGGCTGGCGGACGCGGGCGAAAGCGCTATCGGCCTTGGCTTCCCGCCATGCCGCCTCGCAGGCGGACGTCGCCCGCGACAGCGCCTCCACCAGCGCCGGCGCCAGGGCCGTGGCGTGGGCGTGGGCACGCTGCATTTCGCGGAGGTTGGCCCGCTGCCAGTCATCGAGGCCGTCCGCACCGGCGCCATTGGCGCCATCGACCGCCGCCGCCAGCCAGTCGGCGGTTGACCGCTGGGTGAGCAGCTCGTGGCGCAGCGACTTCAGCACCGCCAGCTGGTCGGCACGCGCCTCGGCGCCGCCCTTCGGCATCATCGTCGCCAGATCCCAGTGCAGCAGCGCTTCCGCGTCGCCGATCGCGCGGATGCGGCGAAAGCGGTCCTCAAGCCGGCGGTACGCGTCGGCGGCGGCACTCACCCCGCGTGTCCGAGCATCTGCACGACCCGATCAACGAGCAGGGCCGAGAAGATCAGAAACATGTAGAGGATGGTGTAGAGGAACAGCGAGCGGGCGGCGGCGGTGGCGTCTGCGGCCTCGCGGCTGCGCACGACCCGCGACACGGAGCGGATCAATAGCGCCGCCAGCACCGCTGCGGTCACCCCGTAGAACCAGCCGGCGAGACCCAGCGTCACCGGCGCCAGCGACGCCGGTATCAACAGCGCCGTGTAGATAACGATCTGCCGGCGGGTGGATCGCTCGCCAGCGACCACCGGCATCATCGGCACGCCGGCACGGGCGTAGTCGCTCTGCCGGAACAGTGCGAGCGCCCATGAATGCGGCGGCGTCCACAGGAAAATGATCAGGAACAGTGCGATCGCACCCCAGCCAATGTCGCCGGTGGCGGCGGCCCAGCCGATGACCGGGGCAAGGGCGCCGGCGGCACCGCCGATGACGATATTCTGCGGCGTGCGCCGTTTCAGCCAGACGGTGTAGACGAAAACGTAATAGACGATGGTCAGCGCCAGCAGGCCGGCGCTCAAGGGGTTGACGAAGACCGCCATCGCGCCGACGGAAGCCACCGCCAGGACCAGCCCCAGCGAAAGCGCGGCCTGCGGCGTGATCCGGCCGGTGGGAACGGGGCGGTTCATGGTCCGCAGCATGACGCTATCGATGTCCCGGTCATACCACATGTTGATGGCGCCGGCGGCACCGGCGCCCACCGCGATGCAGACGATGGCGATGGCGGCGACGGTCACGGAAATGTTGGCGGGCGCCAGCAGCATGCCGACGAGCGCCGTGAAGACGACGAGCGACATCACCCGCGGCTTGAGCAGAACGGCGTAATCCCGGACGAGGAACCGCGGTGTCGGCGCGGTCGTGGCACGGTCAACGACGGCCGTCGGCGAACGGAGGGCAGTCAACGGTTCTCCCCATCGGTATGCGATTGCGAATAGGTGTCTCTCTTTTCTATCCGCAAGCTCGCCGGAATTGAAGCCCGCGATGCGGCGAACGGCGGTCGTGTCAACAGGGCACGGCCGGCGCTGATGACGAAAACGATGCCCCCGGCAACGGCGATGAGGCCGCCAAGGCCGTTGAGACCGAGGCCGATCATCGCGCCAACGTCGACCAGGCCCTGGGCATCGCCGGCCACCTTGCGCGGCGCGCCATAGCCGCCGGCGATGAACAGGCCGACGCAGGCGGTCAACTGACCCCAGCCGAACAGATGGGCCACCCAGAGGATGGCGTGCCGCGACGGCGTCGGCCGCCCCAGTGCCGGCAGGAAGCGAACGAAGAACAGCCCCATGGCGGCGAGGGAAACACCGGCGATCATGCCGTGATAGTGGGCCGGCGTGCGGGTGTCGGCGCCATCGACGACGATTCCGAACAATCCGCCAACGGCGAACAGCAGCACCGAAAGTCCGAAGACCTGGTGATGCGGCGATGACCATGGCCATGGCCGCGGCAGCGCCGCCAGCATCGCCAACAGCGCGATCCCCGCCGGCAGGCCGGCGACGTACTTCAGCTGCGAGAAGGCTTCGGCCTGCGCCCCGGAAAACGGCGGGAAGATGGCGTAGAACAGCAGGGTCGGGACGACGCTGAGGATCAGCAGCAGCGAGATGACGACCGCCACCGCGCCCGCCGGCGCCGGTCGCCCGCCCGCCGCCGTCACCAGCGCCGACCAGCCGGCGATCATCAGCGCGACGTTGGCGAACTGCATGACGTGGCCGCCACCCCACATCAGGTTCTCGGCGTACCAATAGCCGCTGGGGGTGCCGGCAAGCTGCCAGCCGGCCAGTGCAAAGCAGGCCATGGCGACGAGGAAGACGATGGCGGCGGCGACCGTCATCCGTCGCAGCGGATCGACGGCGGGCGGCGCGCCCGCCTGGCCGATCAGCAGTCGCAGCGCGGCAAGGACGATGGCGATCGCCAGCATCAGCAGTCCGGCGAAGTACAGCGGATCGTTGATGACCGGCACGTAGTTGTTGAGCAACGGCTCGCCGCGATCGAGGAAGGCGGGCAGCAACAGGCAGGGCAGGGCACAGGCCATCACGGCGGCGGCGATGGGGCCGAGGCTGTGCCAGCCGGGAGCCGGCGCCGGACCGGGATCGCAGGTCGCCGTCAGCGCCGCGAAGGCCGCCGCGAACCAGACGACGATCGACATCACGACGTGAAGGATCAGCCCCTTGCGGAAGAAGCCGACCGGCCAGGGGATGACGCTTTCAATGCCGGGGATCCGGGATACCGCCAGCAGGATCGCCATCAAGCCGGCGATGGCAAGGGCGGCGAGGCCGAGCCAAGCCCAGGCGGCGAGGTCGCGGCCGGCGGGTGGCGCGTCCGCTGCGGCGGCGGCGGGCGCCAGCCCTCGCGGCCGGGTCTCGGCAACGGCAATGCCGTCAGCCACGATCAGACCCGGTCAGCAGCGGCTGCTCCAACATGGCGTAGGGCCCCGCCGGATCGGGGAAGAGGTGGATCGCCATCACGTAAACCGCGATCCCGGAAACGGCGACATACATCCACAACGGCCACGTGTAGCGGACGATGCGGCGATGGCCCGCGAAATCCTTGGTCAGCGCGCGATAGACGGCGATGGGGACCAGCGGCGTGATCGCGATGGCGGCGATGACGTGAAGGATCAGCAAGGTAAAATATGCCGGCCGGATCAGGCCCTCGCCACCGAACTTCGCCAACCCGGAGTTGAAATGATAAATCAGGTAGCTGGTCAGGAACGCTGCGGAAACGACCAGCGCCGCCAGCATCAACCGCTTGTGACGCTGCCGGTCGCCGGATCGAATGGCGACGAAGGCGGCGATCAGCAGGGCAATGGTCGCGGCGTTCAGGGCGGCGTTCAGGTGGGGCAGATCGGTGATGGCGAGCGGCATGGAACGGACGCCGAAACGGGGACTAGCGGGTCAGGACGTAAAAGACGCTCGCGTACATGAATGCTGCCGCCAACGCCAGGACCGCCGCCAAGATCGCCTTGTTACTCATCGCCGATCCCATCGTTGCTCATTGTCCAGGGGCGCACCCGTCGACGGGCCCCGTGTTTTGCCGCATGTCATGCTGCGCCGCACCATCGAGAGGATGGCGCCAAAACCCGACAAACGCAACCAGTCTCTCGCGAAAATCCGCGGCAAAGCGGCGGTCGCCGGGTGCATCGCCACCGGCGCGAACCGCGTCCGGTAACATCGCTGATCCCCTACCATGAGAAAGCTCTTTGCATCTGCATTCGCTCATGTTAGTGACTCGCAACAGTGAAAATCGCGCAGCGATGACGGGAATCAAGTGCGGCGGAACATTCGCCGTGCGCCGGCAAGCCTGTCAGCGACCGAGCGTTGAACGGTAAGGGACAGACAGACAAACCATGCGACGCGTGAGCTTAGAGACCGTTTTCGGCCTGATCGCACTGCTGGTGGTCGGCCTTGTGCTCAGTGGTGGTGCCGCAACCGCAGCGGAACCCGTTCCTGGCCTGTCTCGTCCGTGGGAGATCGGCATGCAGCCAGCGCACTCCCCGGTGATGGAGCGCGTGCATGAATTCCACAACCTGCTGCTGGTCATCATCACCAGCATCGTTGTGTTCGTGCTCGGGCTGCTCGGCTTCATCATCATCCGCTTCAACGCCAGGCGCAATCCGGTGCCGTCGAAGACGACGCATAACACGCTGCTGGAAGTGGTGTGGACGGCGGTGCCAATCATGATTTTGATCGTCATCGCCATTCCCTCGATGCGGCTGCTGTTCTTCGCCAACAAGGCGGAGACGCCGGAGATGACACTGAAGGTCATCGGGCATCAGTGGTATTGGAGCTATGCCTATCCCGACCACGGCGATCTGACCTTCGACAGCCTTCCCATCGCCGACAGCGAAATTGATGTAAAGGCGGGGCAGGTGCGACTGCTGTCCGTGGACAATCCCGTCGTCGTCCCGGTGGGCACGCAGATCCAGGTGCTGGTCAGCTCCGACGACGTCATTCACAATTGGGCGGTGCCTTCGCTGGCGCTGAAGAAAGACGCAACGCCGGGCCGGGTCAACGAAACCTGGGTGCAGATCAACACGGAAGGCACGTATTACGGCATGTGCTCGGAGTTGTGCGGCGTCAACCACTACTTCATGCCGATCGAGATTCGCGCCGTATCCAAGGAAGCCTTCGCCAGCTGGGTGGAGGAAGCCAAGCAGAAGTTCGCGAGCCGCCCGCAACCGGCGGTGGCGGCGGCCCAGTCCAGCGAACAGTAACGCGCAAGAGGATTGCGGAGGACATTCGAAATGGCGTACGGCGCGGCGGTAGCCCACGACGAGCATGACCACCATCCACACGGCTGGAAGCGGTGGGTCTATTCGACTAACCACAAGGATATCGGCACGATGTACATCGTGCTGGCGCTCATCGCCGCGATCGTCGGCGGCGTGCTGTCGTGGTGGATGCGCCTGGAACTGACCGAGCCCGGGCTGCAGTTCTTCGACGGCGAGACCCAGCTCTACAACGCCATCCTCACCGCCCATGGCTTCGTCATGGTGTTCTTCGTGGTGATGCCGGCAATGATCGGCGGCTTCGGCAACTGGTTCGTGCCGCTGATGATCGGCGCGCCGGACATGGCCTTCCCGCGCATGAACAACATCAGCTTCTGGCTGACGGCGGCGGGGCTGACGCTGATGACCCTGTCGCTGTTCGTCGGCGCCGGGCCGGGCACCGGCTGGACCGTGTATCCGCCGCTGTCGTCGCTGGCCTTCCATCCCGACGCGTCGGTCGATTTCGGCATTCTTGCCCTGCACCTCGCCGGTGCCGGCTCGATCCTCGGTGCCATCAATTTCATCGTCACCATCTTCAACATGCGCGCGCCGGGCATGACGCTGCATCGCATGCCGCTGTTCGTCTGGGCGATGCTGGTGACCGCGTTCCTGTTGTTGCTGGCGGTGCCGGTGCTGGCCGGCGCGCTGACCATGCTGCTCACCGACCGCAACTTCGGCACCGCGTTCTTCGCCGTCGCCGGTGGCGGCGATCCGCTGCTGTGGCAGCATCTGTTCTGGTTCTTCGGCCACCCGGAGGTCTACATCATCATCCTGCCGGCGTTCGGCATCATCAGCCAGATCGTCTCGACGTTCTCGAAGAAGCCGGTTTTCGGCTATCTCGGCATGGCCTACGCCATGGTGGCGATCGGCGTCGTCGGCTTCATCGTCTGGGCCCACCACATGTACACCAGCGGCATCGGCGTCAACGCGCGGGCCTACTTCACCGCGGCAACGCTGATCATCGCCGTGCCCACCGGCGTGAAGATCTTCAGTTGGCTGGCGACGATGTGGGGCGGTTCCATCGAGTTCAAGGCGCCGATGATGTATGCCATCGGCTTCATCTGGCTGTTCGTTCTCGGCGGTGTCACCGGCGTCGTCCTCGCCAACGCCGGCATCGACTTCGCCCTGCACGACACCTATTACGTTGTCGCTCACTTCCATTACGTGATGGCGATCGCCGCGATCTTCGCGATGTTCGGCGGCTGGTATTACTGGATCTCGAAGATGAGCGGCCGGCAGTATTCCGAAGGGCTGGCCAAGGTGCAGTTCTGGGTGTTCTTCATCGGTGTCAACGTCCTGTTCTTCCCGCAGCATTTCCTGGGCCTTGCCGGCATGCCGCGGCGCATCCCCGATTATCCGGACGTCTACGCCGGCTGGAATTTCGTCAGCTCCGTCGGCGCGGCCATCACCGTCGTCGGTACCCTGATGTTCTACTACGTCATCTGGCACACCTACCGGTACGGCAAGACGGTCAGCGACGCCAACCCGTGGGGCGAAGGCGCGACGACGCTGGAATGGAGCGTGCCGTCGCCGGCGCCTTTCCATACCCACGAGGAACTGCCGGTGATCGGGCCGACCGGCCATCACCACTCGAAGCCGGCGGAATGAGCGCCGGCGACGGCGGCCCGGCGGCGCAGAGGTAGGCGATGGCTCAGCGGCAGCGGCGCATCATGGTGTCGGCGGTTCTGCTGTTCGGGGTGGCGGCGGGCATGGTGGGGGCGAGCTTCGCCGCCGTGCCGCTGTACCGGATGTTCTGTCAGTTGACGGGGTACGCCGGAACGCCGCGCACCGAGAACATCACGCGTACCGATCGCGTCGCCGACCGCATGGTCACCGTGCGCTTCGACGCCAACGTCAACTCGAAGCTGCCGTGGGCCTTCCAGCCACTGCAAAAGCGCATCGAGGTGCGCCCCGGCGAGGATGTGCTGGTGCACTACGAGGCGACCAACCGCGGCGGCACGGCGGTCACCGGCACCGCCACCTTCAACGTCATGCCCGATACCGTCGGCAAGTATTTCAACAAGATCGAATGCTTCTGCTTTACCGAACAGACGTTGAACCCCGGTGAGTCGATCTCGATGCCGGTGATGTTTTTCGTCGATCCGGCGATCTTCGATGATCCGGAGACGGCGGGGGTGACGACGATAACCTTGTCGTATACGTTCTTTCCGGTCGACGGGCCGCAACCTTCGGGCGCGGCGGCGGCGGCGGCGGCGGCGGCGGCGCCGGCCCGCGCCGGTGACAGCTGATTGTTGAACGCCAGGAAACGCTTGGGGAGAGTTGGGGACTGACGATGGCGACGCAGATGACGAAAACGCATCCCTTCCACATGGTCGACCCCAGCCCATGGCCGGCCGTCGGCACGGCGGCGGTGTTCCTGCTGGCCATCGGCGGCATCTGGTACATGCATGGCGGACCATTGGCGGCGACGATCCCCGGTTTTGCGCTGCTATTGCTGACCTTCTTTGGCTGGTGGCGGGATGTTGTGCGGGAGTCGCGCGCCGGCGTCCACCATACCTCGGTGGTCGCCCATGGCCTGCGCTTCGGCATGCTGCTGTTCATCGCCTCGGAGGTGATGTTCTTCG
>JALOTH010000026.1 GCA_025458035.1 Rhodospirillales bacterium
CACGTGAGCGTCGCTCGACGAGCAAAGGGGTTGCCAAGGATGGCGCCGTTTCGCATATCAGCGCCGCGATCGTCGTGTCTGCCTTCGCGACGGAATCAGGATTGAATTGCGATGTCCGTGGAAACGTTCACATTCCAGACGGAAGTCGGGCGATTGCTGGATATCGTCGCCCACTCCCTTTACTCGCATAAGGAGATTTTCCTGCGCGAGTTGATCTCCAACGCCGCCGATGCCTGCGACCGGCTGCGCTACCTGGCGTTGACCGAGCCGGCGCTGATCGAAGGCGATGCCGATTTCCGCGTGCGCCTGAAAGTTGACCGTGAGCAGAACAGCCTTGCCGTTGTCGACAACGGCGTTGGTATGAACCGGCAGGAACTGATCGAGACGATCGGCACCATTGCCCGCTCCGGCAGCCAAGCCTTCCTCGCTCAACTCACCGGTGATGCGCGCAAGGACGTCTCGCTCATCGGCCAGTTTGGCGTCGGCTTTTATTCCGCGTTCATGGTTGCCGACCACGTCGACGTGATCAGCCGGCGTGCCGGCGAGGCGCAGGCGTGGCGCTGGTCCTCGGACGGCAAGGGCGCCTTTACGATCGAGCCGGCGGAACGGGACGGTCGCGGCACGACCGTGATCTTGCACTTGAAGTCCGATGCGGAAGAGTTTCTGGAGACGGCGCGGCTACGCTCCATCGTCAAACGCTATTCGGACCATATCGGTGTGCCGATCATCCTGGACGAGGCCGGACAAGCGACCGCGACGCCGCTCAACGATGCGAAAAGCCTGTGGCTCCTGCCCAAGCGCGAGATCACCGACGAGCAGTATAAGGAATTTTACCATCACGTCGCGCATGCCTTCGACGATCCCTGGCTGATCCTGCACAACCAGGTCGAGGGCGTCGTTTCCTACACCAATCTTCTATTCGTGCCGTCACAGGGCCCGTTTGAGGTGTTTGATCCGGAGCGAAAGCCGCGAGTGCGCCTGTACGTCAAGCGCGTCTTCATTACCGACGACTGCGAGGGCCTGCTACCGCCGTATCTGCGCTTCCTGCGTGGCGTCGTCGACTCCGAGGACCTGCCGCTGAACATCAGCCGCGAAACCTTCCAGCACGACCCCCGCCTTGCCAAGATCCGCTCAGGTCTGACGAAACGGGTGCTCGACGAGCTTGAAAGAAAGGCCAAGGACGATCCGGCCGGCTATGAAACCTTCTGGGACGCGTTTGGAGCAACCCTGAAGGAAGGCATCTATGAGGACCACGAGCACCGGGACAAGCTGCTGTCGCTGGCGCGCTTCCGTTCGACGGCCGCCGGCGGCTGGGTGTCGCTGGCCGAGGTTACGGCGCGGATGAAGCCGGGGCAGGACGCCATCTATACGTTGGCCGGCGAGGATGCGGGCGTCCTCGCCCGTTCGCCCCAGCTAGAGGGCTTTCGCGCCAAGGGCGTCGAGGTTCTGCTGCTCACCGATCCCATCGATGAGTTCTGGCTGCCGGCGGTCGGCACGTTCGATGGCAAGCCATTCCGCTCGGCGGCCGGTGCCGACGCCAACTTGAGCCAAGTCGCGGCGGACGGCGACGAGACGGCGGCGCCGGAAGCGCCACCGGCCAGCCTTGACCGCCTGATCGTGATCTTTCGTGACGCTCTGAAAGACGATGTCAAGGACGTGCGAACTTCGCAGCGGCTGACGGAAAGCGCGGTCTGCCTCGTCTGTGACAAGGGCGACATGGACATGTACCTGGAACGGCTGCTGCGCCAGCACCGGCAGCTGGACGCGGCGCAGGCGGCGCAGCGGATCCTCGAAATCAACCCGCGCCATGGTCTGATGCGCCGTCTCGCCGAGTTGGCGGAGGGCGAGGGCGCCGGCTCGCTGACCATCATCGAGGACGCGGCGCGCTTGCTCTATGACCAGGCACGCATCGTCGAGGGCGAGGGGCTGAAGGATCCGGCCGCCTTCGCGCGGCGGATGGCGGCGATGCTGGAACGTGGCCTGATCGCGCCCAACGTCGGCTAGGTTCGGCGGCGGCCCGGACGAAGAGGTTGGCAAATCACCGCGACCCGACGCGGGTCGCTCGGCGTGCCGTGTCGAGGGACCAATGAAGACCTTACGCGGTCGTGCGGCGCTCGCGAAGAACCTGGCGGGTTTCGCCGATCAATGTTTGCAGATGCGAAAGCGATACGCCATCGCGCTGCATGATCGCGGCCGTTAAGGGATCATTGAGCAGCTCATCGAGTCTGGGTTCTACGCCCGCTTCCGAAAAGCGTTCGCGCCTTGGCGATGGTCTTCGCGAAGGATAAGGTAACGCCGAGCCGGCTGCCGGAGAAAGGCCAGTGAAATTCAGCCTTGATCCCAGCATTTTGTCCTCCCTTTCTGCCGCCGACATCATGCGCACCACCCAATTCAAAGACTTGCAATAGGCGCACGAACTAATCGTCTTGCTTTTTTAAGCTGGAATGACGGAGGGGTGATGCAGCCCGAACGCCGTCCAGGTATCCTGCGGCAGGTATTGTGCACTTGCGAGATTGAGCGGCTGCACAATAACTCTCACCGACTTCTCCACAAGTTATACCCAAGGCAGCGAACTTTGACAAGCGCGATGGTAGAAAGGGCAATTTTACTTAATTACTTTAGAGAGAGTCCACATCGGCGTGCCGAGTGCAGCGCCCGCCAGCCCACCCGTAGGGCGGCCGTTTGTCGCCGGACGCTCGCCCTATCGTCCTCATATGGGGTGGTGGCCCGATGTTTGCCGCTACGGGCAGCCGTCTCGGGTATGGCTGCATTGGGGGCGGAGGGCAGCACCGATCGGCCGGCGCAGATCCTGCGCCGGCTGCGGGAAAGTCAGGCTTCGGCCGCGCCGCCTAAGCGGCGGCGAGCGTGTTCAGCACGTACTGGAGAATGCCGCCGGCCCGGTAGTACTCGATCTCATCGAGGGTATCGATCCGGCACAGCACGGGCACCCGCTCGCTGGCGCCGCCACTCCGGTGAATGACCAGGGTCAATTCCATGCGCGGCCGCACCTCGCCGCCGAGGCCGAGCACGTCGAAGGTCTCCGTGCCGTCGAGGGCGAGTGTCTTGCGGTCGGTGCCGTCCCGGAACTGCAGCGGCAGGATCCCCATGCCGACCAGATTGGAGCGGTGGATGCGCTCGAAGCTCTCCGCGACCACCGCCTTGACGCCCAGCAAACGGGTTCCCTTCGCTGCCCAGTCGCGCGACGAGCCGGTGCCGTACTCCTTGCCGGCGATCACGATGAGCGGCACGCCGGCTGCCTGATAGCGCATCGAAGCGTCGTAAATGGGCATTACCGCACCGTCCGGCATGTGGCGGGTGACACCGCCCTCGGTTCCCGGCGCCATCTCGTTGCGGATGCGGATGTTGGCGAAGGTGCCCCGCATCATCACCTCGTGATTGCCGCGCCGGGCGCCGTAGGAGTTGAAGTCGGCCGGAGTGACGCCGTGCTCGATCAGGTAGCGTCCCGCCGGACTGTCTTTCTTGATCGATCCCGCCGGTGAGATGTGGTCGGTGGTCACGGAATCGCCGAGGATGGCGAGCGGCCGCGCGCCGATGATGTCGCTGAAACCTTGTGGCCCCGCATCCTCGAAGAACGTCGGATGGCGGACGTAGGTCGATTGATCCGCCCAGACGTACGTTTGGCCGGTGGGCGCGGCGAGGGCTTGCCACTCGGGTGAGCCGGCAAAGACGTTGGCGTAGCGGCTGCGGAACATCTCCGGGCTCAGCGTCCGATCCAGCATCGCCTGCACATCCCGGTTCGACGGCCAGATGTCGCGCAGGTGGACCGGCTGGCCTTCGCCGCCGGTGCCGAGGGGCGCCGTCGCTACGTCGATCGTCATCGAGCCGGCGAGGGCGTAGGCGACGACCAGCGGCGGCGAGGCAAGGTAGTTGGCGCGGACCTGCGCGTGCACGCGGCCCTCGAAGTTGCGGTTGCCGGAGAGCACCCCGGCGACAATCAGGTCGCCCTGGTCGATCGCCTTTGCCACCGGTTCCGGTAGCGGACCGGAGTTGCCGATGCAGGTGGTGCAGCCGTAGCCGACGAGGTTGAAGCCGAGGGCATCGAGATCGGCCTGCAGGCCGCTGGCCTGCATGTAATCGCTGACCACCTGGCTGCCGGGAGCGAATGACGTTTTCACCCACGGCTTGACGGCGAGGCCAGCGCGGCGGGCATTGCGGGCGACGAGGCCGGCGGCGATCAGCACGCTCGGGTTCGATGTGTTGGTGCAGCTGGTGATGGCGGCAATGACCACATCGCCGTCGGTCACCGGGAAGTTGGCTCCCGGCGCCGGCTCCGAACGGGCCGGGCCGCCGCTCCGTTCCTTCGACAGGTATTCGCCGAACGACGCCGCGACCCGCGACAGGGCGACCCGGTCCTGCGGCCGGCGCGGCCCGGCGAGGGAGGGCTCGACCGACGCCAGTTCCAGTTCAAGCGTATCGGTGAACAGGGGATCGGGGGTCGTCGGATCGCGCCACAGGCCCTGCGCCTTGGCATAGGCTTCCACCAGCGCCACCCGATCCGGATCACGGCCGGAGAAGCGCAGATACTCGATGGTTGCCCGGCCGATCGGGAAGAAACCGCAAGTGGCGCCGTACTCCGGCGCCATGTTGGCGATGGTTGCCTGATCGGCAAGACTCAAGTGATCGAGGCCGGGGCCGAAAAACTCGACGAACTTGCCCACCACTCCTTTCTTGCGCAGCATCTCGGTGACGGTCAGCACCAGATCGGTGGCGGTCGCGCCCTCCTTCATCTGGCCGTTCAGCTTGAAGCCGACGACCTCCGGGATCAGCATCGAGATCGGCTGGCCCAGCATCGCTGCCTCCGCCTCGATGCCGCCGACGCCCCAGCCGAGCACGGCGAGGCCGTTGATCATCGTCGTATGGCTGTCGGTGCCGACGAGGGTGTCGGGGTAGGCGACGGCGCGGTCGCTGCCTTCGCCCAGCCATACGACTTGCGCGAGGTATTCCAGATTGACCTGATGACAGATGCCGGTACCGGGAGGCACGACGCGGAAATTATCGAACGCCGACTGTCCCCAGCGCAGGAAGACATAGCGTTCCTCGTTGCGTTCGAATTCGATGTGAACGTTCTCGGCAAATGCTTTGGCATTGCCGAAGGCATCCACCATCACCGAATGATCGATGACGAGGTCGACGGGGACCAGCGGGTTGATCTTCTTCGGATCGGCGCCGCGCGTTTTCATCGCATCGCGCATCGCCGCAAGGTCGACCACCGCCGGCACACCGGTGAAATCCTGCATCAGCACCCGCGCCGGCCGGAAGGCGATCTCCCGATCGGAACGGCGGTCCTTCAGCCACTCGGCGATCGCCTTGACGTCGTCGACGGTGACGCTGCGGCCGTCCTCCCAGCGCAGCAGGTTTTCGAGCAGGACCTTGAGCGAGAAGGGCAGCCGGGAAACATCGCCGAGGCCAGCAGCCGCCGCCGCCTCCAGGCTGTAGTAATCGTACTGCATGTCGCCGACGCTCAGCGTCCGGCGCGCTTTCAGTGTGTCCCGGCCAAACATGGCTCTGCCCTTCGCTCCTCTTGCTTGTCAACGCGCCCCTCAAGGGCCGCGTCGGTGAACCATACTTCCCGCCGCCTGTCCACCGTTTCGCCGCGGTACGGCAGGCCGGCACCGCCTCGCCGCCGCCGCCAACTTCGGTGTTGACGGCCGCTGTTGTCGCCGTCAACCCTTCGCTCCCCGTCTCCGGTGGCGGGCCGACGGAACAGGGAGGGAAGGCGCCATGTCGATCGGATACCAGACGGCTGCCGGGCAGCAGCTTAGCCAGTACGCCGACCGCTTGGAACGGCTGCTCGACGAGATCGATGGGCTGAAGGGGGATTTGAAGGACCTGAAGGCGCAGATCAAGGCCGAGGGCTACAATGTGCAGGCGCTCTCCCGGCTCGTTGCCATTCGCCGCCAGAAAGGGCGCGCAGACCGGGAGGCGGAGTTCCTCAACGACCTGATTCTGTATGCCCATGCCACCGGCACGCCGCTGGACGTGATGGTCGGCGAGCGGTTCGGCGATAGCGACGAGGCCGCCGCGGCGAAGGCCGCCGAGTAGTGGCGGGTGCCCTTCGCGCCACGGCGGCGGCCAGCGCTCTCGCGCTATGGGCGGCGGCGGCGGCGGCGGAAGGGCTGCCAGCGACCCCCGGGCTGACCGATGATGCCGTCGCCGAGCGCCTTCGCTTCATCGAGGAGCGGCTCGAGGAAAGCCGCCGGCATGCTCAGCTCTGGTACTGGAGCTGGATGACGATCAATGCCGGCAGCGCCATCGGCCTCGGCATCGCCGCCGGTCTGGCGCAACACGAGGACGATCAGGTCAACAACGGTGTGCAGGCGGGAGTCGCCGCCATTGGCGTCGCCGACCTGCTGCTGCGGCCGCTCAACGCCCGTTTCGGTGCGGCGCCCATCGCCGGGCTGCCGGAGGCGACGCGGGAGGAGCGATTGGCCAAGCTGCGCGCCGCGGAAACCCTGTTGCGCGACAATGCCGAGCGGGCGGAGGAGCGAACGTCGTGGACCATGCACGCCGCCAACGTCGCGCTGAACGGGGTAGCGGGCGGCCTCATCGCCGGCTTCGGCCGGCCGTCGGACGGGCTGATCGCCTTCGGCACCGGCACGGTGGGCGGCGTCATCAACATGTTAACGCAGCCCTGGGCGCCGGCCACCGATTGGCAGGACTATCAGGCCCGTTTCGGCGGCGCGGCTGCGAACCGGGAGGCTTGGCGGGTCAGCATAAACCCGCTGGCGGACCGCGGCGCCATGCTCGCGCTGCAGTATTCCTGGTAAGCGCCGCCAAGCTGGATTTCGTCATCGCCGCCGCGAAAAACGAAAAAGCCCCCGAGTTTCCTCGGGGGCTCGTGGTCATCGCACTGATCGAGATCAGTTCGTAAGGGTCAGGTTCTCCGCCGAGCTCTTGCCGTTGCGGCCCGCCACGAGATCGTACTTGACCCGCTGCCCTTCGTTCAGGCTCTGCAGCCCGGCACGCTCGACGGCGGAGATGTGTACAAAGGCATCGGCACCCCCGCCATCCGGCTGGATGAACCCAAAGCCCTTGGTCGCATTGAACCACTTGACTGTTCCGGTCGTCACTATCGTTAGCCTCATGAAAAGAGAAGACGCGCGTGGCCACATGCCACGGCGCGAGTTAGCTTCAACGTCCTTTCGGGCAATGAGCGAGCAACGCGGCAGCGAAGCACCATCCAGAAACAGAAGCGTCAGAAACTAGCTGCGCGTCAAATAGGGCTATTCAGTCCGCCGCACAAGGCTCATCTGCCGATGGCGGCGGGACGCAGCACCATCTTGGTGGTGAACTCCCGCTCCACGGTCTCCGGCCGCAGCGGTACGCGGATGTATCGGCGTTCCCGCCATAACGGCACCTGGTCGGCGAACTGCTTGCTGCCCAGCCAGCCGTCCTGCCCGCCCAGCAGCACAAACCAGTTGGCATCGGGATCGGCGAGATCGGAAATGTGCCGCGCCATCGAACCGAAGACGACACTGTGACGGTCGCGAACGAGGCCGTGCGACATTTTCATCGGCGTCTGCCGCGACCCGCCGCTCGGAAAGTCGCCGATCAGGAAGCGCTTGCCGACGATTGGAAGACGCGCCAGCACGTGACCAAGCCGCAGGCGGTGCATCTCGCCCCAGTTCGGATGACGATGCCAATCGATGATGGCGGCCGCTGCCGCCTGATGGATCAGGTCGGTTCGCTCGGCTTCCGCCAGCGCCTCGAGATCGGGGATCAGGAAGCCATCCAGCATGCTCCACTGGCCAAGGGCGTCGGGCAGACCCTCCGCCGAGGTGCGGCCATGCAGACGGGCCACGAGGTGATAGAGCAGGATTTCGAAAGCGGCGGCGCCCACGGAGTCGGCGGAATAGCTGCCGTCCCAGCGTTCGATGACGGTGATGAGGCTTTCGGGCACGCTGCCCGCCGGTCCGGAGCGGATCAGCGCCGCAAGCCTGCGGGCGAGCGCACCGGCGCCGGGGGCGACGACGTCGGTCTGAATGGCGCTGAGGTCGTCAATGCCGAGGCGCGGCTTGGCCGCCAGCAAGCTCTCGATGCGGCCGACGCGGTCCCGCGGGGCATAGGTAAAGCCGATGCGGCCGTTATCGCCGACGGGCTTGTTGTTGGCGGAGGCGATGATGCCTTCGGGCGGGTTCAACACCCATGGCAGGTCGAGCACCGTATCGAATCCCTGCCAGTGCGTTTGCGGGTCGGCGCCGTCGAGGATCGGGCTATCCGTTGCGAACGGCTGGCGCCGTGGCGCGGCAACGGCCAGCACTTGACCGATATTGCCGCTTCGGTCAGCGAACAGCATGTTCTGTCCCGAAACGCCGTAAGTCGCCCACGCTGCGCGGAACGCCTCCGGCGTGCGAGCGACGGCGGCCTTAAGGAAGGCGGTGAACTCGTCCGTCGCCTCGTGGCCGGCCCAACGGAGGGCGACGGGGCCGCCGGGACCTGCCTTCAAGAGCTTCGCATCGCTGATCACCGGGCCGAGCGGCGTCGTGCGGACGGTGCGCCGCACGGGACCCCAGCCGCGTGCTCTAATGGTGACCTCCTCGCTCCGGATCTGCTCCGGCGGCAGGCCCGCGACATCATAAAGATCGCTGGAGGCGGCCCGCAGGTTGGTGCCGCCCCAGGCCAAGTCCGGGTTGCGGCCAATGGCGAAAACCGGCAGCCCGCAGATCATGAAGCCGGCGAGATGGTAGGTCGGCGAGCGGACGCCGACGATGAGCCACAGATTGGGCAGGGAGAGCGTCAGATGCGGATCGTTGGCGATCAGCGCGCTCGCCGTTGCACTGCGCTGCGGCGACACGGCAAAAGCGTTGCTTCCGGAGCGCGCCGCCGCCAGCAGGGCGGTCCGCACCGCCGCGTCCGGATCGCTGTCGCCGTCGCTGACCGCCGGCATCGGGACTCCGCCGATTGCCATCATCCGACGCCAGAGGCGGGCGAAGCCGGGCTCGTGGCGGTGTTTGAGCAGGGAGAACTGGGTCAGCCACGTAAAGTCGGTGCCACCGACGCGGGCTCCGGCAATGATGTCCCGCAACGTGAACGGATCGGACGGTACGCCGAGCAAGCCCAGTTCCGGCGGCAGCGCCGGGGCGCGCTGCTGATAGGTGTTGAGGCCGGCGACGAAGGCCTCGATCCACGCCCGCGTTTCCGGCGGCAACGTGGCCTCGATCGCCGCCGCTGCCCGGCCGTAATCGAGAATGCGCAGGAAGTGATCCACGTCGCACGCCGCCGGTCCCAGCATCTCTGCCAGCCGTCCGGAAAACAGCATGCGAAACAACGCCACCTGGGCACCGCGCAGATGCATGTGGACGAGGCCCAACGTGTAAGCGAGATCGCGGTCGGTCTCCGCCTCGATGAACGGGACTTGATGACGGTTCCAGTGGATGCGCACTGGCCGTTCGAGGTCGAGGCCTTCGGTCGGAAACGCGGCGAGACGCTGCCGGTAGGACTGACGGCGGGGATAGAGGCCGCGAAAGATCTTGAAGACCGGCATCGGCGTTCCGTTGAGGTTTGGTTGCCAGTTGGCGGCGTGCCACCGGCCGCACCTGCGGCGTCACGCCGCTGAGCACTGAGCCGTAGCACTCCCACACAGAAACGGGAATAGCCGCTCGCTGTCGACGGCATTCTGCGGCGGCGGCGCATCGGCGGGCGGCCGCGGTTCACAGCCCGAGGTAGGCCTCCTTGACGCGATCATTGACCATGAGCGAGGCAGCCGGGCCTTCCAGGATGATCCGCCCGGCTTCCAGCACATAGCCGCGGTCGGCGATCGACAGCGCGCGGTAGGCGTTTTGCTCCACCAGGAAGATGGTGGTGCCACTGGCGCGTAGCCGCTCGACGGTGGCGAACACCTCGTCGACGAGAATCGGCGACAGCCCCATACTCGGCTCGTCGAGCAGCAGCACGCGTGGTCGCGCCATCAGGCCGCGCGCGATGGCGAGCATCTGTTGCTGGCCGCCGGACAGGTGGCCGGCGATGTCGCGGCGGCGCAGCCGCAGGTCGTTGAACAGCGCGTACATCTCGGCAAGCGCCGCGCCGATTTCGCCCTGCGGCCGGGCATAGCCGCCGAGACGAAGATTGTCCTCGACGGTCATCGGCGCCAGCACCTGCCGCCCCTCCGGAACCTGAACGATGCCGCGGCGGGCTCGCAGATGGGCCGGCAGCCGGGTGATATCCTCGCCGGCGAAGCGGATCGTGCCCGCCGACGCCGGCAAGAGGCCGGAAAGGGTGCGCAGCAGCGTCGTTTTCCCGGCGCCGTTGCCGCCCACGAGGGTGACCAGTTCGCCCTCCTCGATACGCACGGAGACATCCCAGAGGGCGCGCACCGGACCGTAGCCAGAGCTGAGTTCGGCGACATTGAGCAGGGGCTCAGCGATGGCGGCCTCCCTCGCCGAGGTAGGCGGCGACCACATCGGGATTGTGGCGGACCTCGGCGCCGGTCCCCTCCGCCAGCTTGCGTCCCTCGTCGAGGACCAGGATGTGATTGGACACGGCCCAGACCAGGCGCATGTCGTGTTCGACCAGGACAATGGTCACGCCGCGCTCGGCGATGCGCTGGATCAGCGTGTCGAGGTCGCCGGTCTCCTTGGGATTGAGGCCGGCCGCGGGTTCGTCGAGCAGCAGCATCTTCGGCTGCACCGCGAGGGCGCGCGCCAGTTCGAGACGCTTCAGGGCGCCGTAGGGCATCGCCGAAGCTTCGGCGCCGACGAAGGCGGACAGCCCGACGAAGGCCATCAACTGTTCCGCGCGCTGTCGGTATTCGTGGTCCCGCCGCACCACCGCCGGCCATCTGAACAGGGACGGCAGTAGCCGCGGCCGGCATGAGAGATGGTACCCGACAAGGACGTTATCGAGCGCCGACATGTTCAGGAAAATCTGCAAGTTCTGAAAGGTACGGGAAATGCCGAGGGCGGCGAGGGCATGCGCCGGACGGCCGGTGATATCGGCGCCGTTGAACAGAACGCGCCCATGCGTCGGCGGATAGAGGCCGGTGATGACGTTGAACAGTGTCGTCTTGCCGGCGCCGTTGGGACCGATGATCGAGTGGATGCTGCCTTCGCGGATGGAAAAGGTCAGGTCGTGCAACACGGCGAAGGCGCCGAACGATTTATGCAGGCCCTCGACAACCAACTGGGTCATCGGCGGTGCCGAGCAAGGCGTTCAGCAAGGCTGGGCACCAACCCCTTCGGCATAAACACCATCGTGCCAACAAGGACGGCGCCGAAGGTCAGCATCTGGTAGTCCTGCAACGGGGTGAGAACCTGCGGCAGAGCGGTGAGGAGGGCCGCCCCGATCAGGGCGCCAAAGGTCGAGGCCATGCCACCGAGTACCACCATGGTGACGAACTCGATCGAACGGAAAAAGGTGGCTTCGCTGGGCGTGATGAAGCCAGCGTAATGGGCGTAAACGCTGCCAGCGACGGATGCCAGCACCGCCGACAGCACGAAGACCATGATCTTGTAGCGCAGCACGTCGATGCCGGTGACCGCGGCGGCGACCTCCGAACCGTGCAACGCGCGCAAGGCGCGGCCCACCGGCGAGTCGACGAGGTTCAGCGTCAGCCACACCGTCGCCAGCAGCAGGGCGCCGACGATCCAGTACCAGGTGGCTTCGCCCTCGGCCCGCTGGCCCAACAGCGAGAAGGGGGGCACCGGCATGCCGTCCGGGCCGCCGGTCAGCTGTCCCTCCTGATTGAGGACGATGGAGATGATGATGCCGAGTCCGAGTGTCGCCATGGCGAGATAGTGGCCACGCAACTTCAGGATCGGCTTGGCGACCGCGAACGACAGCAGTCCGACCGCCATCGCCGCGGCCAGCAGCGCCAGCGCCGGCGGCCAGTCGAGCCGATCGCTGAGCAGCGGCGACGCATAGGCGCCAAGGCCGAAGAACCCGGCGTGGCCGAGGCTGATCTGGCCGGCGTAGCCGATCAGCAGGTTCAAGCCGATACAGACGATGGCGTTGATACCGATCAGGATAACAACGTCATAGATGTACGCGTTGGGAATGACCGCCGGCAGCGCGACGATGATCAGCGCCAGCAGGACCAGCCCGCGGGTTCCCTTGCGCCGGTGGTCGACCATTACACGCGCTCGCCGGCTTTCGCGCCAAAGAGGCCGCGCGGCATGACGATCAGCACCACCAGGATCATCACGAACGCCACCGCGTCCTTGTAGGCCGAGGACAGATAGCCGGCGGTCAGCGCCTCGGTCACGCCGACAATGAGGCCGCCGACGACCGCGCCAAACGGATTGCCGAGACCGCCGAGAATCGCCGCGCAAAAGCCTTTCAGGCCAAGCATGACGCCGACGTCGGTGTAGGTGAGCGAGATCGGCGCGATCAAAACACCGGCGATGCCGCCGAGCAGCGCGGCGATGGCGAAGCTGAGGCGGAGAACGGCGCGGGTGTCGATGCCGAGGAGGAGAGCCACGTTGGGATTGCAGGCGGTGGCGAGCATCGCCTTGCCGCTGCGTGTCGCCGCAAAGAACAGACTGAGGAGGACAACACTGATCGCGGTGCCGCCCAGTACCCAAAGGCTCTGCGGCTGGATGACGGCGCCGCCAAGGGCAATCGGTTCGGCGCCGCTGAACGGCGGCAGCGAGCGGAAGTTGCGGCCCCAGACCAGTTCGGCGGCGCCGCGCAGGAAGATCGACGCGCCGACGGTAATGA
Organism: Rhodospirillales bacterium; assembly: GCA_025458035.1. GTDB lineage: Bacteria > Pseudomonadota > Alphaproteobacteria > Rhodospirillales > Defluviicoccaceae > Defluviicoccus. The sequence continues at coordinate 12,676 of JALOTH010000026.1, forward strand.
TGATCAAGGTGACGACGGAGGACTGGCGCGCCGGGGCGATCGCCAGGGCTTCCAGCGCGACGCCAACCAGGACGGTGATCAGCACGCCGAGCGCAATCGCCACTGCATAAGGCATGCCCGCCGCGAGCAGCGACGTGGTACCAAGGCCGGCGATCATCACGAACTCGCCCTGGGCGAAGTTGATCACCTGCGAGGCGTTGTAGATGATCGAAAAGCCGACGCCGACCAACCCGTAGCAGGCACCGACGGTGACGCCGGCGACGAGGAATTGCAGCAGATCCGCCGACATCGGCCGCTATTGCCTCATCGTCCGTCGCCCATCCCGATCCGCAACCAACGCTACTGCAGCATCTTCCAGTTGCCGTCCTTCACCTCAACCATGATGAAGGACTCCGGATCGAGGCCGAGGTGATCGGTCGGTGTCATCGTGAAGATGCCGTCGGCGCCGATGAACCCCGTGGTTCTTTCAATTTCAGCGCGCACCGTCTCCTTGTCGGTCCGGCCCGCCCGCTTGATCGCCTCGACGACGATGAACAGGGCGTCATAGGCATGGCCGCCGAAGGTCGAGATCGGCTCCTTGAAGCGGGCTTCGTAGGCATCCCGGTAGGCGCTGGCCACCTGCTTCTGGGGATGGGAAGGGGGCAACTGATCGACGACGAGCAGGGCTGCGGCCGGGAGACGTACGCCTTCGGCGGCGCCTTCCGCACCGTCGATGAACGTCTTGGAGGCGGAACCGTGCGTCTGATAGTGCGGCAGGGTCAGCCCCAACTGGCGGAAGTTCTTGGCAACGATGCTGGTGGGCGCGCCGAAGCCGCAATAGAGGAACGCCTGGACGCCGGGCGCGCTGCGGATCTTGGTCAGCTGGGCGGTCACGTCCGTGTCGCCGGCGCCGTGCGTCTCGTCGGCAACGATGACCATGCCGCGCTCAGGCGCCAGCGCCAGCACGTTGTCCCGGCAGGACTTATCGAAGCCACCGCTGCCCGATAGCAGCCCGACCCTGGTCAGGCCGCGGGCCTTCATGTCGTAGAAGATCTTGTCGACGGCGAGGCGGTCGGTATGGGGCGTCTTGAAGACCCAGCGCTTGACCGGCTCGACGATCTCCTGGCCGCCCGCCAGCGAAACGAAGGGTACGCCCGCCTCTTCCACCGTCTTGATCACAGCCATCGTTTCGCCAGTCGAGGTGCCGCCGATGATGACGTCAACCTTGTCCTGCTCGATCAGCCGCTTGACGTACGTCAGCGCCTCCTTCGCCTGTCCGCCGGTGTCGTAGACGGTGAGCGCAATGGGGCGGCCGTCGATGCCGCCGGCCTCGTTGATCTTGGCGACGTACAGCTCGATCGTATTCTTTTCCGGACCGCCGAGGAAGGCGGCCTTGCCGGTGACGGCGAGAAAGGCCCCCAGCCGGATCGGTTCCGCGGCGAGAGCGGCGCCGGTGGCCAGCGGCCAGAGGATGGCGATGACGGCGAAGTGGCGCAGCGCCGCCAGCAGCGTCTTCCCGGACATGGCATTCCCTCACTTTTATTGTCACTTAGCCCCGTTGTAGCGGGTGCCGGCGCCCTTGAACAGCATGAGAGTGCGCAGCGTGTCAACGCAGGCGGGGTATGTGTCGCGCGGATGCCGCACCAGCGCCCGCTGCCCAGGCCCCGCCCAGCGCGCCAGCCGCCCGCCGTTGATGCGCTTTGGAATGATCGGATCGATCTGCTAGCATGCGGCAAGCCGCTGAAGGCGCGATGAAGGCAACAGGGAGCGGAAACGGCGATGCAGCCGCAATTGGAAACGGCCGGTCGCGTCGGGGCAATGTCTGCCTCGGCGCAGCGGCCACTGACCGGCAACGAGGCGATCGCCCGTGGCGCCTGGGAAGCGGGCGTGCGCGTCGCCGCCGCCTATCCCGGAACCCCCAGCACCGAGATCCTCGAAAGCCTCGCCGAGTATCCCGCCACCGACCTGCATGCGCAGTGGTCGACGAACGAGAAGGTGGCGCTGGACGTTGCCATTGGCGCCTCCTTCGCCGGCGTTCGCGCGCTCGCGGCGATGAAGCACGTCGGCCTCAACGTCGCGTCCGACGCGCTGATGTCGCAGACCTACATCGGCGTCAACGGCGGCCTCGTCCTTATTGTCTGCGACGATCCGGGCATTCACTCCTCCCAGAACGAGCAGGATACCCGGCTGTTCTGCCGGCTGGCGATGGTGCCATGCTTTGAGCCGGCGGACGCGCAGGAGGCGCTGGAGCTGACGCGGCTCGCCTTCGAGGTGAGCGAGCGGTTCGATACGCCGGTGATCGTGCGCTCGACGACGCGGCTGTCCCACACCCGCAGCCTCGTCAGGCTTGGCGAGCGGCGAGAACCGGAAGCGGTCGGCTTTCGCAATACGCCACAGAAGAACGTCATGATCCCCAGCCATGCGCGTGCCCGCCACCCGCTGCTGATCGAGCGCGAGGCGGCTCTGCGCGCCTTCGTGGCGACGACCGAGCACACGCGGTGGGAGCGGCGCAGCCGGCAGATCGGCATCATCACCGCCGGCACGCCCTACGCCTATGTGCGCGAGGTGCTGCCGGAGGCCAGCGTCCTCAAGCTCGCCGCGTCCTACCCGCTGCCCCTCGACCTCATTGGCGAGTTCTGCCGTTCGGTCGAGCGGGTGCTGATCGTCGAGGAACTTGAACCGGCGATGGAGATGGAGATCCGGGCGAGCGGCGTTGCCGTCGACGGCAAGGCGTACTTCCCGCGCGTCGGCGAGTTCACGCCCGATGTCGTGCGCGAGGGCCTGGAGCGGGCGGGCTTGCTCGCGCCGCGGCAGGCGCCGCCATCGTTCGGCTTGACGGCCCCCGTTCGCCCGCCGGTGCTGTGCGCCGGCTGCCCGCATACGATGAGCTACATGGCGCTGCGGGCACTCAACGCGCGCGTCGCCGGGGATATCGGCTGTTACACGCTGGCGGCGATCGAGCCATTGCGCTCCATCGATACCTGCGTGTCGATGGGCTCGAGCATTGCGAACGCCGTCGGCATCGCCAAGGCGGGAACGGAGACGAAGCCGATTGTCGCGACCATCGGGGATTCGACGTTCCTGCACGCGGGCATTCCGCCGCTGATCGACGCCGTCTATAACGGCGCCAACATCACGGTGATCATTCTCGATAACCACATCACGGCGATGACCGGCGGACAGGAACATCCCGGCACCGGCCGGACCCTGCGCGGCGAACCGGCCAATCGCATCGATTTCGAGCAGATGGTCCGCGCCTGCGGCGTGAAGTGGGTGCGGCGAGTCGATTCCTATGACGTCGCCGAGATGTATCAGGCGTTCCGTGAGGCGGCGGGCTTCAAGGGCGTTGCCGTTGTCATTTCCGATCGGCCGTGCGTGCTGGATCCGGTCAGGATCAAGGGACCGCCTCTGGCGGTCAGTCTCGACGGCTGCACCGCCTGTCAGTCCTGCATGAACCTCGGCTGTCCCGCCATCGGCTGGAGCGATGAGATGTTCGATGGCCATCACAAGGTGCGGATCAATGCCCAGTTGTGCATCGGCTGCACCTTGTGCGCGCAAATCTGCCCGTCCGACTGCATTCGGCCCACGGCCTGACCGGTAATCTCTGTGCGAGGGCGGATCCCGCGATGAACGTGGAACATCGGCCAGCGGTGCCGACCAATGTCCTGATCGTCGGTGTCGGCGGTCAGGGCGTGATCATGGTCTCAAAGGTGCTGGCATCGCTGTGCCAGCAGGCCGGCCTCGAAGTGAAGCAAAGCGAGGTGCACGGCATGGCCAAGCGTGGCGGCAGCGTGTTCAGCCACGTCCGCTTTGGTGAGACGGTATTGTCGCCGATGATCGCGCACGGCGAGGCCGACATCATGGTTGCCCTGGAATGGGCGGAAGGTCTGCGCTGGCTCGACTACCTGAAGCGCGACGGCGGAACCTTCATTGCCGACACCCAGCAAATCGTGCCGCCCGTTTCCTTCCGCAATCGCCGGCGTGGCGCCCGTTCGGGCTACGCGCCAGCGACGCCGGCGGAGGTTATCGACTTGGTCGGCAACGGCTTCGCCCTCGATGCGACGCGGATGGCGGCCGGCCTCGGTAACGAGCGTGTCGCCAACACCGTTCTGCTCGGCGCCTTGTCCACCGCCTTGCCGTTCCCGCGTGAGGGCTGGCTCGGCGTGCTCGATGGGTTGGTGCCGCCGAAAACCACCGAGGTGAACCGGCGTGCCTTCGATGCTGGCCGGGAGTGGGTGCAGAACTTCGACCGACCCGCCGAGCAGGCCGCCGCCGCCGTTGCCGTGCCGGTGAGCGGTGACGGTCTTGACCATCGGCTGGAAATCACCGAGGCGTGGTGCAAAGGCTGCGATATCTGCGTCAAGATGTGCCCGGAGCGCTGCTTGACGCTGAACGCGCGCCATATCGTCGAGCTGACCGATCCGGCGGCGTGTACCGCCTGCCGGCTGTGTGAGTGGCTGTGCCCCGATTTCGCCATCCGCGTCCTGACGGCATCGGCGCCCGCGCCGGCACTGGCGAAATGAAGGGAATCCGATGATCCCCGTCGGCCGCCGCAATCTGCAGGGCAATCATGCGTGCGCCTACGCGGCAATCGCCGCCGGTTGCCGTTTCTACGCCGGCTATCCGATCACGCCGTCGTCGGAGATTGCCGAGAAGATGTCGCTCGAACTGCCGCGCGTGCAGGGCGTTTTCGTGCAGATGGAAGATGAGATCGCGTCCATGGGCGCGGTCATCGGCGCCTCCCTGGGAGGTGTCAAGGCGATGACGGCGACGAGCGGTCCCGGCTTCTCGCTGAAACAGGAGAACCTCGGCTATGCGGCGATGGTGGAGGTGCCGTGCGTCATCATCGACGTGATGCGCGGCGGACCGTCCACCGGCATGCCGACGCGGCCGGCGCAGGGCGACCTGATGCAGGCCCGTTGGGGCACCCACGGTGACCACCCCATCGTTGTCGTCACGCCGGCGTCCGTCGGCGAGATCTATACCGAAACGGTGCGCGCCTTCGACCTCGCCGAACGGCTGCGCACGCCGGTGATCGTGCTTTACGACGAGACGGTGGGCCACCTTGTCGAAACCGTCGATGTTCCCGACCTGAGCGACGTGACATCGGCGCAGCGCAAGTGGGCAAGCGGTCCGAAGGAGACGTTCCTGCCCTACGCCGATCCCGGCGACGGCGTGCCGGAGATGGTGCGCCCTGGCGATGGCTACCGATGCCATACAACCGGCTTGACGCACGGTGAGAACGGCTTTCCCACGCAGCGGCCGGCAGAGGTGGAAGAGATGACACGCCGGCTTCTCGGCAAGCTGGAACGCCACCGCGACGTCATCGACCGGTTTGAAACCGTCCGTACCGGGGACGCCCATATCGTTGTCGTTGCCGTCGGTATCGCGGCGCGGGCGGCACGGCGCGCCGTCGTCGAGGCGCGGGCGAAGGGAATCGCGGCCGGCCTGTTCCGCCCGATCACCTTATGGCCGTTTCCCGAAGCGGCGTTTCGCGAGGTTGTTGCCGGTGCCGATGCGGTGCTGGTCGTGGAAATGAACGCGGGGCAACTGGCCCTGGAAATCGAGCGGCTGGTCGGCCGCCGCGGCAAGGTCGCCCGCCTCAATCGCATTTCCGGCGAGCCGATCGGGCCCGATGAGATTCTCGCCAACATCGAGGAACTGGCGCGCCATGGACACCGCTAGCGCAAACGATTTCGATATCCGCGATTATCTCCGGGTCGAGCTGCTGCCCCATTTCATGTGCCCCGGTTGCGGGCACGGGATCGCCCTGCGGGCGCTGCTGTGGGCCGTTCACGACCTCAAGCTGGCGAAGGACCGCCTTGCCATCGTGTCCGGCATCGGCTGTTCGGGGCGCGTCGGGGCGTACATCGACGCCAACACCTTTCACGTCACCCATGGCCGGCCGCTGGCATTTGCCACCGGCCTGGCGCTCGCCCGTCCGGACCTGGAAGTCATCGTCATCACCGGCGACGGCGACTGCCTGGCGATCGGAGGCAATCACCTGATCCATGCCTGCCGTCGCAACCTGCATTTGACCTGCCTGATGTTCAACAATGAGATCTACGGCATGACCGGCGGGCAGGTTTCGCCCACCACCGCCGACGATCGGCTGACGACGACAACGCCGTACGGCAACGCCGAGCCATCATTCGATGCGTGCGCGCTGGCGGCGGCGGCGGGGGCCAGTTTCGTCGGCCGCGGCATGACGCTGCAGACGGTGGCGCTGAAAAACCTGATCCGCGACGCCATCAGCCATCGCGGCTTTTCGTTCGTCGAGGTCATCTCCGACTGCACGGAGATTTTCGGCCGCAAGAACGATCTCGGGTCGTCGCCGGAGATGATCTTGCGGCAAAAAGGCAGCATGAAGCCCGACACCTACGGCAACGTCGTCGACCGGCCGTTTCGGCCGAACGCGGTGCAGACCGGCGTCCTTGCCCGCAATGACCGCCCCGAGTATGGCGATGCGTACCGGGCTGCTGTCCTGGGCGCCGCCGGTGCCGCGGTGGCCGGCTGAATGACCGGCGAGACGGGACGCGTCGGCGGCGATCGGCAGATCCGCTTCAGCGGGTCCGGCGGCCAGGGGCTGCAACTGTCGGCCCGCATTCTGGCCGAGGCCGCGCTGCACGACGGATGGTCAGTTGCCCATTCGCAAGGCTACGAGCCGACCTCACGCGGGGGGCTCAGCCGTTCCGACCTCGTGCTCAGCCGCGGCGTCATCGACTATCCACTGGTGACGTCGCTGGATGTGCTGGTGATCCTCGACGACGTCGGCGCCACGGCCTCCACCTCGCTGCTGACCCATCGCAGCCTGGTCATTGTCGATGCCGAACGCGTCACCGAACCGCCGCTGGGCCCGTGGACGGTGCAACGGCTGGCATGTACGGCGACGGCCCGTCGCCTCGGCAACGAGCGGACGGCGAACGTGGTCTGCCTCGGCGCGCTGCTCGCGCTCACGCCCGTGTGCACGGTCGACAGCCTGACCGCCGCGTTGCGGGACGAAGTCTCGGCGAAGCTGATTGACCTCAACCTGGAAGCGTTGGCGGCCGGACGCGCCCTGATTTCGCAGACCGCCGGCGTCGCGACGCCAGCCGCAGCCCCGGCGGCCCCCTAAGGAGCGGTCATCGACGCTGCGCTGCGCGGCGTCAATCTTGCACGGAGCGTTTGACCATGGCGCGCGGCCATGGCACTTCCCACCCACATCCCGGGATAATTGGAACCCCGACATGCCCAACAGTGTCTACAAGAAGATCGAACTGGTCGGCTGCTCGCCGACGAGCCTTTCCGAAGCCATCAGCAATGCCATCGCCGCTGCCGCCGAAGATCACGGTAACCTCGGCTGGTTCGAGGTGAAGGAGATCCGCGGCAACATCCAGAATGGCAAGGTCAGCCAGTACCAGGTTTCGCTGAAGGTCGGCTGCAAGGTTTAGCCGGTAGCGGCATTACGCCGCGGTGTTTCGGCCAAATGCCAGAAGCTTCGGGACCTGCTCCCTGATCTCGGCCTTGACCTGCGGGTCCAACCGCTGCAGCCAGGCGTCCGGGATCGTCGAGGCGCCATAGGTCGCGCCGGCCAGCATGCCGGCAATGGCGCCGGCGGTGTCCGCATCGCCACCCAGATTAACCGTTTCGGTCACGCAGCTGCGCACGCTGTCGGTGAGGAAGTAGCGCTGCAGGACGACGCGGACGGTATCGAGGACGTACGCCGTGCACGGTCCTCGGTACCGTTCGAAACGGAACTCCGGAAAGTCTTTGACCAGCGCTTTCGCCTCTTCGCGCGCCGCACTGACGCCGCCGCCGAGCACCAGGCGCTGCACCATGCGGCCAATCGCCAAGGTGGCGCCGTCGGAGTAGGGGTGGTTGTGGGTGATGCGGCATTGTTCGAGCGTCCACTGCTCGAAGGCCTGCGGTGCGTTGAGGGTTGCCAGTGCCACCGGCAGGTTGCGCATCAGCGCGCCGTTGCCGGCGTCGCCCTCGTGATAGTCGGTTTGCATGGTGCCTTCGACGATGTAACGGCGAATGCCGCGCCGGCAGGTGTTGCCAACGTCGATGGGCACGCGCTTCAGCCACGTGGCGAACTCATCGCAGACGGCGCGCAAATCCCAAGCGCCCGCCCTCAGCATCGCCCGCCCGACGCACAGGCACATTTCCGTATCGTCGGTGACCTGACCCGGCCGCAGGTTGAGCCAGCCGCCCCCGAGAATGCGCGAGTGGATGCCATAGGCGGCGGCAATCTCGTTGGCGGTCATGAACTCGACGGTGGCGCCGAGGGCATCGCCGACGGCAAAGCCGAGATAGGCACCGAGTGCCCGGTCGTGGAGATCACCGCCTGCTGTCACCGCTGCCATGTCAATAATAGGCTGCCGTGATGCGATAGTCGCCACCGATGACCAGGACTTCGTTTTCTCCCTTCAGGGGATCGTGTTCGAGCAGTCCGTTGAAGACGAAAATTTTCTTGAAAGGGACTATGGCCTCCAGGATGTAATCACCAAAACACGTGGCGACGTCGCGACTGCGCGAAAACGAGACGAGATTATTCAGGCGCAGCACGACGACTTTTTTCGAAAGCCGCTCAACGATTTGATGCTCGGAAAAGTCATTGACGCCACGAAACAGAGTCCACGATGCGCTGCCGTCGTCAAAATATCTCCCCAATACCCATTGTGCAAATTCATAGACAAGATCAAGCTGCATCAAAATAACATTATTGTGGAATCGGCTGCTCATTTTTTCCTCGACGTAGCGAAGCCATGCCCGTGAGCCATACTGTGCGATCGGTTCCTTGTGGAACGTCGGTACCAAGCCAAAGCGGCTTTCCACCCATCCCTTCAGCACGGCACCCTCGCAGCCATTGGCATCAAATGACCAGCCGCGCAGCAGCCGCAGGTAACTGGCTCGGTATCGCCGCCGCACCACCTCGCCATCGGCGCCGACCGCAGGCGGTGCAAGGCCGAACGTCTCCAGCATGTAGCGAGCAAAGACAGCGGCGGCGTCGGTCCGCTGCCCGGTTGCGGCCAGCTCCCGGAACAGCTCGCCATGGCCGCTCCGCACGCCAGCGATGCGGAGTTCCGTCGGCTCCTCATTGAACGCGGCGGAAGCCAGCCGGCTCGTCGGCACGCCCACGAGGTTGCTGCCGTCGCCGCGCCGCCAGACGCCGTTTGCCGGACCGTTCACGTTAACGCCGACCCGCCGTTATCTGTTCGCGAGCATGAAGCAAGAAGTGTTCCAGCAGCGTCGGACGGCTGCCGAGGCGCGGGTCCGCTCGCGGCGGCGCTTCAGTAATCCCAGCGCCAGCGCAATCCGATGGTGCCCGTGGCTTCTTCCTCCCCCTGTTGAAGTTCGCTCTCCAGGGTAATTCCGGGGGCGATCTCGACGGCGACGGTTCCCGCTCCGGTGCCCGGATCGACCCCTTGCCGGCCGCCAATGAAGACGCGATCGCCGACGTAGCGACCGGCCTCCAGGGTCGGCGATCCCGTCGTTTCGTCAGCACCGATGCCCAGCGTATCGACACCGAGCAGCGTGCGGACGAAGCTGAAGGCGTCGTCGCTGACGCCGCGACCGCTGGAGAGGGCCTGCACGGCACCTGCCAGTTGTACCGCCTCCACCGGCCCCAGCCGCGCCGAACTCTTGCCGAACAGCACCTGCGAGAGGATTTCGCTTTCGGGAAGGTCGCGATTGGCCGTCAGCGAAATCTCCGGGTTTTGTGCCGGGCCGCGCGCGGTGATGATGGCGGTCAGGTCGGCCGTCCGCCGTTCGGCGGCAACGTCGACGATGGCCTCCGTACCGTCATTGCCGAACAGCGTGATGATGCCGCGGGTCAGCACGAAGCGCTTGCCGGCGAAATCGTAGTGACCACGAACCAGCGAGATTTGCCCGTTAACGCGCGGGGCGGCGGTTGTCCCGGTGACGCGAAGCAGGCCTGCCCATTCCGATTCCAGGCCGCGGCCGCGAACGAAGATCCGTCGTGGCATGTCGACGGTCAGATCGAGAGCGGCCTGCCAATCGACCGCATTCTTGCTGGCGGCCATCTCGGCCCGTTGCCGCGCGGCAGCGCCGCCGATTTCGATAACCGGCAGCACGATCACCGACGGCGGCAACTGGTCGACGAGCCAGGCCTCGATGGGCATGACCGTCAGGGCGCCGTCAACGCGGCCGGTTGCAGCCGTCCCGGTGTAGCGGAGCTCTCCCGATACGCTGGCGGTGACATCGTCTCGCCGCAGCAGCTTCGCCTCGGTGGCGCGCAGCGACACGCGGGCGCCGAGCCTCTCCGCACCGCCGAAGCGGAGGTCGCCGGTCGCGTCGACGGTGCCGTTGCCGCCATCGTTGGCCGCCAGCGTCAGCCGCAGGGCGTCATCACCAGCGAACCGACCATCGAGCGTGCCGCCATCGAGGATGGTGCCGGTCAGGAAGTTCTCATAGCGCAAGTCGTTGACGCCAAAGCTACCGGATGGCCGCGGCGCCGCCAGCGTTCCAGCGATGGTGATGTCGGCGGCGAAATCCCCGGACACGGCGTGCCCATCGACGCCGAGAGCGGCGGTCAGCTTCGCGAGGTCCGCCCTCGCCTGAAGGGAGCCGGCAAGGGGCGGATCGATGTCCGCCAACGGTCGGAAGTCGCGCGTACTGAGCGCCAGCGGCAGCTGTATGCTGGCGTTGACGCTGGCGCCGCCTGGTCCCGTGCCCTCGGCGCGCAGATCAAGTCCGCCGTTGTCCAACCGTCCTTGTGTGCGAAGCTGAAATGCGGCGCCGACGCCTCTGCCACCGCCCTTGATCTCGCTGCCCGCTTCGGCGACGAGGCGCGTGCCGACGTTCCGCGCGGACAAGCGCAGGTCAACGCTGCCGTCGAGGGAGGGCGCCGCCGGTAGGGCAAGGCCGATCAGCGAAAGCGGCAGCGCCGTCGCCGTCAGCCGGCCATCGAGGGCGCCATCGGCTTGCCAGCGGCCATCGCCGGTGACGCGGCCGCCGGCAAGGCGCAGCACGAACGGCGAGACGCTTACGGCGCCGGGTTCAATCTGGGCGTTGAAGGACTTGTCGAGGGCGAAGCGCCGGTTGTCGATCTGCCCCGCAAGTTTTGTCACATCGAGGTGCCAAGCGTTGCCGACGCGGCTCAGTCGTCCATTGGCGGCGGCCTCACCGTTGTGGCCCATGGGATCGGCCAGCGAAATCGTGAACTCGGCGGTTTCCGCGCCGAGCTCGAGGCGGCCGGTCAGGCGACCGTCGAGGCGCTGGAATCGGATCGTGGTATCGTCAGTTTGCGTGAGTACCAGCGCGCGCCCGGCGACTTCCAGGTTGGCCGCCTGCTGGCCGCGCTCCGCCGTCAGTGAGAGGGCAAGGTCCGCCCGTCCGCCCGCCCGCATCTCGCCGAAGCGGGCGGGCGTCTCCAGCGCGGCAAACCGGCCCGTGATTTGCCCGATCGTCGGTCCGGTCGCGAGCGGGATCGTCAGTTGCCCGGATAGCGCGGTGGCAGGACCGCGGACCTTCAACTCGCGAACGTCCACAGCATCGGCCGCGGTGACGGCGAAGCGAGAGGACGCGTCCCAGTGGCCAAGACCGGTATTCGCGTCCAGTTGCCATGTTCCTTGGGGCAACGTCGCCGCCCGGCGGACATCGGCAGAAGCACGGGCGGCAGCGATGGTGA
>JALOTH010000027.1 GCA_025458035.1 Rhodospirillales bacterium
TCGCGGCGCGTCGTCTTGTGATAGCGGAACGGCTCGCGCGAGGACATCGGCCGCGGCGATACGGCGTAGCGCAGGACCGCCGGCAGCGGCTCTAGCGGTGCCGCGGTGATGGCGACGACGCCATCCTCGTCCAGCAGCAGGCGCACGCGCATCGCTTCGTCCGCAAAGCCGGCGGCCGCCGCCGTCAGCCGCGCCGCCACCTCGGCGCGGGCACAGGGGATGGCGAAGTGGGCGGCCGAGGCCGCAAGGCGGTCGAGATGGCGGCCGAGCAGCACATAGCCCGCCCCGCGCTGCCATTTCAGCGTTTCGATCAGCGCGAACGGCGGCTCCGCCGCAGTCAGGAAGCGCGCCTTCAGCTGGCATTCGTCGTACTCGCTCACCGCATCGGAGTCGAAGACGACGCCGCTGCCGATGCCAAGCTCGCCGCCGCCGTCCGGCGCGATGACGAGGGTGCGGATGGCGACGTTGAGCAGCATGCGCCCGCCCGGCGCGATCAGGCCGATGGCGCCGGTATAGACGCCGCGCGGTTCGGCTTCGAGCGCGCGGATGAGTTCCATCGCCCGGATCTTCGGCGCGCCGGTCACCGAGCCGCAGGGGAACAGGGCGCGCAGCAGTTCCGCCAGCGACGGCGGCGGCGGGCCGAGGGTGGCGGCGATGCCCGAGGTCATCTGGTGCAGGCTGCGCAGGGTTTCGACGGTAAACAGGTCGGTGACCCGGACGCGGCCGGGCGGCGCCAGCCGGCCGACGTCGTTGCGCAGCAGGTCGACGATCATCAGGTTCTCGGCGCGGGATTTCTCATCGGCGGCAAGCCAGGCGCGCTGACCGGCGTCTTCCTCCGGCGTCACCCCGCGGCCAGCGGTGCCCTTCATCGGCCGCACCCGCAGTTCGCCATCGGCGAGCCGCACGAACAGCTCCGGCGACAGCGACAGGATATGCCAGCCGCCGGCCCGCAGCAGCGCGCCATGGCCGACCCGCTGGCGCCGGCACAGGTCCCGGTAGCAGGCGATCGCATCGCCGGTGAATGCGAACCGCTGCTTGAAGGTCAGGTTGATCTGATAGACGTCGCCGGCGGCAATGAACTCCCGTACCGCCGCAAAGGCGGCGCCGTAGCCGGCGGCATCGAGGGTGGGCCGCAGCGGGCCGAGGGTATAGGACCCGCCGATCCGCTGATCGAGCCAGCGCCGCGCCGCCGCCGCATCGAGACGCCTCGCCTCCCGGAACAGACCGACCCGCAGCAGCGGCATCGGCAGGTCCGGCGGCAGCAGCGGGCGCAGCCGCGGTTCGAGGGCGTAGCCCAATTCGTAGGCGAAATAGCCGGCGGCATGGAACCCGCCATCCACCGCCGCGTCGATGGCGGCGAGGGCATCGCCGACGCTGTCCGGCCGGCGGCAGGCGATGATCCGCTCCGGCCGTTGCAGCAGCCAGCGGCCGCCATCGGCGGCGAAGCCGTCGTCGAGGAGGACGAAGTCATCGCGGTGACTCGCCGCATCCGCCGCCATGGTTTATGCCATCCTCGCCGCCGCCATGGCGCGCAGGCATAGCAGCATCGCGCCGCGGGCGCGAGCCGGCGCGGCGGCGGAGGGGTGGTGCGATGGGCCGGGCGGGCACGGCAACGGAGGGGGTGGCGGCGGCCGGCGCGGGCAACGGTGGCGGGGGCATATCCGCCATCGACGCCCGCCTGCGCATCGCCGCGGCGCTGATCCTGGCCATCGTCATCGTCGCCTTGCGCGGCTGGCCGGCGCTGATCGCCGCCCTCGGCTTTGCCGCGGCGCTGACCGCCGTCTTTCGCTGCCCGTGGCGAACGACGCTGCGCCGGCTGCTCGCCATCGACAGCATCCTCGTTCTCGTCGTGCTGACGCTGCCGTTCAGCGAGCCGGGCGTGCCCCTGTTCAGCGCCGGCCCGCTGACCGCCTCGCGCGAGGGCGCCGAGCGGGCGCTGGCCATTCTGCTCAAGGCCAACGCCGTCGCCCTCGTCATGTTCGCGCTGATCGGCACCCTCGATGTTGTTGGCCTTGGCCGCGGCCTCGCCGGCTTGCGGCTGCCGCCGCCGCTCGTCCACCTGCTGCTGCTGGTCGCCCGCTACGTCGAGGTGATCGGCCAGGAGCGCCGCCGCCTGCGTCAGGCGATGACGGCGCGCGCCTTTCGGCCGCGCAGCGATGGCCGCAGCTGGCAGGCATTCGGCTGGCTGCTCGGCATGCTGCTGGTGCGCGCCTTCGCCCGCGCCGAGCGGGTTTCGGGGGCGATGCGCTGCCGCGGCTTTCGCGGCCAGCTGGACTTCGCCGGGGAGGCGGCGGGGCTGACCCGCGGTGACGGGCTGTTCGCCGCCGCGCTCGTCATCGCCGCGCTGTCGCTGATCGGGCTCGCCGGGCTGTGAGCGAGCCGCTGATCCGGCTTTCGCGCATCGTCTTCGCCTATGACAGCGGACGCGCCGTCCTCGACGGCGCCGATCTCGCCATCGGTGCCGGCGACCGGCTGGCCTTGACCGGCGGCAACGGCGCGGGCAAAAGCACGCTGCTCCACATCATCGTCGGGCTGATCCGGCCGAGCAGCGGCGAGGTCATCGCCTTCGGCCGGCGGCGCCAGCGCGAGCGCGATTTCTGGGAGGTGCGGGAGCGTTGCGGTCTCGTCTTTCAGGATCCGGACGACCAGCTGTTCGCGCCGACGGTGCTGGAGGATGTGGCGTTCGGGCCGCGCAACCTCGGCTTCAGCCGCGCCGCGGCCGAGGAGCGGGCGCGGGCGACGCTGGCGGCGCTGGGCATCGGCGAGCTGGCATCCCGGGTCGGCTATCACCTGTCGGGGGGCGAGAAGCGGCTGGTTGCGCTGGCGACGGTGCTGGCGATGCAGCCGCAGGTGCTGCTGCTGGACGAGCCGACCGCCGGCCTCGACGAGACGGCGACGGCACGGGTGCTGACGGCGCTCACGGCGCTGCCCCAGGCGATGCTGTTCGTCAGCCATGATCCGCTGGTGCGGGCGGCGCTGGCCGGCCGGCAGCTGCGGCTGGAGCGGGGCCGGATCGCCGCCGCCTAGCCGCTGGTCTCGCCGCCGTCACCGTCCGTGCCCACCGCCTCGATGCCGGCGCCAAGGCCGCGCATCAGCGGGATGAACTCCGGGAAACTGGTGGCGATCGCCTCGCCATCGTCGATCGTCACCGCCTCGCGCGCGCCGAGGCCGAGGACGAGGAAGGCCATGGCGATGCGGTGGTCGTAATGGGTGGCGACGATGCCGCCGCCCGGCGGCGGGCCGGCCGCACCCTCCACCTCCAGCCAGTCGTCACCGACGTCGACGCGAACGCCGCAGGCGGTCAAGCCGGCGGCGATCGCCGCCAGCCGGTTGCTTTCCTTCACCTTCAGCTCGCCGAGGCCAAGCATGCGGGTGCGCCCGCGCGCATGCGCCGCCGCCACGGCGAGGATGGGATACTCGTCGATCATCGACGGCGCCCGTTCCGCCGGCACGGTCACGCCATGCAGCGGCCCCGCCCGCACGACGAGGTCGGCCACCGGTTCCTCGCCGCCATCGCCCCGTTCGGCGGCGGTGATGTCCGCGCCCATCTCCCGCAGCGTCTGGTAAAGGCCGGTGCGCAGCGGATTGAAGCCAACGTTGGCGATGCGCAGCTGCGAGCCCGGCACCGTGAGTGCGGCGACGACGGGGAACGCGGCGGAACTGGGATCGCCCGGCACCGTGATCGGCCGGCCGCATAGCTCGGGATAGCCTTCGAGGCGGACGGCGCGGCCGCCATCGGCCAGCGTCTCCACCTCGACCTTGGCGCCGAAATGGCGCAGCATGCGCTCGCTGTGATCGCGCGTCGGCTCCGGTTCGATCACCGTCGTCACGCCGGGGGCGTTGACGGCGGCGAGCAGGATCGCCGACTTGACCTGCGCCGAGGCCACCGGCAGCCGATACTCGATGGGCAGCGGATCGCTGGCGCCGGTCATCGCCAGCGGCAGCCGGTCGCCGCGGCGCGCCCAGAACTGCGCGCCGATGCGGGACAGCGGCTCGATCACCCGGCGCATCGGCCGTGCCGACAGCGAGGCATCGCCACAGACGATGGCGAGGAACGGATGGCTGGCGAGCAGGCCGAGGACGAGGCGGGCGCCGGTGCCGGAATTGCCCATGTCAAGGACGCTGGCGGGCTCGTCGAGGCCGCCGACGCCGCGCCCCTGCACCCGCCAGGTGATGCCGGCGGGCGTTGCCAGGCGCTCGACGCTGGCGCCGAGCTGGCGCATCGCCCGCGCCGTCGCCAGCACGTCGGCGGCTTCCAGGAGGCCGGAGATGGTGGTGGTGCCGATGGCGCTGGCGCCGAGCATCAGCGCCCGGTGGGAAATCGACTTATCGCCCGGCACCGGCGCCTCGCCGACGAGCCCGGCGGCCGGCCGGGCGCGCCACGGCATCATCGCCGCCGCTCCCCGCCCGCGTCCTTAGGTGCCGCAAAGGCCGCCGCCCGTGCACGGCGTTGGTCATTTGGTTTTGACTTGCGCGTGACAAACATGGCAAGTGGCGTGCCGGTATTCATGGCCAGGGCTTTCGGAGGTTCGGTCGTTGGCGAAACCTGAGTGGGGAATGAAGCGCACGTGCTATGGGTGCGGCGCACGCTTTTACGATCTGCATCGCAGTCCCATCGTATGCCCGGTGTGCGATGCGGTCTACGATCCCGAACGGCAGCCGCGCATTCGCCGCGGCGGCACCGTCATCCGCGATGAGCCGGTGCTGCCGGTAGCGCTCGCCGGCGCCGATCGGCTCGGCGTCGGCGACGACGATATCGCCGACGAAGAGATCGAGGACGTGGAGGACATCGACGAAGCCGCCGATGCGGACAGCGACGATCTCGCCAGCGAGGACAATGAGTTGATGGAGGATACCTCCGAACTCGGCGAGGATGTGGACGACATCGGCGAGGTCATGGAACACGTCGACGACGGTCTTGACGAAAAGTCCTGATCCCGCCCGGAGCAACCCTGCGGCGCGCCGCTGCTGCCATGGCGGGCGTGGCGCCGGTGCGGCGGCCGAGCAAATTCCGCTTGCCGCTGCCACCTCGCGTTGAGTACTGTTGAGGAATCGCCGGCCGCCCCCAACGCGGCCGGCATCGTATTACCGTGGGGCCGTAGCTCAGTTGGGAGAGCGCTACAATGGCATTGTAGAGGTCACCGGTTCGATCCCGGTCGGCTCCACCATCCGCCACATCGCCGCGCCGACGGCGAGGCGCTTCCATGACCGCGATCACCGGCGACGGGCGTCTGTTCGCGTTGCGCGCGTGGGCGGCGTTGATCGTCTGCGCGCCGATTGCCTGGCTCGCCATGGTCCTGCTGCCCTCGGCCGACGCCCGCTGGGCCGGCATGCGGCTGGCGTGCCGCCTCGTCTTCCGCCTTGCCGGCATACCGATCACCCTGCATGGCGGCGACCAGTTGACCGGCACCAGTCCCGCCAGCATCGTCGTCAGCAACCACACCAGTTTCCTCGATGTCGTCATTCTCGGCGCGCTGCTGCCGTGCCGGGTGCGCTATGTCGCCAAGCGGGAGTTGGCGCGCAGCTGGAAAACGCGCTGGCCGCTCGCCGGCATCGGCACCCTGTTCGTCGAGCGATTCGAGCGCCGGCGCGCCCTCGCGGACTACCGGCGGATCATTGCCGCCGCCGCCGACGGCCCGCCGCTGCTGTTTTTCGCCGAGGGCACGCTGCGCGCCGAGCCGGGTCTGCTGCCGTTTCAGCCGGGCGCCTTCCTCGCCGCAGCGGAGCGGCGGTTGCCGATCGTGCCCGTCGTCATCAGCGGCCTGCGCGCCGTTCTGCCCGGCGACAGCCGGCGGCCACGGCCGGGGGCGGCGAGCGTCACCATCCTTGCCCCGGTCGGCGTCGAAGATGGCCACATCGACGATGGCAGCCGCCGCCGAGCCCCGGTGGCCGCCGCCCTGCGGGAGACGGTGCGCGCCCGCATCCTCGCCGTCAGCGGCGAGCCCGATAGCGGCGAGCCCGATATCGGCAACGGGGCGCGCCCGGACTGAGCGGCGCCCGATTTCGGCCGGCGATTCGCATGCGGATCACCACTCGCGCCAGCCTGCGGGCCGGCTGGCGGCGCTGCCGGCCAGGGGATGAAGCGGAAGCGCGCCGCGCTGCACCGGCTTCGGCGATGGCCACAGGGGTGGCGATGGGCGGCGGTGTCAGTGCGCCTCGTCCGGCTTGACGAAAATAAAAATCTCGTCCGGATTGCCGTAGTTCAGCAGACGCCGCGCCCATTCGTCGAGCATATCCGTATCAAGACTTTGCGGATGCAGCAGCATGACCTGGGCGGCAAGGGCCTCGCGTTCGGCGGAGACCTTGCTCAACTCGACGCGAGCCTCGGCAACTTTTTGCTCGTACACGCGCCAGGCGAGCAGGCCGCGCTCTCCATTGATCGCGTGATAGGCCACATACAGCAGCAAGGCGCCGCCGATGGTCGGCCCGACGACGTGGCGGAGGCGCAAGCGCAACTCCCGTGTCAGCGCGGAGACGAGCACGATGGGCGGTCCTCCCGTTCACCTCGGTGGGGCGTACGATGAGGGAAACCGATTGCCGCCGCCGGTGCAAGCCCCCGCAAGCGCCGGTGCGGCGGGAGCGCAGGTGGCCCGGCGCTCAAGCGCGGCGGCGCGGCAGGTAGCGCAGCGGATTGACCGCCTTCTTGCCCTGGCGCATTTCGAAGTGCAGCAGCGATTGCGTCACGTCGCCGGAGCTGCCGACGCGGGCGATGACGTCGCCTTTCTTCACCGTCTGCCCTTCGGCGACGAGGAGTTCGTCGGCATGCGCGTACAAGGTCCACCAGTCGCCATCGTGGCGGATCAACACCATGTTGCCGTAGCTTTTCAGCTGGTTGCCGGCGTAGTGGACGCGGCCGGCACGGGCCGCCCGCACCGGCGCGCCGCGTTTCGCCGCGATGTCGATGCCGTCGCTGCGGCTGCCATCGGCCCGCGCGCCGAAGGTCGAGACCACCTCGCCGCTGACCGGCCAGGCGAAGCCGGAGCCCTCGGCGGCGCCCGCCTCCGGCACCGGCGCGACCGGCGCCGCCGATGCGCTGGACGGCTCGCCGCGGGTTGGCGGCGGCGCGGGTGCCGCTGGCGGCGGAGGG
This sequence comes from Rhodospirillales bacterium, assembly GCA_025458035.1. Taxonomy (GTDB): domain Bacteria; phylum Pseudomonadota; class Alphaproteobacteria; order Rhodospirillales; family Defluviicoccaceae; genus Defluviicoccus. The sequence goes on from JALOTH010000027.1 coordinate 7,088, forward strand.
GTGGCGGCCGTCTCCGGCGGTAACGCGGCGGTCGCCGCTTCGACGTCGGGGCGCGGCGGTGGCGGCGCGTCGGCCGCCGGCGCTGGCGCCTCGCCCCGCTGTGGCACCCGCAACACCTGCCCCGCCTCCAGCTCATAGGGCGGCCGCAAGCCGTTCAGGCTGGCGAGGGTGAACGGGTCCGTGTCATGGGCTCTGGCGATGCTGAACAGCGTTTCGCCGCGCTTGACCGTATGCCGTCCGTCGATGCTGGGGGTTCGCGTCGGCGGTTCCGGCAGCGGCTGGGCGGTGATCGTCGGCCGCGGCACCGGCAGTTTCGAGGGCACGAACGGCGGCTCGGCCGCCGGTGCCTCCACCACCACCGGCGCCGGCGGGGGGGGCGCCCCGTCATCCTCCGACCACTCGATCCAGCTGCACGCAGCAGGCATGAGCAGCAGCGCCGCGACGGCGGCACGACGACCGGATGGGGGGAGGCGCGGCGGGTTCATGACGTCGAGTATGCCCCCGCCGGCCGGCGGCGACAATGCGGTGGCGACGATGCGGCGGCGACTAGGAGGCCATATCGGACCGGCGGACCGTCGCCGGCACCAGCGGCACGAACCGCATCTCGCCGAGGTCATCCGTTTCCAGGCCCTGCTCGGTCCGCCGCACCCTGAGCAGCCGCTGCTCCCGCGGGCCGTGGTCGACGGGCACCACCATCAGGCCGCCCACCGCCAGCTGCTCGGCGAGAATCGGCGGCACGTCCTTGGCCGCCGCAGTCACGCAGATCCGCTCGAACGGCGCCTGTTCCCGCCACCCGAGGGTGCCGTCACCGGCCCGCGTCGTGATGTTGCTGAGGGTCAGCCGGGCGAACCGCTGTTCTGCCTCGGCGAGAAGATCGCGGTGCCGCTCCACCGTGTAAACGCGGCGGCAGAGCCGGGCCAGCACGGCGGTGTGGTAGCCGGAACCGGTGCCGATCTCCAGCACCCGCATCCGCTCGCCGATTTCGAGCGCCTGTGTCATCAGGCCGACGGCGATCGGCGCGGTCATCGTCTGCCGGCAGGCGATCGGCAGCGCCGTGTCCTCATAGGCCTGATCGCGGAAGCCGTCGGGGGTGAACGCCTCGCGCGGCAGCCGCTCCATCGCTTGCAGCACCCGCAAATCGCTGACGCCGGCCCGGCGCAGGTCCATGATCAGCCGGATCTTGCGCGAGTCGGGGCTCACGGCAGCGCCTCCTGCAGCAGCGTCAACGTCGCCTCATGGGTCGAATCGAGGCTCAGCGGCGTCACCGCGACGCAGCCGCGGCGGACCGCCTCGATATCGGTGCCGGCGACGTTCGGATCCTCCTCGCGGTCGCCGCCGATCCAGAAGTACGGCTCGCCGCGCGGGTCGACGCCGCGCACCATGGCGCCACCGATCTTGCGCCGGCCCTGCCGGGTGATGGCGATGCCGGCAACATCGCCGGCCGGACGATCGGGAAAGTTGACGTTGATGAGCACGCCGCGCGGCCAGCGCCGCGATACCAGGTGCGCCAGGACCCGCGGCGTCCATGCCGCCGCCACCTGCCACGGCACCGGCTTGGCGTGGTCATACATCTGGCTCAGCGCCAGCGACGGAATGCCGAGCAGCGCCCCTTCCCGCGCCGCGGCGACGGTGCCGGAGTAGAAGGCATCCTCGCCGAGATTGGCGCCCTGGTTGACGCCGGACAGCACGAGGTCCGGCGGATGGCCGCGCATCACCTGATGCACCGCCAGCAGCACGCAGTCGGTGGGGGTGCCGTCGACGGTGAAGCGCCGCTGCCCCTCGGCGGCGCGCACGAACAGCGGCCGGCGCATGGTCAGCGAATGGCTCGCTGCGCTCTGCTCCGTTTCCGGCGCCACCACCCAGACCTCGCCGGCGATCTCCGCCATCAGCCGTTCGAGCACGGCGAGGCCGTCGGCGCGGATCCCGTCGTCGTTGGAGATGAGGACGCGCGCGCGCTTGAGGTCGAGCAGCGGCTCGCTCATGGCGACGGCCCGATGCGGGTGAGGCCGCCCATGTAGGGGACGAGGGGATCGGGGACGACGATGCTGCCGTCGTCCTGCTGGTAGTTTTCGAGAACGGCGATCAGCGTGCGGCCGACGGCGAGGCCCGAGCCGTTCAGCGTATGGACGTGGCGGGTCCCTTTCTCGCCGGCGACACGATAGCGGGCGTCCATCCGCCGCGCCTGGAAGTCGCCACAGTCGGAGCAGCTGGAAATCTCCCGGTAGCGGCCCTGGCCCGGCAGCCAGACCTCGATGTCGTAGGTTTTGCGCGCGGCAAAGCCCATGTCGCCGGTACACAGCACGATCACCCGATAGGGCAGGCCAAGCCGCTGCAGCACCGTCTCGGCGCAGCCGGTCATCCGCTCATGCTCCGCCGGCGAGGCCTCCGGCGTGGTGATGCTGACCAGTTCGACCTTGCTGAACTGATGCTGGCGGATCATGCCGCGGGTATCCTTGCCGGCGGCGCCGGCCTCGGCGCGGAAGCACCAGGTCATCGCCGTAAAGCGCAGCGGCAGCGTCGCCGCGTCGAGGATCTGCCCGGCGGCGAGATTGGTCAGCGGCACCTCGGCGGTGGGGATCAGCCAGCGGCCGTCGGTTGTGCGAAACAGTTCCTCGGCGAACTTCGGCAACTGGCCGGTGCCGAACATCGCCTCGTCGCGGACGAGGGCCGGCGGATTGACCTCGGTGTAGCCGAATTCGCTGGTGTGCAGGTCGAGCATGAAGGCGGCAAGCGCCCGTTCGAGGCGGGCGAACGCCCCCTTCAGCACGACGAAGCGGGCGCCGGCGAGGCGGCCGGCGGCGGTGAAATCCATCAGGCCGAGGGCCTCGCCCAGCCCGTCGTGTTCGCGCGGGGCGAACGCAAACGCGCGCGGCTCTCCCCAGCGGCGAACCTCGACGTTGGCGGTCTCGTCGGCGCCGTCCGGGACGTCCGCGGCCGGCAGGTTGGGCACCAGCGCCAGCGCCGCCTCCAGTTCCGCCTCCGCCGCCCGCGCCCGCTCCTCCGCCTCGCCCTGCTGCTGCTTGGAGCGGGCGACCGCCTCGATCAGCGGCGCCGCATCCTCGCCGCGGGCCTTGGCGGCGCCGATCGCCTTGGCGGCGGCGTTACGCTCGGCCTGGATCGCCTGCGCCGCGGCAACCGCGTCGCGCCGCTGCTGGTCGAGGGCGATCAGCGCCCGCGCCTGATCGACCAGACCACGCCGCGCCATCGCCACATCGAAGGCTTCGGCATGATCGCGGATCCACTTGATGTCGAGCATGGCTCCCTGCAGCGCGAGATGTCGCAACGATCGCGTTAACCGATGGCCCGGATGCGGTCAAGCGGGGTGGGTGCATCGGCGCAACACGTGGCATTCACGCCACAATAGCGAAATGCGGTGTGGCGAAGGCGTGGCGACCACGAGCGCTGGCGGCGGCCTGCCGCAGGGCGGGGGACGATGGCCGACGCGGCTGCCCGCGTTCGAATTCCGTTCCGAATCTCGGCGCGCCGACGGCGGGCCGGCGCGGACTGGGTGGCTATTCGTCCTCGCCCTCCGCTTCGCCGCGCCGGGCGGCTGCTGGCGCCGCCTCCTCGCGCGGCGCAGCCCCCGCCGCCTTGGCACGGGCCCGTTCGATGCGGCGAACCGCCAACAGTGAAAGCTCGTAGAGCAGGATCAGTGGCACGGCGAGAGTAATCTGGCTGATGACATCGGGCGGGGTGATCACCGCGGCGATGACGAAGGCGGCGACGATGAAATAGCGGCGCTTGTCGACCATCATCATCGAATCGATGATGCCGACCCGCGCCAGCAGGGTCAGCGCCACCGGCATCAGGAAGCTGAGGCCGAAGGCGAAGATCAGCTGCATCACCAGCGAGAGATACTGGTCGACCTTGGCTTCCAGCTGGATCGGCAGCTGTCCCTCGCCGGCCGGCATCTCGAAGCCGAGGAAGAAGCGCCAGGCGAGCGGGAACACGACATAGTAGGCCATCGCCCCGCCGAGGACGAAGAACACCGGTGTGGCGATGAGGAAGGGCAGAAACGCCGAGCGCTCGTTCTTGTAAAGGCCGGGGGCGACGAACATCCACAACTGGGTTGCCAGCAGCGGAAAGCCGACGAACATCGCCGTAAACAGCGCCACCTTGACGTAGGTGAAGAACGCCTCGTGCAGGGCGGTGAAGATCATCCGCCGCTCGCCGTCCCGGCCGCCCATGGCATCGGCCAGCGGCTGGGTGAGGAACCCATAGATCTGCGGCGCGAAATAATAGCTGATGAAGAACAGCACGACGATGCCGGCGACGCAGTACAGCAGCCGGCGCCGCAGCTCGACGAGGTGCTCCATCAACGGCATGCGATAGCCGTCGACGTCGTCGTCCTGCATCGCCGTCATCGCCGGCTCACGTCTCGCGGCCGCCGCCATCGGCCGCTGGCGGCACCGTTCCCGCCGGCGACGGGCCAGCCACTTCTGCCGCCACCTCTGCCGCCTTCTCGCCGGCCGTCTTGGCGGCTCCGTCCGATGCGGCGGGCGGCGGGGATGGCGGCGGCGGCGTTGCCAGCGGCGGTGCCGACGCCGGCCCGCTGGGCGGCCCCGCCTCGACCGTCCGCTTCAGCCGGTTGGCGAACTCGTTGGGATCGAAATCGCCGACGAGGCCGCCGGTGGGGTCGACTGCCTCGCGCACCTTCTCCCCGAGATCGAGGTTGCTGGCGGCCTGCATCTTGCGCCTCAGCTCGTCGAGTTCGGCCTCGCGCATCACCTCCGACATGGCATTATGAAATTCCTGGCCGAGGCCGCGCATCTTGCGCACGAAGCGGGCCACCGTCCGCATCGCCAGTGGCAGGTCCTTCGGGCCGATGACGATGAGGGCGACGACCCCGATCAGAAACAGCTCCGACCAGCCGATGTCGAACATGCTGGCGCGTCCTGCCTGCGGCCCGGTGCCGTCGGCGGCAGCCGGCGTCAGCCCCTGGCCGTCTTGTCCGCCTCGGCACCGGCGGTCGCGGTCGCCGCACTCGCGCCGTGCGCCGCGGGGCGGTTGGGTCCGGCGGCGGCCTGTTCGCCAACGCGCACGGCGTCGGCGGACAGTTGCGGCGGCGGCGCGGCGGCCGCCGGCTGGTCGTCGAACGGCTCGTCCTCGCGCATGCTTTTCTTGAACGAGCGCAGTCCCTTACCGAAATCGCCCATGAGCTGCGAGATCTTGCCGCGGCCGCCGAACAAGATCAGCACGACGACGAGAACGATCAGCCAGTGCCAGATGCTGAAACTACCCATCGCTTCCTTCTCGGTTTTGAGCGCGTCCCGCGGTCCGTGGCGGCGACTATGGCAGAAAGGATTTCGCGCCGCAACGAACCGGCGAGGGGGGCACGGCGAAACGCAGAGAGGGGGCCGCGAAGGCCCCCTCCCCGGTATTCGACGATGCGCCCGCCGCCGTCTCGGGCGGTGTGGGCGCGCCGCCGTCTCAGGCGGTGTGGGCGATGGTGCCGGCGCCAAGCGCCGCCTGCGCCGCCGCGAGACGGGCAATCGGCACCCGGTACGGCGAGCAGGAGACATAGTTCAGGCCGACGTTGTGGCAGAAGTGCACCGAGGCCGGATCGCCGCCATGCTCGCCGCAGATGCCGAGCTTGATGTCCGGCCGGGTCTTGCGCCCGCGCTCGACGGCGATCTGCACCAGCTGGCCGACGCCCTCCGTGTCCAGGGTCTGGAACGGGTCGTTGGGGATGACGCCAAGCTCCTGATAGGGAACCAGGAAGTTGCCGGCGTCGTCGCGCGACAGGCCATAGGTGGTCTGCGTCAAGTCGTTGGTGCCGAAGCTGAAGAACTGCGCGCCCTCGGCGATCTTGTCGGCGATCAGGGCGGCGCGCGGCAGCTCGATCATGGTGCCCACGAGGTAGTCGAACTTCGCCCCGGTCCGCGCCATCACCTCCGCCGCCACCTTGTGCACCATCGCCGCCAGCCGGTCGAACTCCGCTTTCGTCGCGATCAGCGGCAGCATCACCTCCGGCAGCACCGTCAGCCCCTTCATCTTGACTTCGGCGACCGCCTCGAAGATGGCGCGGCACTGCATTTCATAGATCTCGGGGTAGGTGACGCCGAGGCGGCAGCCGCGATGGCCGAGCATCGGGTTCGCCTCGTGCAGCATCGCCGTGCGCTCCTTGACCTTCTGCACGGTGACGCCGGCGGCCTTGGCCACCTCCGCCATCTCGTCTTCCTTGTGCGGCAGGAATTCGTGCAGCGGCGGATCGAGCAGACGGATGGTGACCGGCAGGCCCTCCATGATCGTGAACAGCTCGACGAAGTCGCCGCGCTGATAAGGCAGCAGGTTGTCGAGGGCGGCGCGGCGGTCGGCTTCGGTCTCCGCGACGATCATCTGACGGACGTGGATGATCCGCTTCGGATCGAAGAACATGTGCTCGGTCCGGCACAGCCCGATGCCCTCGGCGCCGAACTGGCGGGCGGTGGACGCGTCGAGCGGCGTTTCCGCATTCGCCCGCACCTTCAGCGTGCGGATCCCGTCAACGTATTCCATCAGCTTGCCGAAGTTGCCGGTCATCTCCGGCTGGATCTTCGGCACCTCGCCCTTCAGGATTTGCCCCGACGCGCCGTCGATGGTGATCACGTCGCCTTCCTTCAGGACGACGCCGGCTTTCGTCGTCAGCGTCTTGGCCGCGTAGTCGACCTTCAGCTCACCGGCGCCGGCAACGCAGGGCGTGCCCATGCCGCGGGCGACGACGGCGGCGTGGCTGGTCATGCCGCCGCGTGTCGTCAGGATGCCTTGCGCGACGTGCATGCCGCCGATGTCCTCGGGCGACGTCTCGATGCGGGTGAGGATGACCTTCTTGCCGCCTTTCGCCCACGCCTCGGCATCGTCGGCGGAAAAGACGATCTGGCCCGACGCGGCGCCGGGGCTGGCGGGCAGGCCCTTGCCGAGCACCTCTTTCTTCGCCTTCGGATCCAGCATCGGGTGCAGCAACTGGTCGAGCTGCGCCGGTTCGACGCGGCGCACCGCCTCCGCCCGGTCGATCAGCCCTTCCTCGCACATCTCGACGGCGATGCGCAGCGCCGCCGCCGCCGTGCGCTTGCCGTTGCGGGTCTGCAGCATCCAGAGCTTGTTGCGCTGGATGGTGAATTCCATGTCCTGCATGTCCCGGTAGTGCTTTTCGAGCCGGTCGCGGATGGCGACCAGTTCGGTGTACAGCGACGGCAGCACCTCCTCCATCGACGGCAGCGTCGAGCCAACGATCGCCTTCTCCGCGACCGACAGGCACTGCGGCGTGCGGATGCCGGCGACCACGTCCTCGCCCTGCGCGTTGACCAGGTATTCGCCGTAGAACAGGTTTTCGCCGGTGGACGGATTGCGGGAGAAGCAGACGCCGGTGGCGCAGTCATCGCCCATGTTGCCGAACACCATCGCCTGCACGTTGACGGCGGTGCCCCAGTGGTCGGGCAGGTTGTTGAGCTTGCGGTAGGTGATGGCGCGCTTGTTCATCCAGCTGCCGAACACCGCGCCGATGCCGCCCCATAGCTGCTCCCATGGGTCCTGCGGGAAGTCGCGGCCGAGGTTCTTTTTGACTTCCTGTTTGTACTCCTCGACGAGCACTTTCCAGTCGGCGGCGGTCAGCTCGACGTCGAGGTGCTTGCCGATCTTGTCCTTCAGCCCTTCCAGCAGGTGCTCGAACTTGTCCTTGGAAACATCGAGGCCGACGTCGGAATACATCTGGATGAAGCGGCGATAGCTGTCGTAGGCGAAACGCTCGTCGCCGGTCTGGGCGATCAGGTTCAGCACCGATTTGTCGTTGAGGCCGAGATTGAGGACGGTGTCCATCATGCCGGGCATCGAGGCGCGGGCGCCGGAGCGGACGGAGACCAGCACCAGCGGCCCCTGCTCGGCGCCGAACTTGCCGCCCATGATGCGCTCGATTTCGGCGACGCCGGCTTCGACCTGCTGCTTCAGGTCCGGCGGATAGGTCTCGCCATTCTCGTAATAGTAGGTGCAGACCTCGGTGGAAATGGTGAACCCCGGCGGGACGGGAATGCCGAGGCTGGACATTTCGGCGAGGTTGGCGCCCTTGCCACCCAACAGGTTCTTGTCCTTGGCACTTCCCTCGGCCTTACCGTCCCCAAACGTGTAAACCCACTTCGACATGGTTCGTTTCCTATCCCTCAATCTGCGAAAAATCCGCCACGCCACCAAGCGCCGACCGGATCTGCGACAGCAGGTGCAGCCGATTGGCTCTGAGGTGCGGCTCCGGGCAATTCACCTGAACATGGTTGAAAAAGGCGTCCACCGGGGCCCGGAGCCCGGCGACCAAACCCATGGCATCGCTAAACCGCTCCTCGCGCACCGCCCGAGCGATCCGCTCGCGGGCACCGCGAAGGGCGGCGAATAGTGCGAGTTCCTCTGCTGCCTGAAGCGTTTCCTCTGTCACCACCCCGTCGTACCGGCGCCCGTCCTTGTGTTCTTCGATGCGGACGATGTTGCTGGCGCGCTTGAACGCGGTGAGCACGTTAGCACCGTCGTCGGTGTCGAGAAAGTCTCTCAACGCGGCGACACGCGCCAGCAGGCGGACCAGGTCGTCCTCATCGCCAGCGGCGAACACCGCGGCGATCAGATCGTGACGGACGCCCTGCTCGCGCAGGTGCACCTTCAGCCGGTCGGCAAAGAAGTCCAGCAACTCGCGATCCGTCGCCGCCGCCGGCAGCGCATAGGCGGCGATGGCGGCGCGGAAGACGTCAAGCAGGCCAAGGCGCAGGCCATTCTCGATGATGATGCGGATGACGCCGAGGGCGGCGCGGCGCAGGGCGAACGGATCCTTGCTCCCCGTCGGCTTCTCGCCGATGGCAAAGAAGCCGGCGAGGGTGTCGAGCTTGTCGGCCAGCGCCACGGCGACGGCAACCGGCGCCGTCGGGCAGCGGTCGCCGGGGCCCTGCGGTGCGTAGTGGTCGGCGATGGCGTCGGCCACCGCCGCCGGCTCGCCGTCGTTGAGGGCGTAATAGCGGCCCATGATCCCCTGCAGCTCCGGGAACTCGCCGACCATCTCGGTGGTCAGGTCGGCCTTGGCGAGCCGCGCCGCCCGCTCCGCGTCGTTGGCATCGGCGCCGGCCTCTGCGGCCAGCCGCCGGGCGAGGGCGGCGAGGCGCTCCGCCCGTTCGAGATCGGAGCCGAGGCGGGCGTGAAAGACCCGCTCCTTGAGCCGCGGCAGCCGGCCGACGAGGGAGAGCTTGCGATCCTGGTCCCAGAAGAACTTGGCGTCGGACAGCCGCGCCCGCAGCACCCGTTCGTTGCCGGCGACGATCGCCGCGCCGCCGTCCGCCGTCTCCATGTTGGCGACGACGGCGAAGCGGGGGGCGAGGCGGCCATGCTCGTCGAGGAGCGAAAAGTACTTCTGGTGCGAACGCATCGCCGTCGTCAGCACCTCGTGCGGGATGTCCATGAACCGCTCATCGATGCGGCCGAGCCGCACCACCGGCCACTCGACCAGCCCCGCCACCTCGTCGGCGAGGGCCGGATCGTCGCGCACGGTCAGGCCCTCGGCCGCCGCCAGCCGCTGCGTCTCGGCAACGATGCGACGGCGGCGCTCAGCATGGTCGAGGATCACCTTGGCGGCTTCCAGCTTGTCCTGGTAATCGGCAAAGCCGCTGACGGTGAACGGCTCCGGGGCGAGGAAGCGGTGGCCGCGCGTCCCGTTGCCGGCGGTGAGCACCCGTGCGCCGGGGCCGCCGAGCGGCCAGCGCAGCGCCAGCGGCGCACCGTCCAGGATGGCGAGGATGGCGTGCAGCGGCCGCACCCAGCGCACCGTACCGTCCGCCCAGCGCATCGACTTCGGCCACGGCAGTTGCGCCATGGCCTGGCCGAGAACGTCCACCAGCGCGTCGGCGGCCGGCCGGCCGGCGCGCGTCTGCACCGCGAAGTAGAAGGCGCCGCGGTCGGTTTCGCGGATCTCCGCCTGCTCGATGGCGTTCAGCCCGTTGGCGCGCAGAAAGCCGTCGATGGCGGCGGCGGCGGCGCCGACGCGCGGTCCCTTGCGTTCCTCGCGCACGTCGGGCTGGCGCGCCGGCAGCCCGCTGGCGACGAGGGTCAGCCGGCGCGGCGTCACGAACGTCGCCAGCCGCTCGCACGGCAGGCGGGCGGCGTCGAGGCCGGCGGCGACGAGCCGCCGCAAGTCCTCGGCGGCCCGCACCTGCATGCGCGCGGGGATTTCCTCCGACAACAGCTCAAAGAGAAGTTCCGCCATCGCTCGCGCTTCGCTCCCGCCGCTGGTCAGGCGGCGTGGCCGCGGCTTTGCAGCCAGGCCTCGCAGCAGGCGCGGGCCAGCGCCCGCACCCGGCCGATGTAGGCGGCGCGCTCGGTCACGGAAATCACCCCGCGCGCGTCCAGCAAGTTGAAGCGGTGGCTCGCCTTGATGCACTGGTCATAGGCGGGCAGGACGATGCCGCGGGCGAGCAGCGCCTGGCACTCCGCTTCCGCGTCGGCGAAGTGGCGGAACAGTTGCCCGGTATCGGCAAACTCGAAGTTGTAGGCGGAGCCTTCCCGCTCGTTCTGCAAGAACACATCGCCATAGCAGGTGCCGCAGCCGTCCCAGTCGAGGTCGTAGACGTTCTCGACGCCCTGGATGTACATGGCGAGGCGCTCGAGGCCGTAGGTCAGCTCGACGCAGACGGGATTGCACTCGATGCCACCGACCTGCTGGAAATACGTGTACTGCGTCACCTCCATGCCGTCGCACCACACCTCCCAGCCGAGGCCCCAGGCGCCGAGCGTCGGGCTTTCCCAGTCGTCCTCGACGAAACGGATGTCGTGGGCGAGGGGGTCGATGCCGAGGTGGCGCAGGCTGTCGAGGTACAATTCCTGGCTGTCGGGGGGCGACGGTTTCAAGATCACCTGGAACTGGTAGTAGTGCTGCAGGCGGTTGGGATTCTCGCCATAGCGGCCGTCGGTGGGCCGCCGCGACGGCTGTACGTAGGCGCAGCGCCACGGTTCGGGACCGAGGGCGCGCAGCGTTGTCGCCGGATGGAAGGTGCCGGCGCCCACCTCCATGTCATAGGGCTGCAGCAGGACGCAGCCGCGCTCCGCCCAGAACGACTGGAGCGAAAGGATGAGCGATTGAAACGGCGGCTTTGCTGAAGCCATCCTGTGCCGACCTGAGGGGCGAGAGTGCGGCAAGGTGCGGGCGGCGCCTGCCCTGAAGCAACGGCGGGGACCATAGAGCCGGCTCGGCCGCCGGTCAAGGCAACGGCGCGGCGCTGCACGGCACTTGATTTCACCATCGCCCGCGACTACTGAACGCATCCGACAGCGCGACGCTGGCGTATGCGCTGATGAGACCCCATCGTCTAGAGGCCTAGGACACCACCCTTTCAAGGTGGTAACACGGGTTCGAATCCCGTTGGGGTCGCCATAACCGTCGCCTGGCGGGCATACCGGCCCGTGTCGGCGGTGAACCGAAGCCTGTCGGCCGCTGGCGTGACGAGGCGCCGGGCGCCGATACCAGCATCGCTGCGGGTCCCACGGTACCGGTTGCCGCACACGGTTGGAAAACGGAGTGCGGCCACTGGCCGCTATGGCTGCCCGGCCTCGCCGGTCGTCGTCGCGGGGGGGCGGCGGCGCGGGCCGCCGGTGACGAGGCAGGCGATGATGCCGCGGAAAGTGCGCACCTCCTGCTCCGTCATGTTCGCCCGGCCGAACAGGTTCCTTAAGTTCCTCACCATCGTCGGCCGCTGATGGGCGACGCGCAGAAAGCCGCAGGCGTCGAGCTCGGCCTCCAGGTGTTCGAACAAACCCGCCAGCTCCGCCTTCGTCGCCGGGCGGGTTTCCGGCGGCATCCGCAACACGCTATCCGCCGCCGCGCTGCCCGCCAGCCACCATTCATAGCCGGTGAGCAGCACCGCCATGGCGAGGTTGAGGGAGGAAAAGCCGGGGTTGAGGGGGATCGCCAGGATGGCGTCGGCGAGCGCGATGTCGTCGTTATCGAGGCCGCGGCTTTCCTTGCCGAAGAGGAGGCCGCAGCCGGCGCCGAAGCCGCGCATCGCCGCTGCCGCCGCCCGCGGGCTGACCACCGGCTTGGTCATGTCCCGCTCCCGCGCCGTCGTCGCGTAGACGCGGGCGAGATCGGCGATCGCCGCCGCCGTCGTCGGATAGAGTCGCGCCGCCGCCAGCACCGGATCGGCGCCGGAGGCGGCGGCAACGGCCTTGGCGTTCGGCCACGGCTCGCGCGGGGCGACGAGGCGCAGGTCCTTGAGCCCGCAGTTGAGCATGGCGCGCGCCACCATGCCGATGTTCTCGCCCAGCTGCGGTTCCACCAAGATGACGGCGGGGGCGCCGGCGCCCGCGGCGGGCGCTTGCGAGCGGTCGCTGCCCGCCATCGCCGCCGCCGGCTTCAGGCCGCGCGGTCGAGGCCGACGCCGTCGCGGTAGAGCTTGTAGACGATGGCGTCGTGCAGGGCGCGGTAGGACGCGTCGATGATGTTGGTGGAGACGCCGACGGTGGTCCAGCGCTCCGCATGGCCGCAGGCGGATTCGATCATCACCCGGGTAACCGCGCCCGTCCCCTCGCCGGGGGTGAGGATGCGCACCTTGTAATCGACGAGGCGGACGCCGGCGAGCTGCGGATAGACCGGCAGCAGCACCTTGCGCATGGCGGCGTCGAGGGCGTTCACCGGCCCGTTGCCCTCCTCGACGGCCATGTGCCGCTCGCCGCCCACCCACATCTTCACCGTCGCTTCCGACTGGGTGATCAGCTCGCCACGGGCGTTCCAGCGGCGCTCGTCGATGACGCGAAAACTCTGGCACTCGAAATAGTGGGGCAGCTCCTCGAACGCCTGGCGGGCGAGCAGCTCGAAGCTCGCCTCGGCGCCGTCGTAGGCGTAGCCGTCGAACTCCCGCGCCTTCACCGTGTCGAGCAGGCGGTTGACCTTGGCGTCGTCCGGGTCGATGTCGAGGCCGATATCGCGGAAGCGCGCCAGGATGTTGGCGCGGCCGGCCTGATCGGAGACGACGATGTGGCGATGGTTGCCCACCAGTTCCGGGGCGATGTGCTCATAGCAGCGGGGATCCTTCTCCACCGCCGAGACGTGCAGCCCGCCCTTGTGGGCGAAGGCGCTTTCGCCGACGAAGGGGGCATTGCGCTGCGGCGCCCGGTTGAGCTGCTCGTCCAGCAGGCGTGAGGTGTGGGTCAGCCGCGTCAGGTCACTGGCGGAAAGGCCGGTGCGATAGCCCATCTTCAAGGTCAGGTTGGCGGCGACCTGGATCAGGTCGGCGTTGCCGCAGCGCTCGCCGAGCCCGTTCAGTGTCCCCTGCACTTGGCGGAAGCCCGCCTCCACCGCCATCAGGCTGTTGGCGACGGCGTTGCCGGTGTCGTTGTGGCAGTGGATGCCGAGGTGATCGCCGGGCACGTGGCGGACGACGTCGCGGCAGATGGCGGCGACTTCGTGCGGCAGGGTGCCGCCGTTGGTATCGCACAGCACGATCCAGCGGGCGCCCGCCCCATGGGCGGCGGTGATCGCTTTGAGCGCATAGTCGCGATTGGACTTATAGCCGTCGAAGAAATGCTCGGCGTCGAACAGCACCTCGGCCTTGCGGGCGCGGGCGTGGCGGACGCTATCGGCGATCATCGCCAGGTTTTCATCGAGGTCGATGCCGAGGGCGGTCTCCACCTGATAGTCCCAGGATTTGCCGACCATGCAGACGACATCAACCTTGGCGGCGAGCAGGGCGGCAAGGCCGGGATCGTTGTCGGCGCTGCGGCCGGCGCGGCGGGTCATGCCGAAGGCGGCGAGGCGGGCCCGGTGGAACGCCGGCGGGCCGTCGAAAAAGGTGGTATCGGTGGGGTTGGCGCCGGGCCAGCCGCCCTCCACGTAGTCGATGCCGATGGCGTCGAGGTGGCGGGCGATCGCCATCTTGTCGGTGACGCTGAAGTCGACACCTTGCGTTTGCGCGCCGTCGCGCAGGGTGGAGTCGTAGAGGTAGACGCGATCGCCGCTCATGGAAACGCTGCCTTCGTCCTTGCAAGAGGGCGGGAGCATGGCGAAACTGCCTCGAAATCGCAAGGGCGGGCGGCGCAAGGGGACAGCGAGATGACCGAAGGCAGCAACCCGCCCGTGCTTGGCGCCGATCCGGAGACGGCCCGGCTGCTGCTGCGCATCGGCGCCGTCGGCGTGCGGCCGGCGGAGCCGTTCCGCTTCACCTCCGGCTGGGCCAGCCCCGTCTACATCGATTGCCGGCGGCTGATCTCCTACCCGCGCGAACGCCGCCACGTCATCGACGGTGCCGTCGATCTGCTCTCCGAACGGCTCGGCTGGGAGACCATCGACGCGGTGGCGGGGGGCGAGACGGCGGGCATCCCCTACGCCGCGTGGCTCGCCGAGGCCACCGGCAAGCCGATGCTGTACGTGCGCAAGCAGGCGAAGGGCTTCGGCCGCAACGCCCGCATCGAGGGAGCGTGGGCGGACGGCGCGCGGGTGCTGCTGGTGGAGGACCTCGCCACCGATGGCGCCTCGAAGCTGGGCTTCGCCACGGCGCTGCGCGACGGCAGCTGCCGGGTGAGCGAGGCCTTCGTCGTGTTCTATTACGGCATCTTCCCGGAGGCGCAGGCGACGCTCGCCGCCGCCGGGCTCAATCTGCATTTCCTCGCCACCTGGTGGGACGTGCTGGCGGCGGCGGAGGCGGCGGCGGCGTTCCCGGCGGCGGAACTGGCGGAAGTGCGGGCGTTCCTCGCCGATCCCGTCTCCTGGTCGGCGGCGCACGGCGGCCGCGCCGCCCCTTAACGGCTCGCCGGCGGCGCTTAGCTGCGGTAGGACGGATCGAGCCGGTCGAGCTTGCGCAGCAGCGCCGGCCAGGCGAGGCTGCCGAGGGCGCCGCGGGTCACCTGGCTGAGCTGCGCCTCGGCGTTGGCGATGATGGAGTTGGACAGGGAATTGAGCGGCGTGCCGCCCGCCTGCGCCCCCACCTGGATGCGGCAGGTGGTCTCGAAGAAGTACATGTAGAGAAACGCATCGGCGACCGTCTCGGCGACGGTGAGCAGGCCATGGTTACGCAGCATCAGGAAGTGCTTGCGGCCGAGGTCGGCGACGAGGCGCGGCTTTTCCTCGTCATTCAGGGCGACTCCCTCATAGTCGTGATAGGCGAGGGAGGCGAGAACGAATATGGAATGCTGCGAGATCGGCAGCACGCCGCCCCGCTGCGCCGAGACGGCGACGCCGTTGGCGGTGTGCAGATGCAGAACGCAGTGCGCATCCTCCCGCGCCCCGTGGATGGCGCTGTGGATGACGAAGCCGGCCGGGTTGATGTCATAGTCGCTGGGCGCCACCTTCTGGCCGTCGATGTCCACCTTGACGAGGCTGGAGGCGGTGATTTCCTCGAACAGCAGGCCATAGGGGTTGATCAGGAAGTGATGCTCCGGTCCCGGCACCCGCGCCGAGATGTGGGTGAAGACGAGATCATCCCAGCCGTGCAGCGCCACCAGCCGGTAGCAGGCGGCGAGATCGACCCGCTGCTGCCATTCCGCGCTGCTGATGTTGCTGCTGATCGACGTGTCAGTCTGTGCCATGGCAGTCCTCCTCGCGCCCGGACGGCGACGGGTTTGCCGTGCCCGTCTCTTTTACCAGGGAGCGTATCACCAGCGGGCGCCGCGATACAGCCGGATCGGGCGGGGGCAGAGGGGGCGGCTTAGCATTCCCGGCGGCAGTCTCCCGCGGAAATTGCAGGGAATTTCGATATAAACTAATAAATTGCAATTGCCCATGAAAACTCGCTATGGTTGCGGTCGCCGGCAGAACCACTCCGGCATGCCATCATCCTAGGAAAGGATCCGCCATCATGGCTGATAAAGTCGCCCTCGGCGCGGCAATGACCAACAACCTGCTGTCGCTGCAGAAGACCAACTCGATGTTGGAGTCGACGCAGCTGCGGCTGGCCACCGGCCGCAAGGTCAACAGCGCCCTCGACAACCCGCTGTCGTTCTTCACCGCGCAGTCGCTGTCCAACCGCTCCAGCGATCTGGGCCGCCTGCTCGACAGCATGGGCCAGAGCATTTCCTCGATCAAGCAAGCCGACAAGGGCGTGACCTCGATGACCAAGCTCATCGAACAGGCGCAGGCGACGGTGAGCGACGCCCGCGATTCGATCGCCGCCGGCTTCAGTTCGTCGGCCACCGGCAACAAGGACATCGGCGGCGCCGCGACCATGGCAACGCTCGGCGTGACCACCGGCGCCACCTTCCAGATCACCGTCGGCGATGCGGCAGCGGTGACGGTCACCACCGCGGACGCCGACACCGGCGCCGCCCTCGTCGGCAAGATCAACACGGCGGTGGGTGCAACGGCCACGGCCAGCCTCGATGCCAACGGCCAGCTGAGTATCGTCGCCACGGATTCGAGCGAACAGATCACCTTCGGCGGCGGCACCTTCACCAAGGCCGACTACGCGGCGATCGGTCTCGGCGCCGTCGGCGATACCGTCGACAAGGTCAAGACCCTCGAAAACAACTACAACGAGGTGCGCTCGCAGATCGACGCCCTGGTCAAGGATGCCAACTATCGCGGCACCAACCTCCTCGGCGGCGACACGCTGACCACCTTCTTCAACGAGGACCGCACCAACAAGCTGGTGACGACGGGCCAGGACCTGACCGCCTCCGGTCTCGGCCTGAGCGCCGCCGACTTCCGCACCGCCACCAAGGCCGATACCGCCGACAGCAACGTGCGCAGCGCGCTTGCCAAGGCCCGCGACTTCGGCTCGGCGATGGCCAACAGCCTCGCCATCCTGCAGACGCGCGAGGACTTCACCAAGCAGACGATGCAGGTGCTGGAGGAAGGCGCCGACAAGCTGACCCTCGCCGATCCGAACGAGGAAGGCGCCCGCATGCTGGCGCTGCAAACCCGCCTGCAGTTGGGTGTCACCTCGCTGTCGCTGGCGGCGCAGTCGCAACAGAGCGTCTTGTCGATGTTCTGACGCCGGCTGCCGGCAACGGTGGTTTCCGGTCCGGCGGCG